>SEEV01000492.1 GCA_004211695.1 Rhodococcus sp. (in: high G+C Gram-positive bacteria)
GCCACGACGGTCACCGAGGTCCGCGCGGTCAGCATGGACCGCGAAGCGCTCAAGGCGTGGATCGACCACCGCCCCGAGATCGCCGAACAGCTCCTGCGGGTGCTCGCGCGCCGTCTGCGCCGTACCAACAACAACCTGGCCGACCTGATCTTCACGGACGTTCCCGGTCGTGTCGCCAAGGCGCTGCTGCAGCTCGCGCAGCGGTTCGGCACCCAGGAGGCGGGTTCGCTGCGGGTCACGCACGACCTCACGCAGGAAGAGATCGCCCAGCTCGTCGGCGCTTCCCGCGAGACCGTCAACAAGGCACTCGCCGATTTCGCACACCGCGGATGGCTGCGCCTCGAAGGCAAGAGCGTGCTGATCTCCGACTCCGAGCGCCTGGCACGCCGCGCGCGGTAGTTCTCGCACCATCGAATTCGGCCACCCCCTCACACGGAGGGGGTGGCCGAATTCGTTCGGTTGCTAGTCGCGGCTGCGCAGGTAGGCGAGCTGCACGTTGACCGATTTCTCGGCCACCGGCCACAACTTCGGGTCGACGTCGGAATAGACGTGCTCGACCACCTCTCGGACGGTCGGGCTGCCCCCGAGTGCGTCGAGTGCGGCCCGCACTTGGTGGAGCCGCTCCTCCCGGTGATCGAGATACTGCTGCGCGATCACGTTCAGGTCGGGCAGTTCGGGTCCGTGACCGGGCATTACCTGGTGGCCGGCTCCGAGGTCCAGCAGTCGGCGCAGCGACGACAGGTAGTCGCCGAGGTCGCCGTCCGTGTCATCGAGCACCGTGGTGCCGCGGCCGAGGATCGTGTCGCCGGTGAGGACGGTGCCCTCACCCTCCACGGTGAAGGACACCGAATCCTTCGTGTGGCCGGGTGTGGCGATCACCGAGAGCGTGAGCCCCGCGACGTCGATGGTCTCACCGTCGACGAGGGCTTCGCCGCCGCCGCGGAGGAATTCGGGATCCACCGAGCGCACGGGTGCGCCGGTGAGTTCGAAGAACCTCTGCACTCCGCCGGTGTGATCGAAATGACGGTGTGTGATCAGCGTCAACGCGACCGGACCGAGTGCCGCCACACGCGCGAGGTGCTCCTCGTCGGCGTCACCCGGGTCGACCACCACACACTCGTCCCGGCCCGGCACACGCAGAAT
Source organism: Rhodococcus sp. (in: high G+C Gram-positive bacteria) (assembly GCA_004211695.1). Classification (GTDB taxonomy): domain Bacteria; phylum Actinomycetota; class Actinomycetes; order Mycobacteriales; family Mycobacteriaceae; genus Rhodococcus_F. The sequence continues at coordinate 1,144 of SEEV01000492.1, forward strand.
CCACGTGTTGGTTCCGTCGAGCGTCATCATGCCGGGATTGTTCTCGAGCATCACCGAGACGATCGGGGTGACCTCCCGCACCTGGGCGTAGGCCGGATGGGCAAGCGTCATGGCACTACGACTCCGGCTGCACTTCGGCGATCAGCTCCACCTCGACGGGGGCGCCGAGCGGCAACTCCGCGACACCGACGGCCGAGCGTGCGTGGGCGCCGGCATCCCCGAACACCTCACCGAGGAATTCGGATGCACCGTTCACGACGCCTGGCTGACCGGTGAATCCCTCGGCGGAGGCGACGAATCCGACGACCTTGACGATCCGCACTACCGAGTCGATGCCGACGAGGGCGTCGACCGCGGCCAGCGCATTGAGCGCGCAGGTGCGCGCGGCGGCCTTCGCGTCGTCGGCCGACACCTCGGCGCCGAGCTTGCCGACGTGTGTGAGCTTGCCCTCGACGATCGGCAACTGACCGGACGTGTAGACGTAGTTGCCGGTGCGCACGGCGGGCACGTAGGCGGCCACCGGCGGAACGACGGACGGCAGGCTGATGCCGAGATCGGTCAGGCGGGCGGACCAGTTCTGTGTCTCTGCCACGGCCTTCAGCCCTTCGGACGCTTCAGGTACGCGACGTGCTGCTCACCGGTGGGTCCGGGAAGAACCGTCACCAGTTCCCAGCCGTCGGTGCCCCACTGATCGAGGATCTGCTTGGTCGCATGTGTGAGCAGCGGAACGGTGGCGTACTCCCAGGAAGTCAATTCACTCATGCCGGTGAGCCTATCCCCCGCACATCCCGCCTCCCAGACTTATAGGCTCGACCCCGTGGTTGCATCCCCAGACCAGCTCACCCCGACGTGGCCCGAGAAGGCCGCGCGGGCCCGGCTGCACTTCGTCTCCGGAAAGGGCGGCACCGGAAAGTCCACGGTGGCCGCCGCGTTGGCGCTCGCCCTTGCCGAGGGTGGGCGTCGTGTGCTGCTGGTGGAGGTGGAGGGCCGGCAGGGAATCGCCCAGCTCTTCGACGTGCCCCCGCTCCCGCCGCAGGAGACGAAGGTCGCGGCCGCCGCGGGTGGCGGGGAGGTGATGGCGCTGGCCATCGACATCGAGACCGCATTCCTCGAGTACCTCGAGATGTTCTACAACCTCGGTTTCGCGGGCCGCGCGATGCGCAGGTTCGGTGCCATCGAGTTCGCCACCACGATTGCGCCCGGCCTTCGGGACGTGCTGTTGACCGGCAAGATCAAGGAGTGCGTGGTGCGCACCGACAAGTCCGGCAAGCGGGCGTACGACGCCGTCGTCGTCGACGCGCCGCCGACCGGGCGGATCGGCAACTTCCTCGACGTGACGAAGGCGATGGCCGACCTCGCGAAGGGCGGTCCGGTGCGGTCGCAGAGTGAGGGCGTGGTCCGTCTGCTGCATTCCGACGAGACCGTCATCCACCTCGTGACGCTGCTCGAGGCGCTACCGGTGCAGGAGACCACCGACGCGGCAGAGGAACTGGCCCGCGCCGACCTGCGGCTCGGCACCATCGTCGTCAACCGCACCAGCCCGCAGTTCCTGCCCGCCGAGACCCTCGCGGACGCCGCGAAGGGGCGCATCGACGCCGAGGCCATCCGCGCCGGACTGCGGAAGAGCGGGATCACCCTCGACGACGAAGATTTCGCGGGGTTGCTCACCGAGACGATCGAGCATGCGTCCGTCCTCGAAGCGCAGGAGGAGAGTGCCGGACAGCTCGCCGAAGTGGATGGGGCACGACTGCATCTGCCGTCGCTCGCCGACGGCGTGGACCTGGGCGGGCTGTACGAGCTCGCGGAGTATCTGACGGAACAGGGTGTCCGATGACGCAGACAGTGGAACACGAGCGCCGCCGCACCGCCTCCGCCCTGGATGTCGCGGGGATGCTGGAGAACCGGGCCACGCGGATCGTCGTGTGCTGCGGCGCCGGCGGGGTCGGCAAGACCACCACGGCCGCGTCGCTCGCACTGCGCGCCGCGGAACAGGGACGGAAGGTGGTCGTGCTGACCATCGACCCGGCGCGTCGACTCGCGCAGGCCCTCGGCGTCGCGGAACTCGACAACTCGCCGCAACCCGTGCAGCTCGGACCGGACGCCACCGGCGAACTGCACGCCATGATGCTGAACATGCGCCGCACGTTCGACGAAATGGTGATCGAGCACTCCACGCCGGAGAAGGCGGAGCAGATTCTCGCGAATCCCTTCTACCAGACCGTCGCCACCTCGTTCTCGGGAACTCAGGAGTACATGGCGATGGAGAAGCTGGGGCAGCTCGCCTCCAGCGACGAATGGGATCTGGTGATCGTCGACACGCCGCCGTCCCGCAACGCCCTGGACTTCCTCGACGCACCCCAGCGTCTGGGCGCGTTCCTCGACGGTCGCATGATCCGGTTGCTCACCGCACCCGGCCGCGGTCTCACCCGGCTCGTCACCGGCGCGATGGGGCTCGCACTGCGCGGCGTCTCCACCATCGTGGGTAGTCAGATGCTGTCGGACGCCTCGAGTTTCGTGCAGTCACTCGACTCGATGTTCGGCGGCTTCCGCGAAAGAGCCACGCGCACTTACGAATTGCTCCGACAGCCGGGCACCAAGTTTCTGGTCATCGCGGGAGCCGAACCGGATGCGCTGCGGGAGGCGGCCTTCTTCGTCGACCGGCTCACAGGCGACCAGATGCCGCTCGCGGGCCTCGTCCTGAATCGGACGCACCCCACTCTCAGTTCCCTGTCGGCCGATCACGCGGTCACTGCCGCCGACCAACTCGGGGACCAAGACCCCCTCACCGCCGCTGTACTGCGAATCCACGCCCATCGGGCGGTGATCGCCAAGCGGGAGGTTCAACTGCTGAGCCGGTTCACGGCCGCCCACCCTCGGGTGCCGATCGTCGGCGTGCCCTCGCTGCCGTTCGAGGTCTCGGACCTCGAGGCCTTGAGGGCGGTGGGCGACCAGCTCACCCGCACGAGCTGATCAGCTCGCTGCCGGAGAACCGGTCACCCGTCTGTTGCTTAGGCCCAAGTTACGGCGGCTTTCGGCCGAATCCCTGCGGTCTGCCAGGGAGAACTGTGGATTCCGCCCCCGCGTATGTAGCCACTAATACTGCGTGTCGTTACCGGTCATGGACCAGGTGATCGCGGTAACATATGGGATATGTCGGCATACAGTGGCGCGATGCATGTAGCCCGGAACAGGCGCAGCT
>SEEV01000102.1 GCA_004211695.1 Rhodococcus sp. (in: high G+C Gram-positive bacteria)
GCCGTCCCGCCCTACGCGCTGCTGTTCGCCGCCGTCGTCCCCGGCATCTTGATCATCGGGTCGGCAGTGTCCACCGACGCCCTGACCAAGCTGATCAGCTTCGGCGCCATCGGCATCTACATCGCCTTCCAAATGGTGGTCTTCGCCGCACTGCGTGCCCGCATCAAGGGCTGGATCCCGAACGGGAAATATCAGCTTGGCAAGTGGGCGATGCCGGTCAACATCGGCGCCCTCGTCTACGGCGTCGCTGCCATCATCAACATCAGCTGGCCGCGTACCCCCGACGCCGCCTGGTACGACAACTACATCGTCGCCCTGCTGTGCGCCGCGGTCGTCGGAACCGGCCTGCTCTATATGGCTCTCGCCCGTTCCCACAACAACGGAACAGCCCCCTTCGGCGACGCGATCCGCAAGCGCCCCACCCCCATCCATGCGGCTTCTACCGAACCGCAGCCCGAACCCGCAGGAGCCACCGATGCCCACTGATCAACTGACCGACGCGCCGTTTCTGAACCTGGCCGACCCCACCTTCTCGGTGCAATCCGATGCCGTCCGCCAGGCGCGCGAGGCCAGCTGGTTCGCCCACACCAGCTACGGACTCGCCGTCCTGCGCTACGACGAGGTCAGCAAGCTGATGAAAGACCGGCGCCTGCGCCAGGGAAGCTGGGCGTGGCCGGCGCACAACGGAGTCCACGACGGACCGTTCGCGCACTGGTGGACGAGTGCCCTGCTCAACCTCGAAGGCGACGACCACCATCGCCTGCGTCGACTGATGAACCCCGCCTTCTCGCCGAAACTCATCGGCGGCCTGGTCCCCAGATTCCAGGCCCTCGCGAACGAGCTGATCGACGACTTCCACGAGCGCGGCCGCTGCGACTTCGCCTCCGAGTTCGCCGAACCCTACGCAGCCCGCGTCATCGCGATCATGCTCGGCATCCCCGAGGGCGAATGGAAGAAGATCGCCGCCTGGTCCAACGACATCGGCTTGGCCTTGGGGGTCACGCTCGCGCAGGACCTCGCCAAGGTCGAGGCCGCGCTCGAAGGGCTCTACGAGTACGCCGACGAACTGATCGCCGACCGCCGCACCAACCCGGGCGACGACTTCGTCAGCCGACTCGTCCTCGCCGAACGCGACGGTGAACACCTCAGCCACGACGAGCTGCGCGTGTCGCTGGTCCTGCTGATCTTCGGCGGGATGGACCCGACCGTCACCTGGGTGACCCGCGAAGCACTCGAAGACTTCGAGTACCAGGGCCTCGAGATCAAGGCCGGCACCACCATCCACCTGCTGTCCGAATCCGCCGGTACCGACCCGCGAGTGATCGAAGGTGAACCCTTCGACCTGACCGCGCAGCGGGCGCCGCACTTCGGGTTCGGCGGCGGCGCCCATCACTGCCTCGGACATTTCGTCGCTCGCAGCGACATGAGCGAGGCACTGCCCCTGCTAGCCCAGCGGCTGAAGAACCCGACCATCGACGGCATCGCCACCTGGCTGCCGCTCAGCGGCAACACCGGCCCGATCTTCCTGCCGATCGCGTTCGAACGCGGTTGACACACACCACCATCACCACGTTTCCGGTAAGAGAGGTAAAGAAAATGGACGTCCGCGTCGACTACGGAATGTGCCAGGACCACGGACAGTGCGCCATCGCATCACCCAAGGTCTTCCAGATGGATGACGACGGCAAGCTCGTCTACGACAAGCATCCCGACGATTCCCAGCGCGACGAGGTGGAAGAAGCCGCCGACGTCTGCCCCGTGCAAGCAATCTTCCTCGACGAGAGCTGAACCGATGCCTTCGCACGTGGTCATCGTCGGTGGATCGATGGGCGGTCTCCGCGCAGCCGAACAGCTGATCGCCAACAAGTTCGACGGAGTCGTCACCATCGTCGGCGACGAAAAGCACATGCCATACAACCGCCCGCCCCTGTCGAAGGACCTGCTCGCCGCCGAACGCGACGAACAGAACTCCACGCTCGACCACTGGCATTCCTCGGTTGCCTTTCGCCAACGTAAGAGCATCGCGGATGTGCAATGGAAACTCGGAACACCCGCGGTGTCGACTGACCTCGACTCCAAGACCGTCACCCTCGCCGACGGCGAGGTACTGCACTACGACGGATTGATCGCGGCGACCGGCCTGCGCCCCCGGCGCCTGGACCTTCCGGGGCCGACGTCCGGCCGGCATGTCATTCGTACCCTCGACGACGCGATCGGACTGCGCGCCGCACTGCAGCCGGGAACCCGGGTCGTTGTCGTCGGCGGCGGGTTCATCGGATGCGAAACCGCAGCCACCGCCCGAAAACTAGGCTGCGAGGTGCACATCGTCGAGCCGCTGGCCGTCCCCATGATCCGCCCCCTGGGGGAAGACTTCGGCAACGCACTACGGCGAGTGCACGAAGCATTCGGCGTGCACATCCACACCGGGGTATCCGTCGAACATGCGGTCGCCGATGTCGATGCTCCCAGTCTGCTGTCCGGAGTGATCCTGACCGACGGCACCCGACTCGACGCCGACGTGCTGATCGAATCGGTCGGCTCCCACCCGAACGTCGAATGGCTCGACGGTAACGGCCTCGACCTCAGCAACGGTGTCCTCTGCGACAACCACCTGCGCGTCGAATCACGGCCCGACGTCGTTGCGGTCGGCGACATCGCCCGGTTCCCCGACCCCGCCACCGGGAACATCCCGCGCCGCATCGAACACTGGTGCATCCCCACCGACACCGCCAAGCGAGCTGCGGTCTCGCTGATCCACCACCTGAACGGTGCCGGCGAGGACACCACCACGTTCTCACCGGTTCCCTCGTTCTGGAGTGATCAGTTCGGGCTACGACTGCAGGGCTACGGCTCACCGGGCGACGCCGACCACATCTCGGTACTCGAGGGGGATCTGTCGGCCCCGACCGACGACGACCCGTCTGCGCTGGACGGCACAGTGGTCGGCTACCACCAGGGAAGCCGGCTCGTCGGCGTCGTCATGATCTCGCCCGCACCCGCCTCGGCCCGGAAATATCGCGAAGCCATCGAAACCTCGCGCGCCGCAGTCCTCACATCGTGACCCCGCGACCTACCCACACCACAAGGAGACATCCGATGACCTCATTGGATCAGCACCGAGAACTCAATTCTTCGGATGCCCGCATCGCAGACATCGAGAAGCAAATCGACTCCACCGGAGTCGAATACATCTACTACCAGGTCGTGACCCTCACCGGGCGAACCGTCGCCAAGGTGGTCCCCGCCCGGCACCTGCGCCGCAACCTTGTCAAGGGCGTGCAGTTCCACCGCACCGCCATGGTCGATCTGCACACCGACCGCACCGGACAGCTGCTCGGTGGCGGTGTCGACGCGGCCGAGTTCACCGCGATCCCCGATCTGGACACCTTCGCGGTGCTGCCCTGGGACACCACCGTCGCGCGGTTCTTCTGCACCACCTACGAGCCCGACCACATCCCCGAGGTCGGTGGCGACTACCTCGCCACCGACACGCGCAGCACGCTCATTCGGGCCCATAGCCAGTTCAAGGCCGACACCGGACTCGAACTCAAGAGCGGCTGCGAACCCGAGATGAGCTGGCTCGGCGCGAGCATGGACGTCAAGGTCCGCCCGGGTGGCAGCGCCGCATACCAGACCGCGAACCTCGAGCTGATGCGCCCGATCTATCAAAAGGTCATGACCTACGCCCACGCCCTCGGATTCGACATGATCGAAGGAGACTACGAAGACCCCGGGCAGCTCGAACTGAACTGGCAATTCGACCGCTGCACCACCACCGCCGATCGCCTGATCACCTACCGGCAAATCTGCCACCAGGTCGCCAAGGAACACGGCGTCGTCGCCAGCTTCATGCCCAAGCCCGTAACCGGCTCCATGGGCAACGGCTGCCACCACAACGTCAGCCTGTGGAACGGCGACGAGAACGTCCTCGAAGATCCCGGTCGCCGCGAACTCCACCTGAGCAAGATCGGCCGGCACGCCCTCGGCGGCATGCTCGCCCACGCCCCCGGATCGACCGCGATCATGGCCTCGACGGTCAACTCCTACAAGCGATTCTGGGACGGCGGACAATTCGCCCCCACCGCCGTCAACTGGGGAATGGACAACAAGACCTGCACCGTCCGACTCTCCGCAGTCGGCCGCCTCGAGTACAAGATCCCCGACGCCAGCGTCAACCCCTACCTCTCCCACACCGTGCTGCTCGCCGCGATCAAACACGGCATCGACAACGCCACCGATCCCGGAGACCCACAGATCGGCAGCAGCTACGGCGACGACACCTACGAGACGTTGCCGCTGACCCTCGGCGACGCGGTGCAAGCGTTCAACGACAACACCGTAATTCGAGGCAGCCTCGACCCCGAACTGGCCGACCAGTACTCGGCTCTGAAATTCGACGAATGGGCCCGCGCCTGCGGCGCCGTGACCGACTTCGACCGCGAGATGTACCTGGAGTTCCTGTGAGCAACGAACTGAAACTGATCTGCGTCGACCTTCCCGCACTCCCGCTGTTCGACAAGGCGGCACCCGACGGCACCCGGGTCGGATACGAGCCCTCCGCAGCCGAACTCGTTGCCGACGTCCTCGGCAAGACCGTCCGCTGGGTCGTGACGTCCTGGAGCGACATGGTTCCCGCCGTGCAGGAGGGCCGAGGAGACGCCATCTGGTGCGGTCAGGGCATCACCCCGACTCGGGCGGAACTGGTCGACTTCACCCGCCCCTACGCGATTTTCGACGAATCGGTTCTCGTTCTCGCGGACAGCGGAATCGGCTCCGAAAGCGACCTGGCCGGCAAGCGAGTCGGCGCCATCGTCGGCAGCACGAACCTCGCACTCGCGGAGACCTTCGACGGCGTGACGACTGTGCCATTCGACGGTGCTACCGACGACGTGCTCGGGGACATGGTGCATGCACTGCGCGATGGAGAAATCGACGCCGTGGTCGACGACGATGTCGCTATCGTGCCGCTCGGGGAGCAGGCCGACCTGGCCGTGGCCTTCACCGTCGCCACCCGGAACCGGTGGGGTATCTCGGTCGCGAAGGGCAACGACGCCCTCCGCACCGACCTCGACGCCGCACTGAACAAGGTCATCGCCGACGGCTCGCTCGCGGCGCAGTGGACACGGTGGATGCCGACGCTGCCCTTCCCGCTCACCGCCGATGAGTGAGGCCGACGGCCACGCCCGGCCGCTGATCGCCGTTCCCGGCATCCGCTCCGCCTCGGTCAGCGGTCTGCGACGCTCCGGAACCGTGGCCGCCGACAAGATCCTCGAAGCCATCTTCCGGGCCGGGGGAGAACCCGTCATCGTGCCTCCCGGACCGGGAGATATCGCCCGCCGGCTGACGGCCTTCGACGGCATCGTTCTGCCTGGCGGCGCCGACCTGGACCCCGCCACCTACGGGGCCGAACGTGACCCCCGCACGGAGGCGTCGGACCCCGTGCAGGACGAGTTCGACCTGAACACGGCGCGGGCGGTGATCGATCTGGGACTGCCCTTCCTCGCAATCTGCCGCGGCATGCAGGTCGTCAACGTGGCGCTCGGCGGCACACTTGTCCAGCACCTACCTGACAGCCACATCTGGCATCGCGAATGCATGCACCCTGTTTGGCTGGAATCCGGCTCTGCGGTCGCACATGCTATGGGCGGACGTGTGTTCGAGGTCTCCTCCTACCATCACCAAGCCGTCGACCGACTCGGCGCGGGACTGCAGGTGGTCGGACGCGCCGAGGACGGCTGCATCGAGGTGCTCGAGCACGAAAGCTCCCCGATGCTCGGAGTGCAGTGGCACCCCGAAGACGACGCGGACACCGCACCGCACCAGCAATCACTGTTCGACGCCACGGTCGAGCGCGCTCGACTCGCCGGGGCACGACGCGACGAACTCGGGCGGGACCTCGTCCGAACGAAGGAGAACCGACCATGACCGCAACTTTGCCCACCGAGGTGGACGGCCTGCTCGAGACGGCCCGGAACCTGACCATGCGAACCGATGCCTTCATCGACGCCGCATTCGTCCCAGCCCTCGCCGGCAGGCGCTTCGACTGCATCTCGCCGCGCGACGGCCGGGTACTGACCACCATCGCCGAAGGCGACCGCGAAGACATCGACCGTGCCGTCCAGTCCGCTCGCCGCGCCTTCGAAGACGGCCGCTGGGCCAAGCAACATCCCCGTGAACGCCGCCGGGTGCTGCAGGCCCTCGCGCGGCTGATCGAAGAGCACGCCGACGAACTCGCCTTACTCGAGTCGCTGGACATGGGCAAGCCTGTCGCCGACGCCCGCGCCATCGACATCCGGGTCACCGTGCAGTGCTTCGACTTCTATGCCGAGGCCATCGACAAGCGCTACGACGAGGTCGCACCGACCGACGACGCCACCTTCGCGACCATCACCCGCGAGCCGTACGGCGTCGTCGCGGCGATCGTGCCGTGGAACTTCCCGCTCATGCTCGCGGCCTGGAAACTCGCTCCCGCCCTCGCGGTCGGCAACACTGTCGTTCTCAAGCCGGCGGAGGCGTCTTCGTTGACAGCGCTGAAGCTCGCCGAACTCGCCGCGGAGGCCGGGCTGCCGTCCGGTGTCCTCAACGTGGTTCCGGGATTCGGGGCCACTGCCGGAGCTGCACTGGGACTTCACAACGACGTCGATGCCATCACCTTCACAGGATCGGGCCCCGTCGGGCGGACACTGCTTCGCGCCTCCGCCGATTCCAACTTGAAAGAGGTCTCGCTCGAGCTCGGCGGGAAAAGCGCTCAGCTGGTCCTCGCGGACGCCACCGGACTCGAGGACATCGCAGCCTCCGTCGCGAGTGGCATCTTCTTCAACCAAGGTGAAGTCTGTTCGGCCGGTTCGCGACTGGTGGTGCACCGTTCACGCAAGGATGAACTCGTGGAACACCTGCTACGGGCCACCAGCAGGATGAAGGTCGGTGACCCCCTCGATCCGGACACCTCCGTCGGCGCACTCGTGGAGGAGAAGCACCTGCACCGCGTCCTCAGCTACATCAGGGCGGCCACGGAGGAAGGCGCGACCACCCTCACCGGTGGGGCACAGGCACGAATCGAGTCCGGCGGGTATTTCGTGGAACCGACGATCTTCGACGACGTCACCCCGGAGATGACGATCGCGCAGGAGGAAGTTTTCGGTCCCGTACTGTCGATCCTCACGTTCGACGACATCGACGAGGGCGTGCGGATCGCGAACGGCACCCAGTACGGTCTCGCGGCCGCGCTGTGGACCAATAGTCTGTCGCACGCACACCTCGTCGCGCGTGCACTGCGCGCGGGAACGGTGTGGGTCAACAACTACGACAGTAGCGATGTCACCGTGCCGTTCGGCGGGCACAAGCAGTCGGGGTTCGGAGCTCATGACAACTCGCTCCGTGCTCTCGAGAAGTACACCACGGTCAAGAGCACCTGGATGAAACTGTAACGCCGAGGGCTGGCAGAAGCGGCACTCGTGACTGACAGTCACACACTCGCACCGGCTCGATCGGCGTATCAAGTGGTAAGACGCCCTTGCGAACTCGGAATCAGGGCGCCTCATGCATCGTGCCGAGTAGCTCCCGTGCCTTGACCGCGATCCACAGCTCGGCGCGGACATGGGCAGAGTCGATGTCTCGCCCCGTCAGCTCCACCACCTTGTTCAGACGGTTACGCATGGTGTGGCGATGAACGCCGAGCGTGGCCGCTGCAACTTCCGTCTGCCCATTGTGGTCGAGAAACGCTGTCAGTGTGGCAACCAGACTTATTGCGGGATGGGCCGCGTCGTACACGTCCAACGCGCCGAGCATCGACTGCTCCAACGTCTGTAGTTCCTCTGCGCTTTGGCTGCCGAGCAGGAGGGAGAACGTTCCCAGGTCTGCGAAGTTGACGAACTGACCGGTCTGTGGCCGGCCGGCGCGCATCGCGGCGGTCGCTTGCCTGACACTGAGCGAGGCAGTGAAAATTGGAGCGGGCAAACCGAGGCCGCCGCCGAGTGTCCGCTGCAGTTGGGCACTTACCTGTTGCTGCAGCTGCGATCCCAGTTCTGACGAGCGTTCGGCTGGAACGATGATCGTGAGCTCGTTCGCTGATGCGGTCATGAGATATGGAGTTGAATGCCCGGCGAGTGCAGCCGCTGTCTGTCGCTCGGCGGTGAGGAGGGGACCGACATTCGTGAGCATGATTGCGGCGACGCGAGAGTCGGCGTCGAAACCGAAGTACCTGAGTAAGCTCACATCGAGATGGTCGCCGAGGCTGAGTAGCGCCTGAGTCACGGCTGCACGCAGGCGCTGCTCGGTATCAACCACTTTGGCAGGTTTGCCCAATTCGATCGAGACCAGCGACACCGCGTGAGCGACGAGCAGCCGTTCCGAGGATGGGAGGGGTTCAGTCGAGCTGACTGCGAGGTAGCCGTGTAGTTCCTGGGCCGCCGAGACGCTCTGAATTGTGCAATACCCGTCGTCGTCTGCGACAACCTTGCTGGTCTGGCGTCGGCCTGACCTCGACCGAGCCGACTCCGCACATTGACGGGCAAGCCGAACGACGCGAGCCGCGTCCGAACCGTGGGCGGCCAGGACGCGGTCGTCGGTGTCGATCACGGCAACGGTTGACGAGAGTGCCCGGCCGAGCGCCGAGATTACCGCAGGAATTCCGCCACGCAGTGTTGCTCGGGCGAAGTTCTCCTGTTGGTCGACGACGCGTTGAACTCCGCGGACCTGGTCGGCCGTCAGTTCGTCGATGACAGCGCGAGTGATCGCAATAAAGGGTGTCGAGGCGGGTACCGCAAGAATCGGTAGACCTAATTCGTCGCCCGCGCTTCGGATGCCGTCGGGGACTCGCTCGAAAGTAGTGCCAGTGTCGAAAGCCAGCGCGACAGTGCCCGCTTGCACGAGCCCGGCGACATACTCGAACTGTTCTTCTGCTGTGGTTCCGATCTGCAGGCCGGTCGTCATGACAAGTTCTCCGCCGGCGAGCCACGGTGTCGGGTCGGCGAGTTCGATTGCGTGGGCCCAGTCGATCGCATGGTCGGCGCCCTCGTGGCCCGCGACGATCGAAAGGCCGAGGTCGCGGCGTTGAGTCAGTCTGCGAACAGTGATCGCCACGTTGACACTCTCCCGCCTACCTGAGGAATCGAGTAAGACCCGGCCCACCATGCTCGCCGTCATTCTATGCGCCGGGAATCCGGGGGCCTCAGGTGGATATCGGGCGATCACAGACGGAGCCTCGGTGCTTCCAATTGTATTTATCTGCAGTCGTTCTCAGGTGGCCACCGTGCAGAATGGCGAGGGTCGGGAGGACACCCGATCGCTAGTCCGGCGTGAGACATTCGAGGCTGAGATGGATCTCTGTGATCACCGCTGGCGAGCGTAGCGATGTGCGGAGGATGTCCTCGATCTTCTTGATCCGGTAGCGCACCGTGTTCGGGTGGAGGGCGCACTGCGTGGCCGTCGCGGAGACGTCGAGGTCGTTCGCGAAGTATTCACGTAGGAAGTCCAGAAGGTCCGGATGATCGTCGATGAGGGGTGCCAACTGGTGGGCTGCTTTTCGTGAGGTGGGTGCAGTGGCGCGGCCCGCCAACAGCCAGTCGCTGATTCCGACATCCTCGAACCGCATGGCGGCGGATCCGCTGCGGGTCGCTGCCCGCCGTGCGCACTGTGCATCGCGTACCCGTTCTCGACCGGTGCGCAGGTCGGTGAACGGTCCGCTGAACCCGCAGGCCACTCCCTCTTGTAGGTTTTGGATCCACGTGTCGACCGAGCTGCTGGTAGCCGGCACGACGCCGAGCAGTTCGCGGTCGACCTGCGCCAGAAGCAGCGGCAGGCGCGAGTCGTGGGCAAGGTCCGCGACATCTTGTTCGAGAGCGTCGAGCAACGTATCCGAGCGGAGTGTCCATCGGCCGCCGTCGTAGGTATTCGATGCGGTCAACGACACCATGCGCAGGTCTGCTTGCCTGCCGAACCGCAGCATTTCCAATCTGTCGATGACGGAGTCGAGATCGGGTATCTCGCCGGAAGCGAGGGTCCGCACGAGGGCAGCTCGTATGGCCCGGTTCTCGGTGGTGGCGCGGTATCGCGAGCGTTCGATCGTATTGAGCAATCGCAGCGCTACCTCGACTGCGGGCGCGGCCAAGGGATCGGGTATTTCGTGGCGTTTGGAGGCAACTGCGAACCAGTAGCTTTGGCCACCGGGTGCGATCGAGTAGGCACTGACGGCCCATCGCCCTACCCGGAAACGTAATCGGCCGGTGCGTCCTCTCAACTGAGCGCGGATCAGATGCAGGGGTGCTTCGCCGGCAGATGCGACAACGTCTCCTACCTCGCTGTAGAGCACGACGCTGCTGCGCAGTAGTGCAGCTAAGCGCGCGACGAGGTCTGCTTCGGGAGCGGGAGATGCCATCGATTCGAGCAGATGATTCTGCATTTGCAGGGTCCGTCGGAGCAGCATCGAGTCCGTCGTCTTCGTTGCTGCCGCCACTCGGGACACCACGTCCATGAACCGCACCTGGGCGGGTATGGATACTACTGCGAAGTGGTGACGGTTCGCTTCGTCGATGAGGGCGCGCGGCACGGTGTCGGTGACTACTCCCACGCCGTATCCGAGAGCAGATACACCGGCATCGACCAGTTCGCGGACAAGTTGACGCTGGGCGAGGGAAGCCTTCTCCTGCCCGGCGAAGCGCGTCCCGGTGGTGAGCATCAGGGTGCGTGGTTCCAGCCAGCGTGCAGGTGCCTCGATCTCGATGGGGTGTGCGCTGACGAGCTGCACGTTCGGGTCGCCATCGCTTTCGAGCGTCAAGCCGAGGTCTTGTTCGAGCAGCAGGTCGACCAGGCGGAAATACTCAGTTTCCACGTTCGAAACACCTCACCACGAGATGTTAACAAGTCCAAAGAATGAGTAGCAAGATTTCGTTTTCTCCAATTGTTCGCGCAGTTTGCCTGGGCAGATACTTGGCGAACCCGAACGCAGGAGTATGACCGTGATCACACCCCCCGAACGAAATCTTCGAGTCGCCGTCGACGTCGGCGGTACGTTCACCGACGTCTGTATCTTCGACTCGCGAGCCTCGACGACCCGCGTGGCCAAGGTTCCCTCGACACCGCACGACCCCATGGAGGCAGTCGTCGAGGGTGTCCGCAGCGCGGGAATCGACCTGGCTGACGTCGCCCTGTTCTCCCACGGAACGACGGTCGCGACCAATGCGCTCATCACGAGGAAGTTCCCACAGGCAGCACTGGTCACGACCCGCGGGTTCCGGGACGTCCTCGAGATTCGAGACGGGACGAAAGACGAACTGTGGGACGCGTACTCCGACGTGGGTACCCCTTACATCCGTCGCCGCGACCGGTACGAGGTCACCGAACGGATCGACTATGCAGGCGAGATCATCACCCCGCTCGACGAAGCCGGCGCGCGCGAAGTTGCGCGACTGCTGCGCCGCAAGCAGATCCCGACCGTTGCGATCTGCTTTCTGAACTCCTATGTCAACGCCGCCCATGAGAAGCGCATGCGGGAAATCCTCGAAGAGGAACTTCCCGGCGTCAGTGTCTCCACCTCCAGCGAAATCCTTCCGGAGATCTTCGAGTACGACCGCGCTTCGACGACGGTGGCCAACGCAGTGCTCGCCCCCTTGGTCAGCGGCTATGTCAATCGGCTCGAGGAACAACTCCGGGCGGACGGATACGACGGCGACCTGCTGCTTCTGCACTCCGGCGGGGGGTCGATGACGCCGGCAATGGTTGAGCGTTAGGGCCTGCAGATAAATTATTGCGGTGTTTCATTTGGCGGGTTGGGTGTGATGCCTGTGGTGGTGATGTAGGTGGTGAACTCGGCGAGGGTGGTGAGTGGTTCGGCGGGGTCGATGGTGTGGTCGATCTGGTTCAGGAGTTGGCGGGTGTCGCGGATGACCTTGTTGGCGGTGGTCTGGCTGATGTCGAAAAGCTTCGTGATGTCCTTGACCGGCAGGCGGAATCGGTCGTGGATGAGGGTGAGCACGACTCGGTCCGCGAGGGTGAGGGTGGGGCGACGGCCGGGTCCTCTCGCGGTGTGCCGGTGACCGCCTCGGCGGCTGTGCAGGGCTGCTTCCCGTTGTGTGTCGTGGGGTGTGAGCAGGCGGGTGATCAGGGTGTCGAATGCCGTCGGTGACATGCCGGTGACGGCGGGATGAGCCAATCCGGTGCGGTCGGTCTCGGGCGAGGGGGGTGGTGGTGCGGGGGTGAAGTCGGGCTGGTCGCGGTGCAGGGTGTAGTTCCATTCGCCGTGCCAGTCGTGGCGGGTGATCGCGAGGCTCGCCATCTGCTCGTCGCCGATGGCGACGCCCTTGGGATAGTTGTTGGTGTCGAGTTGTGCGCGCACGTGTAGTCCGGTGCGGGTGGTGGTCGCGGCGATGGTGCCCACGACGACTTCGTGGCTGGTCAGGGGTCGGCCGCGCCAGTTCATGGTGATGTGGGAGAACAACCGGTGCTCGATGGCATTCCATTTGGAGGTGCCGGGCGGGAAATGGCAGACGGTGATGGTCAGTCCGGTCTCGGCGGCCAGGGCGGCGAGTTCGGTCTTCCACGCCCTGGTCCGGTAGCCGTTGGAGCCACCGGCATCGGCGGTGATCAGCAGCCGTGTCGCCGCACGATACTCGTCGCGTCCTGTGCCGTTCCACCAGCGCCGTAACGATTCCACGGCAAACGCGGCGGTGTCGTGGTCGGTGCCGACGTTGACCCAGCCGGTATTGGCGGACAGGTCATAGACGCCGTAGGGCGCGACTTTGCCCAACTGCTGGTCCGGGAAGTCGTGGCCCTGGACTCGGGCCGGCTCGCCCTTGGGCTCCCACTCGCGTCCAGCGTTGCGGTAGTCGCCGATCAGCTCTTTCTTCTTGGTGTCCACACTCACGACCGGCTCACCCGCCTGCTGGTGGGTCCTGACCTGCTCATTGATGTATCCGAACTGCGCATCGCGATCGGGATTCTGGTTGCCTTCCAACGTTTTCACGTTGCCCTGCAGGCTGAATCCCTGCTCGCGCAGCAGGTCCGCGACAACGTCTGCGCCGACACGGTGACCCTGGGCGGTCAGTTCGGCGGCGAGGTTGCGGGTGGACTTCGCCGTCCACCGCAGCGGCGACATAGGATCACCACGCATGTCGGGTTCCACCAGCGCCAGCAACGCCGGAATCAGCTCGGGATCGAGGTCCGCGACGCGTTTACGGCCCGCGCCGCGACGACGCACCCGCCCCAAAGGTGCTGCTCCGGAATCCAGTTCGTCGACCCCGGCGGACACGGTCGCCTCCCGCACCCCCGCCGCACGAGCCACCGCCCGAATCCCGCCATGCCCGATGGCCCGCGCTTCCGCCCCCAGCAGCAGCCGTCGCTGACGCTCGTCCAGATGAGGCAACAGCACCTCGAACTTCGCCGCCAGCGACGCCCTGACATCCTCACTCACGCTCATAGCACAAGCATGACACCGAAAAGACAATCTACACGGTTAATTTATCTGCAAGCCCTTATCCCGTCCGATTGGCTGCGTCCGGGATCGCAGCTGGGGCCATCGCCGTCGCGGACATCGCCAACCGATGTGGATACCCCAACGCCATCGGACTCGACATGGGCGGAACCAGCACCGACATCTCTCTCGTCTACGACGGCGAGATCCGGACGACGAAGCAGTGGCAGGTCGAGTACGGCTTCCCGATCTCCTTCCCGAGCATCGAGGTGCTGACCATCGGTGCAGGCGGTGGGTCGCTCGCCTGGATTGACGAAGCCGGCTCGCTGCGCAACGGACCCACCTCCGCCGGCGCGGACCCTGGACCCGCCTGCTACGGGTGGGGTGGTGTCGAACCGACCAACACCGACGCGAACCTCGCGCTCGGCCGCCTGGGTTCGTCGTTGATCGGGGGTGCGCTGAACCTCGACGTCGATGCCGCCGAGAAGGCGATCCGCCGTGTCGTCGCCGATCGGCTCGAAGTCGATACCGACACTGCCGCCAGCAACATCATCCAAGTTGCCAACGCCAACATGGCCGACGCGGTGCGACTGCTGTCGATCCGCCGCGGCTACGACCCGCGCGACTTCGTTCTCGTCGTGTGCGGCGGTGCCGGTGCGCTGCACGGGGCTGCCCTGGCCAAGGAACTGAACATTCCGACCGTCGTCGTGCCCCCACACCCGGGGATCACATCGGCGCAGGGATGTCTCCTCGTCGACATCCGCCACGACCTGTCCGCGATGTTCCAGGGACTGGTCACCGAAATCGACACGGCGGCGCTCGAGCGCGAGTTCGTCCGGCTCGAACGTGAAGGTCTGGAGCGGCTCGAACATGAAGGTGTACCCGCGGACAGGATGGTGCTCGACCGGAGCATCAGCATGCGCTACTCCGGGCAGTGGCGATCGTTGACTGTCTCGGCAACTGCCGGGCCAGGATTCCTGACAGAGGCGGTCGAACGTTTCCACGAGGAGCATGAGCGGGACTACTCGTTCCGGCGCGACGACACTCCCGTCGAGATCTACCAGATCGGCCTACGCGCAATCGGCACCACACCGAAGCCGCAGTTCCCCCGGGAGAGCGTGCCGTTCACTGAGACGCCGGTAGTCACTGCACACCGGTCTGTCTATTTCGATGAACTCGGCCGGCGCGTCGAGGCTCCGGTGTACAACCGTGACGATCTGCGTTTCGGCACCGAGATCGAGGGGCCCGCGATCATCTCCCAGCTCGATTCCACCACCGTGGTGCTCCCGGGAACGACCGCCGTGATCGACGAGTGGGCCAACATTCGCATCAACATCCTGCAGGAGATCAAGTGACTACCTCATCGACGCTCGACCGCACTCTCGACCCCGTGACCTTCGAGGTACTCAAGAACGCCTTCGTCACCTCGGTCGACCTGATGTCCGAGCAGATCCTCCGCACGTGCTACTCGTTTGTCATCTACTCGCGCGACTTCTCCTCCGCACTGTGCGACGCCGAAGGCAATACTGTCATGCAGGGCAGTCAAGACATCGCCGTTCATGTCGGCACGCTGCACTTCCAATGCAAGGCAGTCATCGAAGAGTTCGGCGACGATATCAACCCGGGCGACGTGTTCGCGATCAACGACCCGTACCGCGGCGGAACCCACCTCAACGACGTCAGCTTCATCCGGCCCATCTTCGCCGACGGGACGCTGATCGCCTTCGCGCAGAACAAGGGTCACTGGGCCGACGTCGGCGGAAGCGTACCCGGATCGTTCGACGTGACAGCCACAGAACACTTCGCCGAGGGACTGCGCATTACGCCGGTACGGCTGTGGCACGAAGGCCGATTCCTCGCCGATGTCGCGAAACTGCTCGTCGCGAACACCAGGTCGCCGGAGATCAGCATGGGCGACCTGCACGCCCAGGCGGAAGCCACGGGGGTCTGCGAACGCGAACTCCATCGACTGGTCGGCAAATACGGTCGCGAGACCGTCACCGCCGCCATGCAGGAGGTCCAGGATTACGTCGAACGCATTGTGCGGCAGCGGGTCGCGGCCCTTCCCGACGGAACCTGGACCACCGAGGACTACCTGGACTCCGACCCCGCCAAACCGGAAGGCCTGGTTCCGATCCGGGTTTCGTTGAGCATCAGGGGTGATCAACTCAGCTACGACCTGAGCGGAAGCGCCCCCGCGGTCGCCAGCTTCCTCAACTGCGGATACGGGACGGCCTTCTCCGGAATCGTCGCGGGAACCAAGACATTCTTCCCTGATGTCCCGCTCAACTCGGGTCTCTACAATGCCATCGCCACTGAGTTGGGCCCGGAGGGAACCGTGGTCAACGCAGGGTGGCCGCACGCGGTGACCGGGTTCTGTTCCGGGCCTTACGAGAAGATCATGAACGCCATCTTCGAACTGTGGTCGAAGATCGTTCCTGAGCGGGCCATCGCCTGCTCGTTCAACCTCGAATATCTCCTTATCGGCGGACGGGATGCCCGAGACTCCCAGCACCCGTTCTTCATGTGGTACGACTGGATGGCCGGCGGGTGGGGAGGGCGTAGCACCAAGGATGGCGCGACCGCGACGGCCCCGGTCTTCGGCGTCGGACTGGCCGTGCAGCCCTGTGAAGGGCAGGAACGTCTTACCCCGGTCCTCACCAGCGAGCACGCCATCATCACCGATTCCGGCGGTCCGGGCACCCACCGCGGAGGGTGCGGGCTGACCAAGGGCGGCGTCCTGACGGACTGTGACAACACGGTGATGTCGTATTGCTGCGACCGCGCCCGATCACTGACATGGGGCATCGAGGGCGGACTGCCCTCCATCCCGCATGGCGTCTGGCTCAACCGAGGCACACCCGACGAACAGTTCCTCGGCTCCGTCTTCTCGAACGTCACGATTCAGTCCGGTGATTCGTTCGAACGGCCATCCGCCGGCGGCGGGGGATACGGCGACCCACTCGACAGAGATCCCGCGGAAGTTGTCGAGGATGTCATCGACGGCTACGTCTCCCTCGAGCGTGCCGCACTCGACTACGGAGTCGTCATCGATGCGATCGATCCGGAGATCGACCACTACCTTGTGAATGACGTGAAGACCCGGCAACTTCGTCAGAACATCCGGGAAGCCCGCCGAGACTGGCTCACAGCCGACCCGGAAGACGTCGCCCTGCGGCACCGGAACGGTGAACTCGACATGCTCGACCTCGTCCGCAGATACGGCGTTATCGTCGACTGGGGAACGGGCGAACTACTTCCCACCACTACCTCGCAGTTCCGCGCGCTCCTCCAGACGCGCGCAGCGCAACACTGGACGTGATCCCACGCCTTGGCGAGGCACTCAGCGTTGCCTCGCCAAGGCCGTATTTCCCGCAGGGTGTGCTCCACGCATGCATTCAACACCGTCCTCGGCCGGCCCGGACGCGTCGAGAGTCGCCGGGGTCGAAGCGATTGCCGGAACTGGCGACGAGCAACCTGTTCATCTTCTGACCACATTCGTTCTCAACAGAGAGAGCATCACCATGTCCGAAAGTGATATCTCCACCCCGGCCCCCGCCGGCACGCCCCCTGCTCTCGAATCCACCGTTCCCGAATCGCAGCGAGCGCCTCGCTGGTCGTTGACGATGGCATGGTGGGCGATGTTCAGCGCGATGTTCTGGCTCTACGTCGCATCCGCATCCTCGGACGCTGTGGGAGTACCGAACACGCTGATAGGCATGGTTCTGACGATCGCCACGTACGGAGTCGTCAACAGAATCCTCTCCCGCTACGCGACCCGAACCGGGCTGTCGGTGGAGTCGTTCTCCCGCAACATGTTCGGTTCAGTGGGATCAATCCTCGCCCCTTTGGTGTTTGCGGCGACCGCTCTCTACTACGGGGTGTTCGAGGGATCGATTGTCGCCGTGGCGCTGCAGGACTACTTCGGTGGTGACCTGCGCATCTGGTACCTGGTGTGCGTGATCTACATGATTCCGCTCGTCTCGGCGGAGTCGCTACCTGGCTGGACAAGATCAATGGGATCCTTCTGCCCTTCTACATCGTGGGGCTGGTCGCGGTCGTCGCCGCGGCAACATTCAAGCAGGGTTACCCCAGCGGATGGCTCGATACCGTACCGACGACGGGGCCTCTGCCCGGTTGGCTGACCTCATACCTGATCTACATGGGCGTCTGGGTCATGATGATGTACACGTTCGACTATGCACGACTCGGCAAACCCCGTGACGCGAGATTCCACGGCACGGTGACCTTCGGCTGGGTCTTCTACTTCTTCACCTTCGGCGTAAACGGTCTGGTCGGCATCTACATCCTCAGCAGCTGGGGAATTGCGGGCAGCGAAAGCGGAGTCGTTCAAGCCATCATCAACTCCCTGGGGTTCGCCGGGGTGCTGCTGATTCTCATCTCACAAACCCGAATCAATACCGCCAACTACTACCTCGCCTCGAGCAACCTGCAGGTACTCGCCGATCGTTTATTGGGAATAACCTCCCCCCGAGCGGTATGGGTCCTCGTCGCCGGCATACTCGCCTACCTCTTCATGCTCACAGACGTCCTGAGCTACTTGCTGAAAGCGCTCGCATGGCAGGGTGTTCTGGTCACCGCCTGGGTGGCCATAGCGCTGGTGCACATCGCTATTCACTGGACCGACCGTAGGACTCCGACCAGGAGCACGGTCGGGGCCGGAGCCGTGGCTCCTCGCCTCCGCAATCGGCATCGCCGCGACGGTACAAACCACGTACACGGTACTTGCCCAGCTTGCACCGATAGTCACGGTGACGTTGGCGGCGAGTTTGTACTGGCTGTCGTGCGTCCGGTTGGTCCGAACGCAGCCTTCGCAGGGGGAAGGAGCCAGGACGAACAACCGGAGCCGGCCAACTCCCGAAGAAGCGCAGCCTGTCTGATTGTGGTCAGCGTTCGCCGATGCCGTGTTCGTCGACCGGGTTGCGGCGGTTGACGATCAACGGATCGAAGGGCGTGAACGGAAAGTTCGGCAGGTCGTCGATGTGCGTGTCGAATGTTGCGGCCAGGATTTCGCGGGAGAACGCGCTGGCGAGGTTTTCGATCTCCGAGCTCGACGCACTCTCGGTGCGCATCAGAATGGATGCGACGGGTGCGGTGATGTGACCGGCCTCGACGTCGAACGGGTGAGTTCGATCGCCGCTTCCTCCGTCGGTGCCCCCATGAGCCCGAGCTGATGTGCATGCTCGTCGACGCGCTCCGCTACACGATCACCCAGGCGTGACGTGGGCAGATTCTCGGACGATCGTGGTACGGGCGGAGGGGTGTTCTGGTTCGCTGGGATGAGGGACGGTGGGCGCGTGTGATGTCGGTTTCCGGGTGCGTTCGGGTACGGATCGGGTGAAGAAGATGGAGCGGTTGACTGCGCAGGATGTGATGACCTTGTGGCCGGACGAGGCCGGGTGGCCACAGGACATCGGTCTGGTGGCCCTGCTGGACGCCGGTGACTTCGTCGGTGCGGACGGCCGGTTCCTGCTCGAGGACGTCCGGGCGTGGATGGAGGCGCGGTTGCCGCTGGCGCAGCGCCTGCGGCAGGTGGTGTACGTGCCTCGGTGGGGTCTGGAACGGCCACTGTGGGTGGATGCGGCCGGGTCCATCACGTGATCGCCGACGGCCTGGCCGGGGTGGCGATGTTCGGCGCTCTGTTCGACCCTGCGCCCGGCGGTCCGGTTCCCCGGGTCGAGCCGTGGGCGCCGGCACGGGTGCCGGCAGCGGGCGAGCTGATCGTCGACAACCTGCGGCGTCGGTGGGCGGCCGCGACTGGTGTGCTGGCAGCGTGTG
>SEEV01000103.1 GCA_004211695.1 Rhodococcus sp. (in: high G+C Gram-positive bacteria)
GACCAGCCCGCCGACTTCGACCGCAACAAGGCCTACACCACCACGCAGACCCTGCTCAACAAGTACGGCGACCAGGTGAACGGTATCTGGGCCGCAACGGATTCCATGGCACTGGGCGCTCTGCAGGCGGTCCGTGAGGCGGGCCGCGCGGGGGAGGTCAAGATCGCCAGCGCCGCGGACGCCACCCCGGAAGGATTGGGCGCCATCGCGAACGGGGAACTGCTCTCCACCTACACGACCGACCCCTACTTCAACGGCGCGATGGGACTGGCGATCTGCTACCAGGCCATGACCGGGGGAGTCGACGTCGAGTCGCTGCCCCGCGAGAGCCGCGAGTTCTACGTCGACCAGTCGCTGATCACCGCGAGCAACGTCGACCAGTTCCTCGCCGTGCCGACCGACGAGGAGATCGTGCGGTCCGTGCAGGATCCGTTCTCCCGCATCACCGGGCCCGTCGCCCGATAACCCTCCGAACACCACCGAACTTCCGAAGGAGTGACCATGTCGACGACCGAAATGACCGGGGAGGTGACGACCCCCGCCGAACCCGCCACACCCGTGCGCACCACGCGACCACGCGTGCGCCGGCTGCTCGCCACCGCCGGCCCGCTCACCGCGCTACTGGGACTGTGCGCCGTCTTCGCGGTGCTGGCTCCCGGCTTCGCGACGGCGAGCAACGCGGCGGCGATCGTCGAGCAGGCCGCGATTCCCGTGGTTCTCGCGATGGGCGCCACGCTGGTGGTCCTGGTGGGCGGCGTCGACCTGTCGATCGAGGGCGTGATGGCGGCCAGCGGGCTGACGTTCGTCCTCCTCGCGGCGAACAGTGTCAACGGCAACGACCTGGGGCTCCTCGCCGTCCTGCTGGCGCTGGGCGTCGGCCTGCTCTTCGGAGTGGTCAACGGCGTGCTGCACGTCGTCGCCCGGGTGCCGTCGTTCCTCGTCACGCTGGGAACCTGGTTCGTCGGGCTCGGTGTGGCCACCGTCCTGTTCGGTACGAGCACCCCGCAGCTCGCCGACCCGGCCCTCACGGCCTGGGCAGGCGGTCACTGGTTCGGACTTCCCGTCGTCGTGGTGTTCGCGCTCGCCGCCGTGGCCCTGACGGTGCTGCTGTGCAAGGGAACCCGACTCGGCATGCACACCTACGCGATCGGCGGTGACGAGGCGACCAGCCGCCTGGCCGGAGTCCCGGTCGGGCGCACCAAGATCGTCCTGTTCGCCGTCGCCGGGCTGCTGTCCGGGCTCGGGGGAGTGCTCGCCACGATCCGGCTCGGCGTCGGCGACGTGAGCGTCGGATCGGGAAGCCTCTTCCTCACCCTGTCCGCCGTCGTCGTCGGCGGCACGCTCCTCAGCGGCGGTCGCGGCGGTCCGCTGCACTCGCTGGTGGGTGTGCTTCTCCTGGTGGTCCTCGGCAACGGACTTCTGCTCTCGGGCGCCAGCCCGTACATCCAACAGGGCGCGCAGGGACTCATCATCGTCGTGGCCGTGATCGCCACCGGGTGGTCCGCCCGCAGTCGACTGAGGGTCGTGAAATGACATCTCTCCTGGAACTCCGCAACGTCACGAAGAAATTCGGACCCAACACCGTGCTCGACGACGTGAGCCTGTCGATCGCACCGAACGAGGTCGTGGGACTGATCGGCGAGAACGGCGCCGGAAAGTCCACGCTGCTCAAGATCCTCGCCGGCGTGCACCGCCAGGACGGCGGCTCGATGCTGCTCGGCGGGCGCGAGGTGAGCTTCGGGAGCCCGGCCGACGCCGCCGACCACGGAGTCGGGGTCGTGCACCAGGAGCAGTCGCTGTTGCCGAACCTCACCGTCGGCCAGAACCTGATCCTCGGGCACGAAGGAGACACCGCCCGCGCCGGGTTCCTGCGCCGGCGCCGGATTCGCGCCCGCGCACAGGAGATGCTGTCGGTGGTGGAGTCGACCGTCGACCCGGGTGCACTCACCGAAAGCCTCGGGTTCGCACAACGCCAGATGGTGGAGGTGGCACGCGCGGTTGCGGGCAGGCAGGTCGACCACCCGCCGCTCCTCATCCTGGACGAACCGACGTCGGTGCTCGAACCCGAGGACGTCGAGGTGCTGCACCGGCGGGTCACCGCTCTGAAGGAACGCGGTTCCGTCATCTTCGTCTCTCACCGTCTCGACGAGGTACTCCGCTTCTCCGACCGCGTGTACGTGCTGCGCGACGGCAAGGTCGTCGGTGAGCGGATCGCGTCGGCGGCAACGGAAGCCGAGCTCTACCAGCTGATGATCGGGAAGGGTGCGGCCGAGGAGATCTACTCGTCGGAGCGCAAGCAGGCGGTCTCCCGGACGGGCACCCCGACGCTGTCGGTCCGCAACCTCACCTGCGGCGGCAAGGCGACGGACGTGTCGCTCGACGTCCACGCCGGCGAAATCGTGTCGGTGGTGGGCGTGGTCGACTCGGGCCGCGAGGAGATGGCCCGGGCCGTCTTCGGCGCCGTCCCCATCGATTCCGGGACGGTCGAGATCGACGGACAGCGTTCGGCCCCCGGATCGCCCGCGGACGCCGTGCGGTCCGGTGTCGCCTACGTTCCCGCCGAGCGACGCGTCGAGGGCATGATCGCCGGAGCGACCGTCGCGCAGAACATCGCGACCGTGCACCCGGTGAAGGCGGGTGGCGGGCGGATCTCCTCCGGCGCCCGGCTGGACGAGACGACGCGCACCTGGATCGAGAAACTCGGTATCCGGCCCGCCGACCCCGACGCCGACATCGCGCGACTGTCGGGTGGCAATCAGCAGAAGGCCGTGGTGGCCAAGTGGATTCTGGGCGACGGACTGAAGGTGCTCGTCCTCGACCATCCCACCCGCGGCCTCGACATCGGCGCGAAGGAAGACCTCTACGCCGTGTTCCGCGACCTTTCCGACCGGGGAGTGGCGATCCTGGTGCTCGCCGACACCCTCGACGAGGCGATCGGTCTCGGACACCGCGTGATCGTGATGCGGGACGGCGAGATCACCGGCGCCTTCGACTCACCGCCCGGAAACCCGCCCAGCAAACTCCAACTCCTCGAGAAGATGATGTGATCGCCGTGGCAACAAGAACTTTCACCGCGAGGACTTCCACCGAGAGGCGCGCTCCCGAGGGTGCGGCGCCGACCGTGGCGCGGACGACGCGGGACCGGTTGCGGCTGGCCGGACCGTCGGTCGTGCTGGTCGCACTCGTTCTCCTCGTCGCACTCGCCGAACCGAATTTCCTATCGATGAACGCCCTGGCCGTGGTCTCGGCGCAGGCGGTCCCGATCCTGCTTCTCGGTCTGGGGCAGATGTTCGTCATCCTCACCGGAGGTATCGACCTGTCGGTGGCGGCGCTCGCCTCCCTCGCCACCGTGATCCTGGCGACGGTGATCGGTCCCCTCGGTCCGCTCGCGATCGTCGTGACCCTCGTCGCGCTCACCCTGGTCGGGGCGCTCACCGGTCTGCTGATCGTGTTCGGGCAGGTGCCGTCGTTCGTCGTGTCGCTCGGGGCGCTGGGGTTCTGGGGCGCGGTCGCGCTGGTTGCGTCGGGTTCGACCACCATCTACATCAGCGAGGGCTACGACGCGATCTTCTGGCTCAGTTCGTGGACGGTGCTGGGGCTTCCCCTGGCCGTGTGGGCGGGCGTGGCCGTGGTGGCCGTGGTGTTATGCGCCATGCGGTTCTCGCCGCGCGGCAACGTCTTTCACCTCGTCGGACTGGGGGAGAAGGCGGCGATGATGAGCGGCGTCCGGACCCGTGGCGTCCGGATCGGTGCGTTCGCGCTGTCCGGATTCTTCGCCGGCGCGGCCGGGATCGTCCTCTCTGCCCAGCAGCAGAGCGCCGCACCGCAACTCGCGGATTCGCTGCTCCTGCCGGCCATCGCGGCCGTGCTGGTCGGCGGCTGCGCCATCACCGGTGGAATCGGCGGAGCGTGGCGGGTGCTCGTCGGCGCCCTGGTGGTCACCGTCCTCCGCGTCGGCGGCTCGGTGGCCGGCATCGACCCCAGCTTTCAGCAGATCGTGTACGGCGCGGTGGTCATCGTGGCGGTCGCCGCGACCCTCGACCGCAGCCGGCTCTCGATCATCAAGTAAAACTCTGTGTCAGTGTGAGATTCGAAGGAGAACGATGAGTACGACGGCACGCGGTGCGGTGATCCACCAGGTCGGTGGCAAATGGGAGGTCGACGACCTCGTCCTCGCGGAGCCCGGTCCCGGAGAAGTGCGGATCAAGGTGATGGCGTCCGGACTCTGCCACTCCGACGATCACCTCGTCACCGGTGACATCCCCAACACGCTGCCGCTGGTCGGGGGCCACGAGGGCGCCGGTGTGATCGACGCGGTCGGTCCCGGGGTCACCCGGCTCGGCGTCGGCGACCACGTCGCCACCGCCTACCTCCCGGCCTGCGGAACTTGCGCCTGGTGCGCGCAGGGGATGCAATATATCTGCGACACGGGGGCCGGTATGGAGGCTGGTTTCATGCTCGACGGAACGGCACGGTTCGCCACGCGGTCCGGGCAGCCGATCGGCGCCATGCAACGCCTGGGCACGTTCGCGAACTACCTCGTCACGTCTCAGGCCCAGGCCGTCAAGATCGACGACGACATCCCGTTCGACGTCGCGTGCCTCGTCTCCTGCGGTGTCGCCACCGGCTGGGGCTCCGCGGTGAACGGCGCGGGGGTCCGTCCACGGGACACCGCCATGATCGTCGGGGTGGGCGGAGTCGGTATCAACGCCGTCCAGGGTGCGCACCACGCCGGCGCCGCACACGTCGTCGCCGTCGACCCGGTGGCCTTCAAACGCGAACGCGCCCTCGAACTGGGCGCCACGCACGCCTACGCGTCGATCGACGAGGCCATGCCGTTCGTCCGTTCCGTCACCAACGGTCAGGGCGCCGACAACGCCGTCGTCACCGTCGGGGTGGTCGACGGACAGCTGATCGCCGACGCGTTCGGCGCCGTCCGCAAGGAAGGAACGGTCGCGGTCGTGTCGATCGGCCAGAACGAGCCGGGGATCCCGATCAGCCCGCTCGAACTGGTGGTCTACGCCAAGCACCTGCGCGGGGTCCTGTTCGGCAACTGCAATCCCACGCGGGACATCCCCGCGCTGCTGGACTACTACAAGTCGGGGCGGCTGAAGCTCGACGAACTGATCACCCGGCGCTACACCCTGGACCAGGTGAACGACGCGTACGCGGACATGCACGCAGGACTCAACCTGCGCGGCGTCCTGATCCACGAACACTGACGAGGAACGGTTTTGAGCATGTCGACAGTCGAAGCAACACAGATCCGTACGTACGGACACTTCATCGGCGGGCGCAGCGTGCCCCCGGCGGAAACCATCATCGAACGAGTCAGCCCGGCCGACGGCCGCGTGGTCGCCACGTTCACCGCGGGCACCCGAGCCGACGCGGCCCTGGCCGTCACGGTCGCGCGGGAGGCCTTCGACGAGGGTGAGTGGCCGCACTGGACCGCGATGGAACGCGGCCGCGCACTCCTGCGCTGCGCGGGCCTGATGCGTGAGCATGAGGAACGTCTCGCCCGGATCGACGCCGAGGAGTGCGGCAAGCCGATCACCCTCGCCCGCGGGGACGTCGCGGCGAGTATCGAACTGTTCGAGTACGCCGCGGCGCTGGCCATGACGATGCACGGTGAGGCGCACACCGCGCTCGGCGACGACTGCACCGCCATGGTGGTCCGCGAACCCGCCGGTGTGGTCGGCATGATCATCCCGTGGAACTTTCCGCTGCTTCTGCTGTCGCAGAAGCTGCCGTTCGCGCTCGGCGCGGGCTGCACGGCGGTGGTGAAGCCGTCCGAGTTCACGTCCGGGACCGCTGTCGAGCTGGCCCGGCTGCTCACCGAGGCCGGGGTGCCGGACGGTGTGGTGAACGTGGTGACGGGCGCCGGCGCCGAGGTCGGCGCGCCGCTCGCGGAGAGCAGCCTCGTCGACATCCTGTCGTTCACCGGGAGCACCGCCACCGGCAAGCGCATCGTCGAGGCGTCCGCGGGCAGCGTCAAGCGGCTGTCGATGGAACTGGGCGGCAAGGCCGCCAGCGTCGTGTTCGACGACGCCGACCTCGACGACGCACTCGACGGGGTCCTGTTCGGTGTGTTCTTCAACCAGGGCGAGTGCTGCGTGTCCGGTGCCCGGCTCCTGATCCAGGACTCGATCGCGGACGCCTTCCTCGACCGCCTCGTCGAGGCCGCCGGGCGCATCACCGTCGG
Organism: Rhodococcus sp. (in: high G+C Gram-positive bacteria); assembly: GCA_004211695.1. Classification (GTDB taxonomy): domain Bacteria; phylum Actinomycetota; class Actinomycetes; order Mycobacteriales; family Mycobacteriaceae; genus Rhodococcus_F. The sequence continues at coordinate 6,203 of SEEV01000103.1, forward strand.
CGGACCGCGGGACGAGGCGAGCGAACTGGGTCCGATGATCGACGCCGGCCACCTCGAGAAGGTGCTCGGGCACATCGACGCGGCCCGGCGTGACGGCGCGAGCGTCCTGACCGGCGGTGGCCGGCTCGACGGAGAAAACTGGGGGAATGGGCATTTCGTCGCTCCCACGATCCTCGACGGCGTGGCGGAGGAGTCGTCAGCGTTCCAGGAGGAGATCTTCGGTCCCGTCCTGACCGTCACCCGGTTCACCGACGTCGATCACGCCATCCGGCTCGCCAACGCGACGGAATACGGACTCGCCGGATCGATCTGGACCAAGAACATCGACAAGGCACTGCGGGTGGCGCGCGAGATGCGCAGCGGCCGGGTGTGGGTGAACACGACCATCGACGGCGCCCCGCAGCTCCCTGCGGGCGGCATGAAGCAGAGCGGGTTCGGCCGCGAGATGGGGCAGGCCGGATTCGACGAGTTCACCGACGTCAAGACCATTCAGATCCGCACCGGAGCGCGCAAACGCGTGTTCCCCCATTGGACCGGAGGTAACCGATGAGTGCCGACACCTACGACTACGTCATCGCGGGCGGCGGCACCGCCGGCTGTGTGCTGGCCGGACGGCTGACGGAAGATCCGGCGGCCCGGGTTCTCCTGCTCGAGGCCGGCGGCAACGACCGGCATCCGTTCATCCACGTGCCCGCAGGCTTTGCGAAACTCACCGCGAGCAAATACGACTGGGGATTCTCGAGCGTTCCGCAGAAACACTGCAACGACCGGGTCATTCCTCTCGCTCAGGGCAAGGTCATCGGCGGTGGCGGCTCGATCAACGCCCAGGTGTTCACCCGCGGCGCGCATGAGGACTACGACGAGTGGGCGCTGAAATACGGTTGCGCGGGATGGTCGTTCGAGGAGATTCAGAAGTACTTCCTCCGGTCCGAGGACAACGAACGGCTGTCGGCGCCGTACCACGGCACCGACGGCCCGCTCGGCGTCTCCGATCCCGTCAATCCGCATCCACTGTCGAAGTCGTTCGTCCAGGCGGGGCAGGAATTCGGTCTGCCGTTCAACGGCGACTTCAACGGCGACCACCAGCACGGCGTCGGCCTCTACCAGACGACCACGAAGAACGCCCGGCGGTGCAGCGCCGCGGTCGCGTACCTCGCACCCGCCAGGAAGCGACCCAACCTGACGGTCCGGGAGAACGTCGCCGTGTCGCGGGTTCTGCTCGACGGCGGACGCGCCACCGGGATCGAGGTGCTCACCCCGCGCGGCGTGGAAACGTTCCGCGCCACGCGGGAGGTGCTGGTCGCCGGAGGCGCATTCGGATCGCCCAAGATCCTGCAGCTGTCGGGGATCGGTCACCCCGACGATCTCCGCGATGCGAATGTCGAGGTGGCCCATGCCCTTCCCGGGGTCGGCCGGAACCTGCACGATCATTGCGACCTCGACGTCATCTACGAACTGCGCGAATACCAGAGTCTCGACCGGCTGAACCTGATGCGTCCCGCGACGGCGAAGGCGGGACTCGAGTACGCGGCGTTCCGGCGGGGCCCGTTGGCGTCGACCGTCGTCGAAGCCGGTGGGTTCAGCTTCGGGCATGCCGGGGAGTCGATTCCGGATCTGCAGTTCCACTTCCTGCCCGCCGCCGGTGTCGAGGCCGGTGTCGCGGCGGTCCGCCCGGGCTACGGCTGCACCCTCAACTCGTACGCGCTGCGGCCGGAGAGCCGCGGGTCGGTGAAGATCAGGTCGAACGATCCCACCGCCGCGCCGCTGATCGACCCGAACTTCCTGGCCACCGACTTCGACCTGGAGTCGAGCATCGAGGGGCTCCGGCAGAGCCGCGAGATCATGGCGCAGTCGTCGATGGCGCGGCACATCAAGGCGGAGCACCTGGCGGGTGGTCTGTCGGTGAAGACGAAGGACGACTACGTGAAATTCGTTCGCGCGTACGGCCGCACGTCGTACCACCCGGTCGGCACGTGCGCGATGGGGGTCGGCGACGACGCCGTGGTCTCACCGGAATTGAAGGTGATGGGCGTCGAGGGCCTGCGGGTGGTCGACTCGTCCGTCATGCCGCGGATCGTGAGTTCCAACACCCAGGCTCCCACGGTGATGATCGCCGAGAAGGCGGTCGATCTGATCCGTGGGGAAGGATGACCGGATGACCAATTTTTCCGGACTGACCGAGGACGTGGCTCGGGAGGCCGTCGAACTCGCTCGGCCGTCGATCGAGAACCTCTCCCACGGCTCTGCGGGCCATCTTGTCGTGCTCTGGCCGGGTGTCGCGCCGTCGCCCGACGCGGAGTTGCCCGTCGTCTTCCGCTGCAGCTGGGGTGCGAAGACGGACTGGGCTGGGCCGTACGACGCGATCGCCGAGTCGAAGGCGCGTGTCAGCTGGACCACCGGTCTGCCGTCACACGCCGTGCAGCAGCTGCATCCCTACCTCTACCAGGACGGCTGGACCAAATGGGGTGGCAGCGCGGTGGGCGAGGGCGGGCTGGTCGTCGCATACAGCGGCGACAAGTGGTTCCACGACCAGTTCTATTCCGAGCTCGTCGTCGCGGCGATCAAGGTCGTGTGCCACCGCGAGATGGACGCCGTGATGCGCGACCCGAGCACCCTGTTCCTCGGCACCGGAGGCGAGAACTCGTGAAGGTCGACGACATTCGGACGTTCGGGCGTGCCGGATTCGGCGTGACGCTGTTCGGATACGGCGGTGCGCCCATCGGCAACATCTTCCGGCCGATCCCCGAAGAGGAGGCCCAGGCGCAGATCACCGAAACCTGGAACATGGGTGTGCGGTCGTTCGACACCGCACCCATGTACGGGCACGGACTGTCCGAGCATCGGGTCGGCCATGCGCTGCTGACGAGGGACCGCGACGACTACGTGCTGTCCACGAAGGTGGGGCGCACGTTGACGCCGGCGCCCCGCGGGTCGTTCGACACCGGAATCTGGGTGGACACCCCGCCGTTCCGGGCCGACTTCGACTACTCGTACGACGCGGTCCTGCGGCAGGTGGAGGACAGCCTGCAGCGCATGTGCCAGGACCGGTTCGACATCCTCTACGTGCACGACGTCGACCGGTACACGCACGGCGACGCCCGGCCCGCACGGTTCGCGGAGGCGCTCGAGGGTGCGTTCCCCGCGCTCATCCGGTTGCGGGACGAGGGTGTGGTCCGGGCGATCGGTATCGGGGTCAACGAGGCCGACGTCTGCGTCGACGCCCTCGAACGCGTCGATCTCGACTGCGTGCTCCTCGCGGGGAGATACACACTGCTCGAACAGGATCCGGTGAAGGACCTCTTGCCGCTCGCGGTGGAGCGCGACGTCGCCGTCGTCCTCGGCGGTGTGTTCAACTCGGGCATTCTCGCCACCGGAGCGGTGCCCGGCGCCAAGTTCAACTACCAGTCGGCACCGGACGAGGTGCGCAGCCGGGTTCGCGCCATCGAGAAGTTCTGCGAGGGTCACCGGGTTCCGCTGGCGGCCGCCTCGATTCAGTTCGCGGCCGCGCATCCCGCGGTGCGCGAGTTGCTGCTGGGAGCCCGGAACTGCGAGCAGTTGCGGCAGAACGCGGCCTGGCTCGAAACCTCGATTCCCGCCGAATTCTGGGACGATCTGAGGGCCGCGGACCTGATCCTGGACGAGGCGCCCACTCCGTCCTGACAGCGGGTCACATCGTGTACGGAGCCGTCGAGTTGTGCAGCTCCTCGAGAAAGTCGGAGGGTACCGTCGGCCAGTCGGGCCGCCAGTTGCCGGCCAGCTGATCGGCCCGGAGATCCGCGAGGAGGGCGACGACGAACGGCCCGCCGTCGGGAAGGACCCGGAGGAGTCCGCGCGCCGCGCAGATCGAGGCGATGGAGGCGAGGACCTTCTTCGCCTCGTCTTCGCGGCCCGCGGCGGCGAGGCACGCCACCCGGAGGCGTTCGGCCAGCAGGTCGGCGCGGTTGCGGCCGGTGCCGGCCAGCCGGTCCGTCCATTCCTGCGCCCAGGTGCACGCGAGTTCGATGTTCGCGGGGGATCCGGTGGCGAGCAGTTGCCGGATGGCGGTGGCCTCCTCCACCTGCGCGACGATCTCGCCGATCCCCGACACGGGGCGCCGCCGGTCCTCGTATCGAACCGGTTCGGGGACGTGCAGGGTGGGGTGTGGGGCGATGCCGAGCCGGCGACGTTCGTTCTCGATGCGGGCGCGCAGCCGGGCGAGGGAATAGGTCTCGGCCACCTCCAGCCCTGCGTGCAGGCGTACCGTCGCCTCCTCGCGGTCGCCTCGCAGCGCCTTCACGTGGGCGCCGGTGACGTAGCGGGCGACCTTGAAATCCACCCCGCCGGTCTCGACGGCAAGGGTGTATCCGTCGTCGAGGAGTCGCTCGGCTTCTTCGACGTCCCCGCGTTCGTAGAGCACCTCACCGAGCAGCGACCCGGCGAGCCTCGCGGACGGCGCCCGCGGCCCGCCCAGCTTCCGGCCTGCCCGGCGGGCCCGCCGGAACCGGTCGACGGCGTCGTCGATGTCGAGCTGCTCGTACGATGCGACGCCCAGATAGCTCTGGCCGTGAACGACGTTGTGCGGACCCTTGTTCCGTTCGTAGAAGGGCCGCGCGACCTCCTGGATCCGGCGCACCTCCGCGAAGTCGAAGCGGTACACCGCGGCGAACGTCGAGACGTTGAACGCGGCGCACACCACCCACGGGTGCAGTGACTCCGGCTGCGCGAGGACGTCGGCGACGAGGTCGTCGATGCGCTCGATCCGGTCTGCCCGGAGTTCGATCACGGCGCGGACCGCGCCGACCTCGGCGCGCAGGGCGGCGGCGTCGGCGGTTTCGGTGTGCTCGAGCGCCCACTCGGCCCGTTCGAGTGCCCGTTCGGCCGTCGACATCCGGTGCGCCATCGCGTGCGCCCACGCGGTGGTGATCTGCAGTCGCGCGCTCGCCGCGACGAGGCCCGGTGGGAGTGTGTCCATGACCGACGTCAACGTCGCCGATTGCGATTGCTCGAGCAGGAGCAATCCGTCGGCCTCGACGAGGTGGACGGCGCGCTGCTCCTCCCCGCCGGCGAGGGCGTGGTCGACGGCCTCGCGGAGCAGGCTGTGGTCGCAGAACCAGCGGGACGCGGCACGGTGCAGTTCCTGGACGCGGTCGGGTTGGTCGCGTTCGAGCCGGCGGCGCAGGAACTCCGCGAAGAGGGAGTGGTAGCGGAACCATGTTCGTTCGTCGTCGATGTGGCGCAGGAACAGGTCCCGGTCCTCGGCCGCCTCGAGCATCGCCTGCCCACGGGCGGTGTGGGCGAGGGTGCCGGCGAGACTGCCGCAGGTGCGTTCGGTGATCGAGGTGGCCAGGAGGAAGTCGAGCATCTCCGGTTCGAGGGTGTCGAGGACGTTCTCGGCGAGAAATTCGCCGATCGCGTGGTGACGTCCGGACAGTCCGGCGATCAGTTCGGACGGATCCGATCGTCCGCGCAGCGACAGGGACGCCAGTTGCAGTGCCGCCACCCAGCCGTCGGTCGAGTCGCGGAGCTCGGTGACGTCCTCGCTGTCGAGGGGCAGACCACCGAGGTCGACGAGGAACGACCGTGCTTCGGAATCGTCGAAACGCAGTTCCGAGTAGTCGATTTCGACGAGTTCGTCCTTGACGCGCATCCGGCTCATCGGCAACCCGGCCCTGGTTCGGCTCGTCACCACGACCTGCAGGTGGTGACACCCGTTGTCGAGGAGGAACTCGAGGGCGGCGATCGTCGCGGGTTCGGACACGCGCTGCCAGTCATCGATGATCAGGGCGATCCGTTCGCCGCTCTCGTGGATCTGGTTGACGAGCGAGGTGAGCACGTAGCGTTCGGCCTCGTCGTCGTGTTCCTCGAGGACCTGGCCGAGTTCCTTCGCCAGGTTGGGGCGCACCCGGCGGATCGCCTCGATGAGGTGCGCGACGAACCAGACCACGTTGTCGTCGTCGCTGTCGACGGTGAGCCACGCGACTGCGACGCCCTCGTCGGCGAGGACGTTCCGCCACTGGGCGGCCAGGGTGCTCTTGCCGAATCCGGTGGGGCCGTGGATCACGGTCAGCAACCGTCGGCGTCCGGCGCGCAGCAGCTCGATCAGCCGGTTCCGCTCCACGAGCTGCCGGGTCGCGGCGGGTGGCCGGAACCGGGTGGCCGGCGCGGGCGGGGGTGTCGACCCGTAGCGGGGGCGTCCCGTGGTGGAGGTCCGGAACGGACCGGAGATGGTCGAGACCGTGCCGGGCGAAGAATCCTCCATGTGGTGGACGCCGGCGTCGACGGGCATCGCCATTTCGTCGACGGCCAATCCGTGGTGGCGTTCGACCTCCCGCAGTTCGTCCCCGAACGCGGCGGCGGACGCGGGGCGCTCCTCCGGGTTCCCGGACATGGCCCGTTGGATCACGGCGCTGAGGTCCTCGGGGAAACCCTCGGCCCGTAGGTCCGGGACGGGTTGGGTGGTGATGCGCAGGAACTGCGCGATCACCTCCTCGCCGTTGTGCCGTTCGAACGCGGCATGCCCGGTGATCGCGCTGAACAGGGTGGCGCCGAGGCTGTACACGTCGGATGCGGCGGTCGGCGTCCGCCCCGACAGCACCTCGGGCGCCGTGAACGCGGGGGAGCCGGTGACGGTGCCTGCCGTCGTCTCGAACGCCCCCGACATCCGGGCGATGCCGAAATCGGTGAGCTGGGGTTCGCCGTATTCGGTCAGCAGGATATTTCCCGGTTTGACGTCCCGGTGGAGGATGCCCACCCGGTGCGCGGTTTCGAGCGCACCGGCGAGTTTCACGCCGATGCGCACGGCGTCGCTCCAGGGGAGGGGGCCGCGCCGGCGGATCTGTGTGTCCAGCGAATCGTGGGGGTGGTATTGCATCACGATGTAGGGCCGGCCGGTGTCGGTGCTCCCGACCTGCATGATGTTGACGATGTGCGGGTGGCCGCTCAGTCTGCCCATGGCGCGTTGTTCCCGCAGGAACCGTTCGAGGTTCTCGGCGTCGAGTGCCGCCGTGAGGACCTTGACCGCGACCGTCCGATCGAGTTCGGGTTGTGCGCACCGATATACCACCCCGAACCCACCGTGCCCGATCTCCCTGGCGTCCTCCAGGCCCACCGCGGACAGCTCGGCCGTGATGGTCGACACCGAGTGACGCTGGGTGGCGAGCGGATCAAAATCGGTCATGCCACCACCTCTTCGCTCGTCATCGAGCATATCGCGGTACCGGTGACGCCGAGGCCGGTCACAATCGAGCGATGGCACATGTTCGAAGAATCGTGGATCTGTCGCACACGATCGGGCCGGGGATGCAGGTGTATCCCGGCGATCCGGTGCCGACGCTGATCCGGCACTGCACGCTCGAGCGCGACGGCTACAACGTGCTGGACGTCAGGATCGGCTCGCAGTCCGGGACGCACGTCGACGCCCCGGCGCATCTGAAGGCGGGGGCCGCGACCATCGACCGGCTGGCGCCGGAACTGTTCGTCGGCCGCGGCGTCGTGTTCGATCTCCGTGAGCTCGTTGCGCGGCAGGCGATTACCCGCGAACTGATCCTGCCGCGAGCAGGCGACGTCGGTCCGGGCGACATCGCCGTGTTCCATACCGGCTGGTCTCGGTACTACGGAACGGACGCCTACTACTCCCATCCCTTCCTCCACCCCGCGGCCTGCACGCTGCTGCTCGACCGGGGTGTGCGGACGTTCTGCCTCGACGCCCCGAGCATCGACGAGACACCGGACGGCGACCACGCCGACGCCGGATACCCGGTCCACCATCTGATCGCCGACGCCGGCGGAGTGATCGGCGAAAATCTGTGCCGGCTCGACCGGATCGACTTCCCCGACCCGCTCGTCAGCCTCCTCCCGATCACGCTGGAGGGCGGCGACGGGGCACCCACCCGGGCCGTGGCGATGGAACTGGCCGAGTGACCCGTTCAGCCGCCGGCCACGGACTGCAGGATCTGCAGTTCCTGACCGGGGGTCACCTCGCTCCCGACGCCGCCGAGCAACCGGACGTCCTCACCGTCAACGTAGACGTTGACGTACCGCCGCAGGGCTCCCGTCTCGTCGCGAATCCGGCGACCGAGAATCGGGAACTCACCGGCGAGGACGTCGAGCACGTGAGACACCGTCGAGGCGGCGTCGAGGGGCACGTGCAGCGAACGCTCCCCGCCGACGATCGACGCCAGGGCCCGCGGAACGTGCACCGTCACGCCCCCGCTCACGATGCAATCACCGCGGCCCGCACACACAGGACGTCGGGCAGGTGCGCTGCGACCGTGGTGAACGATGCGCCCTCGTCGGCGCTCCCGTAGACCTCGCCGCCGCGCGTGCCGAAATACACGCCGACCGGGTCGGCGGTGTCGACGGCGGCGGCATCGCGGAGCACCACGTTGTAGTCGTGTTCCGGAAGCCCGCTGTCGAGGCGGGTCCAGCTGTTCCCGGCGTCCTCGCTGCGGTAGACGGCGAGCCGGCCGTCCGGTGGGATCCGTTCACGGTCCGCCTCGATCGGGACCACCCACACCGTTCCCTCGCGGCGGGGATGGGTGAGCATCACGAACCCGAAGTCGGACGGCAACCCGTCCGCGATCGACTTCCACGTGTCGCCGCTGTCGTCGGAGCGGTACACCCCGTGATGATTCTGGGCGTACAGCCGGTCCGGGACGACGGCGTCGCGGGCGATTTTGTGGACGCACTGGCCGAATTCCGGATTCGGGTCCGGCAGGAAGTGGGCCGCGATCCCGGTGTTGCGCGGCTCCCACGACGCACCGCCGTCGGTGGTCCGGTAGACGCCCCCGGTGCTCATGGCGACGTGCACCGTGTTCGCATCCCGCGGGTGGGGAACCACGGAATGGGCTGCGGCGCCGCCGTATCCGGCTCCCCACTCCGGCCGGTGCGGATGGTCCCACAGTGCGCGCTCGAGGTCGAAGTGCTCCCCGCCGTCGACGGACCGCCACACCGAGATGGGTTCGCAACCGGCCCACACGACGCCGGGACGGTCGTCCGTGTCCGGTCGGAGCTGCCACACCCGTTCGAGTGCGGCGCCGTCACTTTCGCCGAAGCGGATGGCGCCGTGGTCCGGTTCGGCCCACGTGGCCCCCAGGTCGTCGGAATGGGCGACGGTCGGACCCCAGTGCTCGGACCGGACCCCGACCAGAATGCGGGTGCGGCCCCCGCGCGTGTCGATCCCGATACTCGGAATCTCGTTCATCAGGAAGTGGGGGCCCGACAGCGACCAGGCCGCGCGGTCGCGGCTGGTGGCCAGCCACAGGCCCTTCTTCGTTCCGATCGCGAGCAGGACGGTGTCGGCTGCGCTCATGAATCCATCGGACCACTCGGCCCGGTGAATGGCAACGGCGGAACGGGAACCGTCAGCGGGCCGGCCCGCGCCCGATCCGCGACCGCAGATGGCTCAGCGCCCGGTGCTGGGCCACCCGGACGGCGCCCGGAGTGGTGTCCAGGACCCGTGCGGTCTGCTCGGCCGTCATACCGACGATGATCCGCATGAAGAGGATCTGCTGATGCCGGACCGGGAGGGTGTCCACGAGCTCGCCCATCTCACCGCGGAGTTCGCGGCGAAGGACGTGGTGCTCGGGGCCGTCCTCGACGTCGACGACGTGATGTGCGGTGGCGGAGCGTGCGGTCGGCGTGGACAAGCGAGTGGCGCGGCGCCGGGCGTCGGAGACCTTGTGTGCCGCGATGCCGAAGATGAACGACAGCAGCGACTTTCCCCGATTCTCGTACGTCCGGAGTGCGGTCATCAAGGCGAGGCACACGTCCTGGGTGACGTCGTCGGCGGTGGCGTGCGGGTGATCTACCGACTCGAGCCGGGTGGTGCAGTAGCGGTGCACGAGCGGGTGCGCGATCCGGAGAACCTCTTCGACGGCGTCTTCGTCGCCCGTCGCTGCGTACGGCGCGAGTCGTTCCAACTCGGCTCTGACGTCCAACTCGATCATGGTGTTCTCCCTGTTCCTGCGGCTGTATCAAGCCTCGGGGGAACGCGCGATCGTCGATAGGCACCGAAGGGTGCGTAACCGCCCACCCCTGGCCAGGACTTCATAGCGGGATCTAGGACACGCGCTAGATGAGCGCAGATTCGGCTACAGAGGTTGTTACCTTCGTGGCCATGGACCCTGTCCGTAACCCCTATGCGCCCGGTGCGGGGCAACGCCCGCCGGAGCTCGCGGGACGAACCAGGCAGCTCGACGCGTTCGATGTGGTGCTCGAGCGGATCGCGCGCGGCCGCCCCGAACGCAGTGTGATGCTGACGGGTCTGCGCGGGGTCGGAAAGACGGTGCTGCTGAACCATCTGCGGTCGGCCGCCATCTCTCGACGGTGGGGAACGGGAAAGATCGAGGCCCGCCCGGACCAGGATCTGCGGAGGCCGCTGTCGTCGGCGTTGCACATGGCGGTTCGTGAGATCGCGGGCTCGCATCGCGACCCCGACCGGGTGGAGGAGTTCCTCGGCGTCCTGAAGTCGTTTGCCCTGCGTGCGACCGCAGACAAGGGCATGCGGGAGCGGTGGCAGCCGGGTATCGATGCACCCGCGGTGAAGGGTCGCGCGGATTCCGGGGACATCGAGATCGACCTGGTGGAACTGTTGCTCGACGCGTCCTCCCTGGCCCGCGACGTCGGGGTGGGGATCGCGCTGTTCATCGACGAGATGCAGGACCTGGGCGCCGCGGACGTCTCGGCGGTGTGCGGGGCCTGCCACGAGCTCAGCCAGGACGCGGCGCCGCTGATCGTGGTCGGAGCCGGACTGCCGCATTTGCCCGCCGTGCTGTCGGCGTCCAAGAGTTATTCCGAGCGGCTGTTCAGCTATCACCGCATCGACCGTCTCGACCGGGCGTCCGCGGATCGGGCGCTGATCGCGCCTGCCGAGCGGGAGGACGTGAAGTTCACCGACGAGGCGCTCGACGCGTTGTATGCCGCGGCCGACGGCTACCCCTATTTCGTCCAGGCCTATGGCAAGACGACGTGGGACGTGGCGGCGGCGAGCCCCATCACCGAGGAGGACGTGCGAGTGGCCGCACCGACCGCGGAGGAGGAACTGGCGGTCGGGTTCTTCGGGTCGCGGTACGAGCGGGCGACGCCGGCCGAGCGGGAGTACATGCGGGCGATGGCCGACCTCTCCGGGGACGACGGTCCGGTCGCGACGGCGGCGATCGCCTCGGAGCTGGGCCGCAAACCCGCGTCGCTGTCTCCCGCCCGGGACGGGTTGATCAAGAAGGGCCTGATCTATTCGGCCGAGCGCGGATCGATCGGTTTCACCGTGCCGCACTTCGGCAGATATCTGCGTGCGCAGAGCGACTAGCAGAATCTAGCGCTCTCTACGGATTTCGATAGAGAGTCGAAGATTGTCCTGTCGAGTCCCGGACGTGTGGTTCGGGCGCTGGCCCTCGCCGTGGCTCCGGCGCATGCTGGAGGTACGACGAAGGGATCAGCGATGTCGGACACTGTCGCCCGCAAGGTCATCGGTGCACACCTCCTCGACGGCCGGATGGAACCGGGAGAGGAGATCTCGATCCGGATCGACCAGACCCTCACCCAGGACGCCACCGGAACCCTGGTGATGCAGGAACTCGAGGCGCTCCACCTCGATCGCATCAAGACCGAGTTGAGCGCGCAGTACGTCGACCACAATCTGCTGCAGGCCGACGAGAAGAACGCCGAGGACCACGAGTTCCTCCGCACCGCCGCCCTGCGGTACGGGCTGTGGTTCTCGAAGCCGGGCAACGGGGTCTCTCACCCCACCCACATGCAGCGCTTCGGTGTTCCCGGCAAGACGATGATCGGTTCCGACTCGCACACCCCGGCAGCCGGATCGCTGGGCATGCTCGCGATCGGCGTCGGTGGGCTCGAGGTCGCCATGGCGATCGCGGGTCAGCCCCTGCACCTGCGGATGCCTCAGATCTGGGGTGTGGAGTTGACCGGCAGGCTCCCCGACTGGAGTTCGGCGAAAGACGTCATCCTCGAGATGCTCCGCCGCCACGGGGTCAAGGGTGGGCTGAACAGGATCATCGAATACCACGGTGAGGG
>SEEV01000104.1 GCA_004211695.1 Rhodococcus sp. (in: high G+C Gram-positive bacteria)
TTGGCAACCGGCACCTCGTGTGCCTCGAGCACCTGTCGCCCCTCCCCCCCTGTGGGCGCCAGGTTGGTGGCGGGGTACAGGGGGGGTTGACCCCGCCACCCAGCTCGGCAAATCTCTCCGCACAGCGTGTCAGCGTCCGCGGAACACACCCCTCGTTCGGAGTTCCGGACCACCTTTGCGTGGAGTTCGGCGTTCGCTGCAGATTAGCTGCTGCGTGCCATGCTTCGATATCTAACCACACCGGCGACATATAAGCGACACGAAGGCAATACGAACCTGACAGTTCGGCAACAGCGGTACCTCGCGCCACTTCCGTCACGGCGGCACCGGCAGCGGTCCGGCTACCCTGTCGTGCGTGCGGAGACTATCCAGCCGGCAGCGACGCGGCCGATGAGCGAGTTCCACGGACACGGCCACGGACACGGACACAGTGACGGTCCGGCCCCGATGGGTCCGGTGGCCGCGAAGGTGGTCGTCGGGCTGCTCGTCGCCATCGGTGTCGCGGTGCTCATCGGCGCCATCGCGTTGTGGCCCGGCAAGCCGAGCGTCGACGTCGAGCAGCCCTTCCAGAGCGCTCAGGGCGGTGCGGTGGTGACGGAGTCGGGCACGGTGACGATGCAGAACATCGGCGACTGCGGTAGTCCATCGGCCGGGCGCGCCTTCACGGGCGCGCCGCTGCCACCGCCGGCCGGCGCGTACGAGTGCCAGCGCAGCATCGTCGACATCGAGTCCGGTCCCAATACCGGCACCCAGACGCTGCTCGAGATCATTCCCGGCCCCGGCCAGCCCGACCTGCGGGTGGGCGAGCACATTCGGCTGGCCCGCCAGACGGACGTGAACGGGACGACGGAGTACTCGTTCGAGGACTACGCCCGCGGCCTGCCCGTCACCCTCATCGCACTCGCGTTCGCCGCCGTCGTGATCGCGGTCGCGCGGTGGCGAGGGTTCCGCGCCCTCGTCGGCATCGTCGTCTCGTTCGGCGTGCTCGTCCTGTTCACGCTCCCGGCGCTGCTGGACGGCAAGCCGGCGATCCCGGTGGCTCTCGTCTCCGGCGCCGTGATCCTGTATGCCGTGCTGTACCTCGCGCACGGTGTGTCGCTGCGCACCAGTTCGGCGTTGCTGGGCACGCTCGCGTCGATGCTCCTGGCGGCGGTCCTCTCCTACGCGACCATCGAGATGACCCGTCTGACCGGGCTGTCGGAGGAGCAGAACACCAACGTCCAGACGTACATACAACACGTCAGCATCACCGGGCTCCTCCTGGCCGGCTTCATCATCGGCTCGCTGGGTGTTCTCAACGACGTCACCATCACGCAGGCGGCGTCGGCCTTCGAACTGGCGTCGCTGGACCCCGGCGCCTCGCGGCGTCAGATCTTCGGTTCGGCGATGCGCGTCGGTCGCGATCACATCGCCAGCACCGTCTACACCCTCGTCCTGGCATATGCTGGCGGCGCGTTGCCGCTGTTGCTGCTGTTCACCGTGGCGGGACGGTCGATTCAGGACGTGCTGCTCAGCGATGCCGTCGCCATCGAGATCGTGCGTTCCGCGGTCGGCGGCATCGCCCTGGCACTGTCGGTTCCGCTGACCACCGCGATCGCGGTGATGCTGGCGCGCCCGATCGGCGCGGGCCCTTCCGGCGGGGCACCCGCGGTGAAGCCGTCACGGGGCGGCCGCCACTCCAAGTAGCGGGCAACCGCTAGCTGAAGGCCCCGAACTCCCGGAGGACGATGAAGATGATGGCGATGACCATCAGCGCGTAGACGGTCAGCATCGTCACCTTGGCCGCATGCTCGCTGGTGGGCGGGAACATCTTCAGGATCGGCTTCGTGTAGGCGACGAGCCGGTGCGTGTCGTCCGGCGCGACGGCCGCCGAAGGCCTGGGAACACTGGGAGTGCTGTGGAACTCCGCGGGATTTGCAGTCATTGCACACATCCTCTCTACGCCGGAACCATTCCCATCGTAGGCGTGAAGTGCGGCGCCCGACCACCACCAAATCGGCGGCCGGGGTGCGGCGGCTACGTTCCGGGGAACCTGGGGAGTTCGGGCAGCTGCAGGGGCGGCAACTGGATCTGCGGCAGACCGGGGAACAACGGCGCGGGCGGTGGTGGTGGCGGCGCGGGTACCGGCTCGGGAATCCGGAGCTGGGACGCCGTCCGAACGGGTGCCTCGACGGCCTCGGACGTCGAAGGCGCCGGGGGCGGCGTCGAGGACGATGTGGCCATCTCGGTGACGGCGGGCGGGGCGGTGGTGAGCTGCGTCGTCACCGGCTGGGACGTGCCCTCCGTGCGTCCCAGCAGGTTGTCGCCGTACCCGAGACCGAGTCCGATCACCGCGACGACGGCGAGCGCACTTCCCGCGAGCGCGGCTCCCCGGATCTGCGGTTTGGCGACCGGCTGACTCGGCGGCGGCGCGGCGGCGCTCAGCCAGGACGGAGTGCTCGACGGCGTACCGCTGCGCGCGACCACTGCGGTCGGAGCGTGGCGGGAGTGGTCCGTGTCGAACGGGGGCTCGGGCGAATACTGCGGTGGGAGGACGGTGGCGCCCGGTACGCGTGGCGGCAGCGCCTGCTGCGCGAGCAGCGCAGCACCCTGTGCCGCAACGAGTTCGGGGTGGTCGGGAACGACGACGGGCAACCCGAGCCACGACTGCAGCACCGATCGCACGAGCGGGATTCGGGCGCCGCCGCCGATGAGTACCACGGCGTCCGGGGCTCGTCCGGACCTCGTGATCACGTCGCGGGCGAGGCGTGCCGAGGATTCGACGGTGACACCGATCAGCGCGTCGAACACGTCACGCGAGAGCAGCAGCAGTCCGCCGTCGCCGGGCACCGCGACGGCGCCGCCGGTGGACAGCCGTTCCTTCGCCTCGCGACAGCGGAGGTCGAGCGCGAGGCTCGCGGCCGCGTCGCCCGGTGCGTCGATGCGTTTGTTCTCCACCTGGTTGTCGCGGATCAGCCGGTCGAAGACGTCGCCGCTCACCGTGTCGGTGCGGGTGGTCTCCACCACCTCGCCCGTCGCCCGGTCGACGACGCTCACGGTGAGCCCGGAGCTGCCCAGGTCGTAGAAGACGAGCGTCGCGTGCTCACCAAGCGCTCCCGACACGTCGAGGAATTTCAGCGCCGCGGAGGCCTCGGTGACGAGTTGGTAGTCGACGAGTTGCTGCCGCGCCATCGCGGCCTGCACGGCGCCGGCCTGGGCTTCGTCGCGGTAGGCGACGCCGGTGGCGCGCACCTGCCCGGCGTCCGGAGCGCCCGCGAGGACGACGCCGATCGATTCTGCGGCGAGCTCCTCCGGCAGGTCCGGGCCGGCGGCGACGACCTGGGCACGGAAATCGGGCAGCTGCCGGCTCGCGGTGTCGTCACGGTTCACGGCGACGGGTCGTGCCAAGCGCACAGCGCTCGCACCGACCGACACACCTAGAACCGAACTCATGGGCCGCCTGACTCGACTGTGCACGGGTTCGATCCGGAATCCCCCCACTCCATGGCCCGCAGTCTATCGAAGCGGTCCGACCGAGCAACCGAGCAACCGTTCGGCGGGACGCGATGTCAGAAGTTGCTGGCGATGATCACTTCCGCGATGCCCGTGCCCAGCGGCACGAACGTGCACGGCGGCACGACGGCGTGCGTGGGATCGAGGGTGTTGAGCACCAATTGCTGCGTGAACGGGTCGTAGGGAAGGTTGAAATGGCCGGTCTGATCGATCGGGCACAGATCCTGGACGAGGATGTTGGTCGCGCCGGGGTCGTGCAGCGCGACGTTGGTGTACGGCTGGATCACCTCGTCGTACCGCGTCCCGATCGTCGTGTACTCCACCCCGGGGACGGTGTCGCTGGGGGTATTGAGGGCGGTGAGGAATTCCGATCCCTGAACCTGCTCGGCGAGCGCCTCCGAACCGAAACGCTCGATCAGCTCGCTGCCCCCGGGAACCGACGTCACCGCCGTCGCGATCCCGAAGAACGTCCCGCCGTAGGTCGGGGACGCCAGACCGATCCACCGGTTCACGTGGGCCGCGCCGCCGAGCCTGTTGATGTAGTACCGGGCGACCGTCGCGCCCTGCGAGTGCCCGATCACGTCCACCTTCGAGGCGCCCGTCAGTGACAACACCTGGGCGACGAAACTGTCGAGTTCGTGCGCCCCCTCGGTCATGGTCTCCATCCCATAGTGTTCGGTGCCCGGTCTCTGCCCGTAGTTGAGGGCGAACAGGCAGTAGCCCGCGGCCTTCAGTTTCGGGCTCAGCCCGGCCCAGTTCGCGTAGGCACTGCCGTCGCTGCAGGCGCGACGCCGAGTACACAGGTAACGGCAGCGAGGAATGCGAGTCGGGATCCGTGACGTGCCTTCGACATCGTCGGCCCTCCCGTTGCGATTAGGGCTGACGCTACCGATCCGGCAATCGCGGCGGGCGATTTTTCTGACCTGTTACCGAACCGCGCGGTCCGATCCGTTCGGTGACCCGATCGCAACTTCCGTGTCGAGGTCAGCCCCTGCCGAGCCCCCGGTAGACCCACCCGGCGGCGCGCCAGTCCGCGGCGTCGAGGCAGTTGCGGCCGTCGACCATCACGCGGGAGCGGACGACGCCGTTCAGATCGTCCGGTTGCAGCGCCGCGAACTCCGCCCACTCGGTGAGCAGGAGCACCGCGTCGGCGTTGTCGCACGCCTCGACCGCCGACGTCGCGTAGTTCAGTGTGGGGAACAGACGTCGTGAGTTGTCGAGTGCCTTCGGGTCGTAGACGCTCACGACCGCCCCGTGCAGTTGCATCATTCCCGCGACGTTCAGCGCGGGCGAGTCGCGGACGTCGTCGGATTCCGGTTTGAACGCCGCGCCGAGCACCGCGACGTTGGCGCCGAGCAGGGAACCTCCGCACGCCTGCGCCGCTAACTCCACCATCCGGGTGCGTCGTCGCATGTTGATGCTGTCGACCTCCCGGAGGAAGTGCAGCGCCTGGTTCGCGCCCAGTTCACCGGCCCGGGCCATGAACGCGCGGATGTCCTTGGGCAGGCAGCCGCCGCCGAAGCCGAGCCCGGCGTTGAGGAACCTGCGGCCGATCCGCGCGTCGTAACCGAGTGCGTCGGCGAGTTGGGTGACGTCGGCGCCGGTGGCCTCGCACACCTCGGAGATGGCGTTGATGAAGGAGATCTTGGTGGCGAGGAACGCGTTCGCCGAGACCTTGACCAGTTCCGCGGTGGCGAGGTCGGTGACCAGGAACGGAATGTCCTCGGCCAGCAGGCGGGCATACAGTTCCCGCAATTCGGATTCCGCCCGTCCGGGGCGCTCCCGGTCCACTCCCAGCACCATCCGGTCGGGGTGCAGGGTGTCCTGGACGGCGAAGCCCTCCCGGAGGAACTCCGGGTTCCACGCGACCTCCACGCCGTCACCCGCGGGCGCGAGCGCCCGGGCCCGCGCACCCAGGTCCGCCGCCGTCCCGACCGGAACGGTCGACTTTCCGACGATCACCGCGGGACGGTCGAGCAGCGGCGCCAGCGTGTCGATCACCGAGTGCACGTGCCGCAGGTCGGCGGCGTACTCCCCCTTCTTCTGCGGGGTGCCGACACCGAGAAAGTGGAGGTCCGCGAACTCCGCGGCCTCGGCGTACGACGTGGTGAAGTGCAGCCGGCCGGCGTCGATGTTCCGGCGCAGAACCTCCGCGAGTCCGGGCTCGTAGAACGGGACCTCCCCGGAGGAGAGTTTCGCCACTTTTCCGGGGTCGATGTCGACGCCCAGAACGTCGTGGCCCAGTTCCGCCATACAGGCGGCGTGGGTGGCTCCCAGGTATCCGGTTCCAAACACGGTGCAGCGCATGCACCCTTGATAACCGGCGCAGGTGAGCGCGATATTTCCCCGACCGATGTTCGAAGCCAACAGTGCGTGTACGGACGGTGCGGAGCGAGACCCTATGCTTCGCCCATGCATGTTCTCTTCGTCTGCACCGGAAACGTCTGCCGCTCCCCAACGGCTGAGCGCCTCGCAGTGGCCTACGCCGAGGAGCTCGGGATCACCGATCTGACTGCCGAAAGTGCAGGTACGCGCGCTGCGGTCGGACGCCCGATGGAACCGACGGCCGCGCAAGTCCTCGAAGGGCTCGGTGGCGATCCCAGCGATTTCACCGCGCGTTCGCTCACCCCCGACCTGGCGGTGAACGCCGACCTGGTGCTCACGATGACCGAGCGTCAGCGCGAGAAGGTGCTGGCGCTGGCCCCGGAGCAGCTGAAGAAGACGTTCACCCTCCGGGAGGCCGCTCGGCTCGCGGAGGCTGCGGATGCGAAATCCGTGGCCGATCTGGCGGCGGCACGTCCCAGACACAAGGCCGACGAGACCCCCGAAGACGTGCCGGACCCGATGGGACAGGACGAAGACACGTTCCTGACCATCGGGTCCGAGATCGCCGATCTACTGGGTGTGATCGCGCGGAGCGTCCGCCTCTGACCAGGCGTCCTGGTCTTCACGGTAGCGGCGGGTGCGCCTCGGTGCGGGAGGCATCGGTGCGCCCGCCTGCTGCTCGTGGCCGTAGTGGTCGGGAGTTCCGTACCACTGCTGGCTCTGGTCGCCCTGGTACGCGGGGGCGCCCTGGTAGGCCGGGACTTCCTGCGGGTTTCCGCCGTACGACTGCGGCGTGTACTCCTCGCGAACGTAGGGTGCGGGCTGCTGCGGTGCCGGCGGTTGCACGGGAGCCTGCGCGGGGGCGGCCTGCTGCATCTGCGGCAGGGACTTGTCGGTCTCGTAGTAGTACTTGTACTCGTAGACACCCCGCCCGCGGCTCGGCGTCATGGTGATGATCGTTCCGAGGATGGTGGCCCCCACGCTGTGCAGGTTGCCCACCGCCCGCGACAGCTGGTCGCGCTTGGTTTCGGCGTGCCGCGCGATGACCAGCGCACCGTCCGACATCGCGGTCAGCACGGTAGCGTCGGTGACCGGCAGCAACGGTGACGCGTCGACGATCACGTAGTCGAATCGTTCCCGCAGCTCGGCGAGGACCTGGCGGGCCGTCTCCGTTCCGAGGAGCTCACTCGGGTTCGGGGGGATCGGTCCGGACGCCAGCACCGTGAGACCCGTGTACCGCGTCGGCTGGAGCACGGCGTCGAGGTCGGCCTTGCCGGCCAGCACGCTGCTCAGGCCGACGGAACCGACGACGCCGAGGTACTTCGACACCCGGGGCTTGCGGAGGTCACCCTCGACCAGGCACACGTTCTGGCCGCCCTCCGCCAACACGAGCGCGATGTTGATCGCGGTGGTCGTCTTGCCTTCGGTGGGCAGCGAACTGGTGACGACGATGACCCGCGGCGGGTTATCGACCTCGAGGAACTGCAGGTTGGTCCGCAGCTCCCGGTAGGACTCGGCGCTCGACGAGTTGCCTTCGGCGAAGTTGATGGCCTGCTGCGTCTGCCGCTCCTTGTCGAACGGGATGGTGCCGATCAGTGCGGAACCGGCGAGTTCCTCGACGGTGCGCCGATCCTTGATCGTGTTGTCGAGGCGATCACGCAAGACGGCGAACGCGATGCCGAGCAGGAGACCGACCGCAGCACCCAGGGCGAGGTTGCGGAGCGTCTTCGGTGAGACGGGAGCGGACGGAGTCTGCGCCTGCTGTTCGACCACGACGCGGGCGGCGGGAGCGCCACCCTTCTCCGGGGTCTCGAGCTCCCGGGCCATGACGACGAACTCGTCGGACAGGGCGTTGGCGATGTCGCGGGCGCGTTCCGGCGACGGGTCCTGCACCTTGACGTCGATCAGAACGGTGTCGGGTGCGGAGCTGGCCTTCACCTGTGAGGCGAGCGCCGCGGCCGTGCCGCCGAGATCGAGCTTGTCGATCGTCCGCTGCGCGAGAGTCTCACCGGTGAGCAGTTTCGTGTAGGACGTCACCCGCTGCTGCGAGAACAGGTTTCCCTGGTAGACCTCGTTCACCGACGAACCGGCGGACGTCGAGACGAACAACCGTGTCGAGGCTTCGTAGATCGGCGTCGTCAGCAACGACGCTCCCAGCGCACCGAGGAACGCCACCACGGTGGTGATCGCGATGATTTTCCATCGTGATTGCAGAATTCGCAGGTAGTCCTGAATTTCCATTATCGAGTCTCTTCCACATTGCGTCGCGCGCGGCGGCGCGATCGAGCTGTCATTCACATCGTCTTGACCCGACTGAATCGCTACATCGTAGTGATGAGTTCCACTGTCGGCGTCACGTGCATCACGGTTCGCCGTGGTCCCCCGATCTCCGCAGCAGTCGGCCGATCTCGGCGAGCGGGCCCGGATCTGCCATCTCGGAGTGCGTGGTGTCGATGTGGTGCCCGGTGACGACGCCGTCGGCGTGGCGACGCCAGGCATCGACCACATCCGGGTGCCGGTTCAGGTCTCGGGCGGCGACGAAGAGGTCGAGGTCGCCGTGGAGCACGCGCGGGCTGTGGGTCGACGCGATCATCTCGAGTCGCTCGATCACCGCCCGGATCTCACGCAGCCGGTCGACGCTCACATACGAGCCGAACTGCGCGATCAACTCGTCCTCACTCAGGGTTTCCGGTTCGGGCGGTTGATGCTGCGGCAGAAGGGTGTCGAGGAGGGCCGGCGGCGCGACCTCGTGGCCGGCTTCCCGAAGCTGGACGGCCATCTCGTGGGCAATGGTGCCGCCGAGCGACCAGCCCAACAGGTGGTAGGGACCTTCCGGTTGAACGACCCGGATCGCGTCGACATACCGCGCGGCCAACTCCGACAGCGTCTCGGGCAGGTCCGGCGTGCCCGTCGCCTGCACTCCGTACAGCGGACGATCGCCGACGTGATCCGCGAGACCGCTGAAACACCAGGCCAATCCGCTGAGCGGATGCACGCAGAACAGGGGCGCTCCCGCCCCGGCAGGGCGGAGTTCGACCAGGGTGTCGAAGAAGCTCTCGAGCCGGGCGCCGTCTTCGATCCGCGCGGCCAGACGCTGCACGGTGGGGTCAGTGAAGATCCACTCGATGGGCACGTCGCGTTCCAGCCGACGGCGCAGTTCGGTCGCCACCGAAGCGGCTCCCATCGACGTGCCGCCGAGGGTGAAGAAGGCTTCGTCGGCGGGTACCTCGTCACGGCCTAGGACTTCCCCGAATGCCGCCGCGATCGCCTCTTCGAGTTCGCCTGCGGGCAGAGCGGATTCGGTGAGCTCGATCGTCGGCACCGGCAGTGCGGCGCGGTCGAGTTTGCCCGACGGCAGGAGTGGCAGTGTGTCCACGACCGTCACCGAGGCCGGGACGAGGTGCCGCGGCAGACGGCCGCGCGCGAAGTCACGGACGGACGTGGGCGTCGGATTCGAGGCACCCCCGACGTAGGACGCGAGAACGGTGTCCGTCGAGGTCGGCACCGCAATCGTCACGGCGAACTCGACGTCCGGGTGCCGGAGCAGCACGGCGTCGACCTCGGCGGGCTCCACCCGGATTCCGCGGATCTTCACCTGGGAGTCGCTGCGACCCAGGTAGTCCAGTTCGCCGTTCGGGTCACGCCGCACCACGTCGCCGGTGCGGTACAGCCGCTCCCCCGGTTTGCCGTACGGGTGGGCGACGAATTGCCCTGCCGTGAGATCACTTCGGCCCAGGTATCCACGTGCGATGCCGCTACCGGCGAGATACAGCTCTCCGGTGACCCCGTCCGGCACCGGATGTAGGCGCGCGTCGAGAACGAACGCGGCGTTGCCGTCCCGGGCGCTGCCGATGGTGATCGGCCGGCCGGGTTCGAGGGGACCCGCGACGGAGGCTTCGATGGTGAACTCGGTCGGACCGTAGGCGTTGAACAGTCGATGCCGCCGCGACCAGTTCTCGGCGAGATCCGCCGGCAGCGCCTCTCCTCCGACGACGATGGTCGACGGGGCGAGACGGTGCGGGTCGAGGGAGGCCAGCACGGTCGGCGTGAGCGCGAAGTGGGTGATGTTCTGCGACACCAGGAAACGGGCCAATTCGTCACCGGCAAAACTGAATCCGGGCACGACCACGAGAGCACCACCCAACGACACGGCCCAGAGCATCTCGAACACCGCCACGTCGAAGGTCGGGGAGGTCAACTGCAGAACCCGTGCTGCTTCGCCGTCCTCCGCGGCCGATGCGTAGGCAGGTTTGGCGAGGAGTGTCGCGAGGCCACGGTGTGTCACGACGACGCCCTTGGGCCGGCCGGTGGATCCCGACGTGTAGACCACGTAGGCCGGGTTGTCCACGTCAGGTGCTGCCGGATCCGCGTCATCGGCGGGCGGCTCGTCGAGGCGCAGCCAGTCGACGGATCGCGGCAGATCTGCGACGTCGCCGACGGTCAATCCGAGCACTGCACGCGAGTCGGTCAGCATCCAGTCGAGCCGCTCCGCAGGATGAGTGGGATCCAGTGACATCCATGCCGCACCGGCCTTGGTCACGGACCACACCGCCACCAGCCAGTGCCACCCGCGGGGTGCTGCCACGGCGACGACGTCCTCGGGGCCGACGCCGCGGGATGCGAGTGCGCGGGCCCAGCGGTCCGACAGTTCGTCGAGTTCGCGGTAGCTCCACCGGGTGTCACCGTCGACCACCGCGACCGCGGTCGGGGTGGCGCGGGCCCTGGTGTCGAGGATGTCGCGGAGCGTCCGCGGCGTGTTCACGGTCCGCGGCCCCTGCACGAGTTGCACGCGTTCGGCGTCGTCGAGGATCTCGAGGTCACCGACGGCTGCCGCGGGGTTCGTCAGGGCGGCGTCGAGGACGACAGCAAACCGGCTCAGGAGCGTCAGTGCCGTCCGCCGGTCGAACAGGTCGGTGGCGTACTCGAGTCGCACGGTCAGGGCTTCGGCGGCGTCGGTCACATCCCAGACGAGGTCGAACTCGGTTGCCTGCGTGTCGGGGTGGTACTCGTCCGCGCCGAGGAACAGCTGCGGGAACTCGACGGCGTGCTGGTACGTCAGCATCACCTGGAACAGCGGGTTGTACGCCGCGGATCGTGGTGGGGCGAGATGCGCCACGACGTCGTCGAACGGGACGTCGGCGTGCGCGAGCGCGTCGAGGTCGACCGTGCGAACGTCCGCGAGGAAATCCTCGAACGATTGCGCCGGGGAGACCGGGGTGCGCAGTGCCACGGTGCCGACGAACATGCCCACCACGGCGTCGAGCGCCGGGTCGGGACGTCCGCCCACCGCCGTGCCCACCACCACGTCGGAGTGCCCGCTCACGCGCGCCAGAAGGACCGCGAGGGCTGCGTGCAGCACCATGAACACGGTCGTTCCCCGGCGACGTGCCAGTGCGCCGACGCGCTCACGCATGTCTTCGTCGAACGTCCACTCCACGCTTGCCCCGATACGGCTGGGCAGTTCCGGCCGGGGACGATCGGTCGGCAGCGGGAGCGGGGCCCCCACTCCGGAGAGCACCTGCGCCCAATGGTCGAGTTGGGCACGAACCAGGCTGTCGGGATCGGAGGCATTCCCGAGGAGATCGCGCATCCAGATTGCGTAGTCGGCGTAGTCCACGGGCAGCGGCGCCCAGTGCGGGGCCGTGCCTTCCGTGCGGCACCGGTACGCCGTATCGAGATCGGCGAGGAGCGGCCCCATCGAACCGCCGTCCAACGCGATGTGGTGCACCACGACGCCGAGGGTGTAGTCGCCGGTGTCGTTGCGCCACAGCGTCACCCGCACAGGGGGCTCGGTGGTGAGGTCGAACGGTCGAGTGCTCCACGTGTCGACGGAGAAGCCGGCCTCGTCGTCGGTCGGATCACCGGATACCGATGCGACCGGCATCACCAGCTGGTACGGACCGTCGGCGTCGACGGGGAAGATGGTGCGCAGTACCGAGTGCCGCTGCAGCACGTCCCGCATCGCCAGTAGGAGAGCGTCGACGTCGACGTCGTTCCCCAGCCGCGTGACGAAGACCATGTTGTGCAGGGCCGAACCGGTGTCGACACGGCTCAGCAGCCACATCCGTTGCTGCGCAGGCGACAGCGGAACTCGTGCGTCGCTCGCGCGCGGAACCAGGAGCGGTCGTGCCACCCCCGAGGCAGTGTCACCCAGCCACCGAGCGACCGCCGCCGGGCTCGGGTTCGCGAACAGCACGCGCACGGGAACATCGACGCCGAACGCCGCGGACAGGCGGGCCGTCACCGCGGTCGCGGATAGCGAATCGCCGCCGGCTTCGAAGAAGTTGTGCCCGGCACCGATGTGGGCGGAGCCGAGAACGTCCGCGAACACACCGGCCACCAGTTCCTCGACGGCGGTACGCGGCGGAATCGCGATCACGTCGTCGTCCCACGCTGCCAACGCGGCGACGTCGAGTTTGCCGTTGGCGGTGAGCGGCAAGGCGTCCATCGTGACGATGCGGGACGGCACCAGGTACGCGGGCAGTCGGTCTGTCAGATGCTCTCGCAGAGCCGGGGAATCGATGCCGGTTCCGCCGACGAAGGCGACGAGTTCGTTGCGCTGCACCGACACGGCGGCCTGCTCGACGCCGGGCAGTGCCGCCAACGCCGCCTCCACCTGCGCGGGTTCGATGCGCATGCCGCGCAACTTGACCTGGCGGTCGCCGCGGCCGAGGAACGAGAGGGTGCCGTCTGCCCGCCGGTGCACCAGGTCGCCGGTGCGGTACCTGCGGGTGCCATCCGGGGCCGCGACGAAGCGCTCCGCCGTCCGGCCGGGTGCGCCGAGATATCCCTGGGCCAGTCCGGGTCCGGCGAGGTAGAGCTCACCGACACCGCCGACGGGGACTGCGCGTAACCGGGTGTCGAGCACCACCGCGGTGGTTCCGGGGATCGGGGCGCCGATCGTCACCGCACCGTTCGCGGCCCGTGGGTCGACGTCGGTCAGCGTCGCGACCACCGTCGACTCGGTCGGACCGTAGGCGTTGAGCAGGACCCGTCCGGCGCTCCACGTTACGGCCAGTTCGGAGCTCAGGGCCTCCCCTCCGACACCCACGACGCGCACGGACTCGAGCCCGCGCGGCTCGAGCGTGGCGAGGACGGACGGCGTGGAGAGGTAGTGGGTGATCCGCTGGTCGACCAGCAACCGGTGCAACTCGGTACCGGCGAAGACGTCGGCGGGGGCCACCACCAGGCAGGCCCCGGAACCGAAGGCCAGCAGCATCTCGAGCAGCGCGGCGTCGAAGGCGGGGTTGTAGCCGTGCAGTACCCGGTCGTCGGGGCCCACCCGGTAGCGTCGCACCACCTCGGCGGTGAGCGGCCCCAACCCACGGTGGGTGACGGCGACGGCCTTGGGCGCACCCGTGGACCCGGAGGTCTGGATCACGTACGCCACGTCCCGTGCGCACTTCTGGTAGTCCTGGCCACCGAAACCGCTCACGGGGCTGAACGCCGCACCGGTCTTGGCGACGGCCCAGAGTTGGACCACGAAGTCCGACGACCGCGGCAGGTCGATCGGCACGACCTCACCCGGCCTGACACCCTGCGCGGTGAGTTCCCGGGCCCGCGCGTCGGAACGTTCGTCCAGCTCGCGGTAGGTCAGTGTGCTCTCGCCGTCGGTGAGGGCAGCGTTGTCGGGGTATCTGGCGGCGGTGGCCGTCAGGATCTCGGCGAGGGTGCGTTCGGCGGCGGGCTGCTCACCGACGAGGGGTTCCGCGCCGGTCAACGCGATGTCGCCGACTGCCCGGGCGGGATCCGCGCCGACCGCCTCGAGCACCCGTTCCAGGTTGGTCACGAGCGACTGCACCGTCTGCCGGTCGAAGAGGGCGGCCGAGTACACCGCGGCGCCGCTCATTCCTGCGGGAGTACCGTCGTTCGACGTCTCGGTGAGCGTGAGGTGGAGGTCGAATTTCGTTGTTCCGGTGTCGAATTCCCCGGCCGTCACGATCATGCCCGCCGCCTCGACGGTGGGTATCTGCACGTTCTGCAACGCCAGGGCCACCTGCGGGGTTCGACCGCCGAGCAGTCCGGCGACCACCTCGAACGGCACGTCCGCGTGCTCGAATGCGGCGACGTCGAAGTCCCGGACCTGCGCGAGTAGCCCGGTGAACGGCATGTCCGGCAGCACCTGCGCCCGCAGTGCGAGGGTGTTCACGAACATGCCCACCAGGGAGTCCAGTGCTCGTTCCCCGCGCCCGGCGACGGCCGTGGCGACGACGACGTCGGACTGCGCGCCGAGCCTCGACAGCACCACGGACAGCGCCGCGTGCAGGACCATGAACGGTGTCGCGTGGTGCTGCGCGGCCAGGTGATGCACCGCCTGCTGCACGTCCGCCGACACCTCGAATTCGACGACACCGGCGCGGTTCGAACCGCTCGAAGACCGATCCGTCGGCAGCGGCGCCGTGCCGTCGACGCCGTCCAGCGCCCGACGCCAGTGCTCGACGCGGCGCTGCCCGTACTCTCCGCCGAGCAGTTCGCGCTCCCACACGGCGTAGTCGGCGTACTGCAGCGGCAGCGGTTCCCTGTGCGGGGCGGTGCCGGAGCAGCGTGCCGCGTAGGCACTGAGCACGTCGGAGACGAGCGGTGTCAGCGACCATCCGTCGGCGGCGATGTGGTGGATGTTGACGGCCAGCACGTGGCTTCGGGGATCGAGCCGCAACAGCGCAACCCGGATGGGTCGGTCGTGCGTCAGGTCGAAGCCGCGGGAGGCGAACTGGTTCATGAATTCGGCCGGATCGCGCACGTCGACCGGATCCAGGTCGAGCGGTGCGGGGTCGAGGATCTCCTGGTACGGCTGGCCGTCCATCGGATACCGCGTCCGGAGTGTCTCGTGCCGCCGGATCACGTCCTCGAATGCCGCGGTCAGCGCGTCGACGTCGAGCACGCCGTCCATCCGCACCGTGGCGGGCAGGTTGTACGTCGGCGAGTCGGGATCGGTGCGGTTCAGCACCCACATGCGGTACTGGCTGCGGGACAGGGGAATGCGATCGGGCCGCGGCCGTGCGACCAGGGCGGGCCGGAGATCGGTTTCGGGGACTGCGTCGTCGAGGGCTTCGGCCAGTTCGGAAACGGTGGGGTGCGCGAACAGGGTTCGCAGCGGCACCGCGTGCCCCAGGGAGTCGGTGAGCCGTGCCGTCAGCTGGGTGGCGAGCAGGGAGTTGCCGCCCGCGTCGAAGAAGTGCGTCCCTCGGCCCACGCTGTCGCTTCCGAGGACGTCGGCGAACACCGCTGCCACCGCGCGTTCGGTGTCGGTGATCGGCGCATCGTTCTCGGCGACCGCCAGTTCCGGCTGCGGCAGCGACCGCAGGTCGAGTTTGCCGTTCACGGTGGGCGGCGCGGCGTCGAGCACCACCACGGCGGTGGGCACCAGGTACGACGGCAACACTTCGGCGAGGCGACGTCGCAGATCGTGGGTGTCGAGGTGCTCGTTCGGCAGCACGTAGGACACCAGCATCTCGGTGCCCGCACCGGTCCGGCGTACCACGGTGGCCGCGAAGGCGACGTCGGAGAGCCGGGCGATGACGGTGTCGATCTCCGCGGGCTCGATGCGCACTCCCCGCATCTTGATCTGAGAGTCGTTGCGGCCCAGATATTCCAGCTCGTATCCGCCGGCGGTCTTCCGCCAGCGCACCAGGTCACCCGTGCGGTACCGGCGTGCGCCATCGTCCGCCGCGACGAACCGCTCCGCCGTCAGACGTGGCTGATCCCGGTAGCCGCGGGCCAGGCCGCTGCCCGCCAGATACAGCTCCCCGGGCAGGCCCGGAGGGACCGGACGGAGCCGGTCGTCGAGTACCACCGCGGACACACCGCGCACGGGCGCGCCGACCGAGACCGGCTCCCCCGCCACGAGCGGACCGGTGCTGAAGGAGTACATGGTGGTCTCGGCGGGACCGTACGCGTTGTACAGGCGACGTCCGGCGGCCCAGCGGTTCGTCAACTCGGGGCTGAGGCGCTCCCCGCCCACCATCAGCACCTGCAGATCCGGAAGCGCCCGATCGCCGAGGGTGGCGAGGATCGTCGGTGTCATGCACGCGTGGGTGATGCGTTCGCGTTCCATCAGTTCCGCGAGCGCCGGGCCGGCGTACTCGGCGTCCGCCGCGACCACCAGGGTGGCTCCCGACGCCCCCGCGACCAGAACCTCGAGCAGCGTCATGTCGAATCCGGCCGCGCCACGGTGCACCATCCGCGAGCCGGGACCCGCTGCGTACCGCTCGCGCAGGTCGGCGTCGAGCGCGGCCAGACCGTCGTGCGTCACCACGGCGCCCTTGGGTGTGCCCGTCGTTCCCGAGGTGTACACGACGTACGCCGCCTCGGACGTGAGCGGCACGGTGTGCCCCGGCACGCTTTCCCACTCATGTGGGGTGAAGGCGGTGCGCGCGGGGTCGAACAGCACCGGCGCCGCGCCGGTCTTCGCGATCGCCCACAGGCGCACCACCGAGTCGACCGACCTCGGGTCCGCCCACGGCACCAGACTTCCGGGTCCCGCACCGTTCTCTGCGAGTTCACGTGCCATCGCGTCGGATCTCGCGTCCAACTCGCGGTAGGTGAGCTCGACGCCCCCGCCGGACACCGCGACAGCGTCCGGTGCGACGGCGACGCCGCGGGTCAGGATTTCGCGCAGCGTCGACGGCGTGGGGGCAGCGGGACCGACAGCGGGCACCAGTGCGGCGCGCTCCGCGGCGTCGAACAGGTCGACGTCGCCCACCGGCAGCAGGGGGTCTGCGCAGACGGCCTCGAGAAACCGCACCAGCCGCGAGGCGAACAGTTCGATCGACGAGTGGTCGTACAGGTCTGCGTCGTAACCGAAGTCGAGGTGCAGGCGCCCGCCGGGGCCGGACTCGGTGACGGCCAGCTGCAGATCGAAATTGGCCCGGTCCACGACGTCTCCGACGGGTGTCACCGTCAGCCCGGGCAGCGTCACCTGACCCGGCCGGCTGCGCTGCATCGACAGCGCGACCTGGAACAGCGGGTGGTGGGACGTCGACCGCGCCGGGTTCAGCAACTCGACCAGCGTCTCGAACGGCATGTCGGCGTGGGTGTAAGCCGCAATGTCTTGTTCGTGGACGTGGGCGAGCAACTCCGTGAAGCTTGCCGACGGGTCGACTGCGGTGCGCAGCACGAGGGTGCCGGCGAACATCCCGACCATGTCGTCGAGTTGCGGATCGGTGCGGCCGGCGACGGCGGTGCCGATCGGTACGTCGCGGCTGCCGCTGTACCGCGAGAGAACGGCCGCCAGCGCGGCGTGCAGCACCATGAACGTGGTGGCCCGACCGTTGCGTGCCAGCGCGTTCAGTGCGTCGTGCACCTGCTCGTCGAGTTCGATGCCGACGGTGCCGGCGTGACCGGACGCCGCGGCAGGGCGCGGGTGGTCGGCGGGCACGGTGACCTGCTCGGGCAGGTCCGCGAGCGTGTCGAGCCAGTACTGCCGGAGGGTGTCGGCGGACGCTTCGTCGAGCACGGCCCGTTGCCACACGCTGTAGTCGCTGTACTGCACGGGTAGCGGAGGCCACTCGGGACTGCGGTCGGCGAGCCGGGCCTGGTACGCCGTCATCGTGTCGCGGATCAGCGGGGTCAGCGACCACGCGTCGGCGGCGATGTGATGCACCACGAGGGCGAACACGTGCGCGTCGGGTCCGACGCGATACAGCCGCGACCGGATCGGTGCGTCGACGGACACGTCGAATCCGTTGTCGGCGAATGCCCGCAGGTGCGCCGCGATGGCTTCCTCGGGTAAAGCAATGGGGGCCAGATCCAGCACGACGTCATCCGCGTCGAGCACGACCTGGTGCACGCCGTCGGAATCGGACGGGTACACGGTGCGCAGAGTCCGGTGCCGTTCGATGAGGTCGTGTGCCGCGGACGCCAGCGCGTGAACATCCAGTTCCCCGTCGAGTCGCACGACGAGCGGAAGGTTGTATCCCGAAGCACCGGTGTCGAACTGATTGACGAACCACATCCGCTGCTGCGCGGATGAGAGTGGAATGCGGCCGCAGCCCGAGGCGGGTCGCAGCGGCGGACGCCGACGCCCGGCACCGGATCGCTCTTCGATCCGGGCGGCCAACTCGGCGACGGTGGCGGCTTCGAAAACGTCCTTCACCGTCACGTCGATGTCGAAGACGGCGCTCACCCGCGCGGACACTCGGGTGGCGAGCAGCGAATTGCCGCCCAGATCGAAGAAATTGTGCCGCGTTCCCACCTCGGCACCGCCGAGCACCTCGGCGAACACGTCGGCCACCACGTCCTCGATGGGGGTGTGGGTACCCTGCCCGTCGCCTGGTGTAACGCTCGGTTCCGGCAGCGCCTGCACGTCGAGCTTGCCGTGGGCTGTCAGCGGGATTCCCCGCACAGGAATGATAAGGCCAGGAATCAGGTGTTCCGGCAGGACCGTCCGGAGGTGGTGCTTCAGGGTGGCTGCGTCGGAAGTCGTGACCGGGTACGCCACCAACTGTGTGCCGAGCGCGGTATCCCGCAGGACCACCGCGGCCGCGTCGACAGAGGGATGCTGCAGCAGTGCAGCCTCGATCTCACCTGGCTCGATGCGGTAACCACGGATCTCCACCTGGGAATCGGCACGACCGACGTAGTCGAGAGTTCCGTCCGGAGATTGGCGGACTCGGTCGCCTGTGCGGTACATCCGCTCACCGTCCGCCGAGGCGACGAAGCGGGCCGCGGTGAGCGCTGGCTGCCGGTGGTACCCGCGGGACACCTGCGTGCCCGTCACGTACAACTCACCGACGGTCCCGGGCGGCACCGGTTGCAGTGACGCGTCCAATACATACGTCCGGAGGCCCGGTAGCGGCCGTCCGATGGAGGGTCGGGTTTCGAGATTCGTCAGATCGTGGCGAGTGACGTGGACGGTCGTCTCCGTGATGCCGAACATGTTGACGGCGCGGATGTCCGGGCGCCGCTCGAGCAGCGGAGCCACAGTGGCGGCGTCGAGGGCCTCGCCGCCAAGGATCAACAGTCGGAGGCTGAGCGGTAACTCTCGGTCGACGAGTTGACCGAATGCGGAGGGCGTCTGATTGAGAACCGTGACGCCTTCGTCCTCGAGCAGCGCCGCGAATTCGTCGGGCGAACGAGCCACGAAGTGGTCGACCAACACCAACCGGCCACCGGTGACGAGTGCTCCCCACATCTCCCACACCGAGAAGTCGAACGAGAACGAGTGGAACAGCGTCCACACGTCTCCAGAACCGAATCCGAATTCCTCGTGGGTGTTGGCCAATAGTGACAACACGTTCGCGTGCGAGACGAGCACGCCTTTGGGCTGCCCGGTAGAGCCCGACGTGTAGATCAAGTAGGCGCCGCGCCCTCGTGCGTACTCGTTGACGCGCTGCCTGTAACCAGCGTTCGCAGGTGGCGTCACCATGATGGTGGGGCATTCGACCGCCGGAAGGCGCTCGGCGTCGGCTTCGCTGGTGAGCAGCGCCGCGGGCGACCCGTCCCTGAGTAGATACCGGATGCGTTCGGCCGGGTAGTCGAGGTCGACGGGCATGTAGATGCCGCCTGCCTTCGCTACGGCCACGATGCCGATCACTGCGTTGATGGACCGTGACACCGCGACCGCCACGACATCTTCGACCCCTACGCCGATACCGTAGAGCCTGCCGGCAAGTTCGTCCGAGCGGCGATCCAACTCGGCATACGTCAGGTTGTCGTTGCCGAACGTCGCGGCGACGGCATCCGGGCCGGCAGCCACCTGCGCGGCGAAAAGTTCGGCTAGCGACTCGGTTTCGAGTTCGACGCCGTCGTCACCCGACAGCGTGAACGTCCGCTCCTCCACGCTCAGCACGTCGATGGCACCGACCGCGGTTTCGGGCTCATCCGTCAGTGCCGTCAACACGCGCAGAAGTCGTGCTCCCCACTGCGTGACCGTGTCCTGGTCGAACAGCGCCTCGGGGAAGGTCATCGACCCCACCAGACCATCGGCGTCACCATCACCGGAACGTCGTTCGTGTACCGATACTTCCAAGTCGAACCGGCTGACGCCCAGGCTGGTTTCTCGCGGCTGAATATCGATCCCGGGAAGCTCGGGGAACGGTTCAGCGAAGTTCTCGAACGCGAGCATCACCTGAAACAGGGGATGGTGGCCACCAGACCTGGCCGGCGCCACGGCGTCCACAATCATGTCGAACGGAACG
Organism: Rhodococcus sp. (in: high G+C Gram-positive bacteria); assembly: GCA_004211695.1. Classification (GTDB taxonomy): domain Bacteria; phylum Actinomycetota; class Actinomycetes; order Mycobacteriales; family Mycobacteriaceae; genus Rhodococcus_F. Next base: position 19,956 of record SEEV01000104.1, read on the forward strand.
TCCGAGTTCGCAAACGCCGCCAGATCCGTGGACTGCACCGATGCGAGCAGTTCAGCAAAGGAGGCACGCGGGTTCACTCGGTTACGCAACGGCACGGTGCCCACGAACATCCCGATGACGTCGTCCAGGGCGGGGTCGGTGCGTCCCGACGTCGGAGTTCCCACAACAATGTCGTCGGTTCCGGTGAGCTTGTACAGCAAGACGACAAGTGCTGCGTGCAGCACCATGAATGTCGTCGAGTTCTTGTCGCGCGCGAGTCTTTCCAGCTTCTGGTGCAACTCCGCAGATACCGTGAACCGCACCTGCCCGGCGCTCGACGTGTCACCGACAAGGCGGGGCCGGTCGGTCGGCAGCGACAGCAGCGTGGGTGCGTCTGCCAGTGTGGTCGTCCAGTACTCGAGCTGTCGGCCTGCCAGACTGTCGCGATCCGCAGCGTCGCCCAGCAACTCTCGCTGCCATCGGCTGTAGTCGGCGTAGTCGACCGGTAGCGGGGCCCAGTCGGGGGTCCGGCCGTTCGACCGCGCCTCGTATGCTGTGGCCACGTCTCGCACGAGTGGGGCGATCGAGAGCCCGTCCACCGCGATGTGGTGCACGACCACAGCGAGCGTGTGTCGACCCGGTTCGTGCGCGCACAGGCCCACCCGGATAGGTGGTTCCGCGGTCAGGTCGAAGCCGCGCGCAATAAAGTCGGGCAGTTCGTTCGGGTTCAACGAGACCAGGTCGACCGAAGTAGCTGCGACGTCTTGAACTGGGCCGTGCTCGGTTTCGGGAAAGACAGTGCGCAACACGGGATGGCGGTCGAGAACATCGCTCAGAGCAAGTCGCGCTGCGTTCGCGTCGAAGTCACCCACGAAATCCACTACAAACGGCTCTGTGTACGCGGAGGATTCAGGCTCCACTCGGTCGAGCACCCACAGCGGCTGCTGCGCGGGCGCGAGCGGCACAGGTCCTTCGGCGGGACGATGTTCGAGCGGAGGGCGCTGCTCGCCGCCTTCGGCGAGCACAGAGGCCAGACCGGCCACGGTCGGCCGCTCGAACAGCTCGCGCACACCAAGCCGCACGCCGGTGGCAGCCGACAATGCGGACACCACCCGCGTTGCCGACAGCGAGTTGCCGCCGAGAGCGAAGAAGTCGGTCTCCGCATCCACCTCCCCCACACCCAGCACCTCGGCCACCACCCCCGCGACCAACTCCTCGAGCGGCCCCCGCGCCGGACGAACCGACGGCATCACCGGTTCCGGCAACGCGCCACGATCGACCTTGCCACTCCGGGTCAGCGGAAACTCACCCAACACGGTCAACGACGCAGGCACCATGTACCGCGGCAAACGCTCACTCACGAACTCCCGCAGCACCTCCCCCTCCAACCGCGCCCCCACCACATACGACGCCAGCACGTCCCCTCGAACCACCGTCACCGCAGCATCGACCCCGCCGAAGGACCTCAGCACCGCGTCGATCTCCCCGAGTTCGACCCGGAACCCACGCACCTTCACCTGGTCATCGACACGGCACACGAACTCGAGCTCATGACAAGCACTCCACCGCACCGAATCACCAGTGCGATACATCCGGCCCGAACCAGACACGTTCGCCACGAATCGTTCCGCCGTCAACCCTGGCGCACCGGCGTACCCGCGCGCCAAAGCAGGACCCGCGAGATACAACTCGCCCACCACACCCACGGGCACCGGCCGCAACCTGCCGTCGAGGACCAGGGCGCTGGTGCCAGCGATGGGACGACCAATGGTCACTGTCGAGTCGACGCCGAGCGCTCCGCTCACCGTCGTCGTCACGGTGGCTTCGGTGGGACCGTAGCCGTTCACCATCGTCCGGCCGGCCGCCCAGCGTGCGACCAGTTCGGGGGGAAGTGCCTCCCCGCCCGCGTCCAGCACAACAAGGTCAGGCAACCTTGCGGGATCCATCGACGCGACCACGGACGGAGTGAGAATCGCGTGGGTGACCTGTTCGCGCCGGAGCAGTTCGGTCAGTTCGTCGCCGGCCAACACCTCTGGCGGCACGATCACTACGGACGCGCCGGCAGTAAACGCCAGCAGCAATTCTTCGATGGAAATGTCGAAGGACGGCGACGCGAAATGCGCCACGCGAGCGGAGGCGTCGACGCGATAGACGGCGTGGCGCGCCCGGGTCAGACCTGCAAGGCCTCGGTGAGTGACCACCACACCCTTGGGCGCGCCGGTCGAACCAGAGGTGTAC
>SEEV01000105.1 GCA_004211695.1 Rhodococcus sp. (in: high G+C Gram-positive bacteria)
AATGCGTTGCGGGCTCAGGACAAGCTGGGTTCGATTCTGCGGGACATCCGGACCATGTCGGTGCACTCGTTCCTGCTGCACTCGACCAACGCTGAACTCTACGGGCGGATCCTCGCCGGTAACGAACCCGACGTCCCCTTCATCTAGACAGGTCCGGCCAAGACCCGCCCGCTCGGGTCTTGGCCGACCCGCACCGAGCCGATCCGCATCGCCACACGAGTACGTAACCGAAAGTCGATTTGATTGCGGCTCCAGACCGAGGACACCGCGGACCCTCACGGAACCGAAAGCTCCGGCCCGAAAACACCACGGCACCACTCGCCGGCAAAGTCACGCAAATCTCTCACTAGGAATGATTTCCATGTCAGTACCCCGATCAACGAAACTATCTTTTACAGTTGGTGTTCTGTTCGTCCTGCTCGCGGTGACGTTGAGATTCTTCCTAGTGCCGGCAGCCTCGAAGATGCCTGATGACCTCGATGTCAATCTTCGTTACGAGGGCACGGGGACGATGCTCAATCCTACGGCTCTGCAGGCCGGCGATCTTGCCAACGTGGTGGCTACCAATGTCCCGGTCGCCGTCGACCGACACGTCTACGTCTCGAGTGTGGACGGGAACACTGCCATTACACACGATGACCTGACTGTTGAAGCGCCCGGAGGAGTATCCATGCCCTCCAACCACACCTACGCGATTGACCGCACGACCATGGACAGCGCACCAGCCCCGGACGGGGTCGAAGTGGAGCCGCACGCAGGTCTCACGGTGGGATGGCCGATGAATCCGAATCCGGACGCAAGCTATGCGCTATACGACTTCGCGACCAGGACGACAGCACCGATGACTTTTGCCGGTGAGGGCTCCGTATCGGGTCGAGACGTGCTCAACTACACCGTCGAAGCAGCTGGCCCACTGGCTGATCCCAATATTCTCAACGGGCTGCCGCCCGCCATGCCGAAGGCTCAGCTCGCCTCACTCGCGCCGCTTCTGCCAGCTGATCTGCAAGCGAAGCTGGGCGCCGCGTCCGGTTCGCTTCCCGATCCGGTGCCGTTCAATTACACCGCCGTCAGCAAGCTGGCGCTTTCCACCGACAAGACCCTCGGAACGCCTGCCGACGGGTCACTGAACCTGCAGGTGATCGCAAACGTCGAAATCGGTGGTGAAAACGTCAGCGTCATGCCGGTTCTTGCCCTCGATACGCAACTCACCGATCAGTCTGTCGCTGACGCGGCAGCCACCGCGTCGACGGTAGGCAAGCTGCTCACGCTGATGGGAGTTGTCGTCCCATTCGGGTCGGCACTGCTCGGTCTGATCCTCATCGTCGCCGGGCTGCTTCGGCTCCGCAAGCGTCCCTCAACGAAATCAACTCCCCACCGTGATCCCGAGACCCTCGGCGTCCGTTGACGGGCGACACCGCCGCTCCACGCGATCACCAGGCGGTTGACCGCAGGTGATCCGGCGAACCCACCAGCCGCCAGATGCGTCAGCTACCACACACACCAGCCAACCGAAAGCACCCGAAGACATGCCTCGTATCGATACCTCCCACCTGCCGACCCGAATCGTAACGGGCGCGTTCATTCTCAGCTCCGGTCTCGGCAAATGGTCCGGGAACAAGGAGATGGCTGCAGGCGTGCACGGATTAGCCGCCGGGACCTACCCGGTTCTCAACAGCATCGAGGCACCCAAGTTCCTCAAGCTGCTCGCCGGAGCCGAGATCGCCCTCGGCGCGGCCCTGCTCACCCCTGTTGTCCCCGCCGCGGTCGCCGGTGCGGCGCTCACCGGCTTCGCCGCAGGCCTCCTCGGCCTGTACGTTCGAACACCCGGTATGCGCAACGGAATTCGACCCACTCCCGATGGAACCGCGATCGCCAAGGACGTATGGCTACTCGGAATCGGCGCCGAACTCTGCACGGACGGTATCCGGAACCGCAGCTCGCTCCCCAAGTAGACCCGGTCGACGTGCGGACATCATGTGGGACACGTCGAGCTCTCAGCTACTGAGACGTGACCTTTCCTCCGCACGGCAGGCAAGCACAACAGATATGACGCTTCAGATACTGAACAGAGCGAGAAAGAGTTACAACATGATCTTCGAGCACGCCCATGTCACTGTGGCAGTCGATCGCCAATCCGACTTCGAGCGAGCATTCGCCGGTGTGAAGAAGCACCTCGTTGCCGCCAACGGCGGCAAGACCGCGGAACTCGTTCGCAGCGTAGACACCGACGGTCTTTACCTCATGCGCGTCGGCTGGGATTCCGTGGAGCAGCATGCGGAGTTCGGTTCGTCCCCGGATGCGCAGATAGTCGTGGACGCACTGGCCGAATTCTTCGTTGTTACTCCCCAGGTTGCCCATTTCGAAAGTCCTGGTATCGCAATACGAGTGCGGAACTTCGTGCAGGTCACCGCGGCCGGAATCGCGAGTCAAGTGCGCGCTCGACAGGCCAGCAAAACCCGGGCCTGACCACAGGAAATCCCGACGAAACGACGAGTAGTGGCGGTTCCGACAGGTCCGCGAGCAGTTCGACTCGAACCACACCAGTAGGTCGGATAATCATCAAGGAGAGTCGTGATCGCTACCGGCTTGCCACCGCGTGCTGCGGTCGTGTCGATTTCTTCGTGGCCGCTGCGCTGGAAGATGGCCGTAGTCCTGATCGTTCCGTTTGTGGTAGCGGCATCCCTCGGCGGGCTGCGCGTCCAGGACCGACTTCGTGAGGCTGCCGACTTCGCCGTCGCCGCCGACCGGATACGCTTGGTTCCACTGCTCATCGAACTTGATTCCGACGTGGCCGTCGTGACAGGCACTCTGGCACAACGCACCGTCACCCCGGACCTGATCGACAGCCTGGATGCCACCATCCGTAGTGTCGAATCGCTGGATCCCCCGAAGGCCCTCACCGACGATGCTGCGCGCACCGTTGCCGATGCGCTGGCCAGTGCGCAGGCGCTGAGCGCCCAGGCAAGGCGTGGCCCGACTGGTATGGAGACACTCACCGAACAACTCGATGCCATCCGCAACGCACTGGGGGCGTCCGTACGCGCGATCCTGGAGCCGATCGTCGATCACGATGTCGCCGCCTATGCCAGGGGCTTGGAGGGACTGTGGTCCGCACAGAAGATGCTTTCTCCGGAGGGGTTGGCCGTGGTCGCCGCAACACCGATGCACGAGAACGAGTCGGACAAGGAGCTCGCAGCCAAAGCAGGGGAGCTACGAGCCCACCTGCAAACTGAAGGCGTCCTCCTTCAGCAGGCCGCCCAACTCCCATTCACCGACGGAGAGGCTGTCGCAGCGCTGCAACAACTGGTCGCTGATCGCATCGAACTACTGGCGCGCCTCGACTCAACCGGAAACGCCCATCAAGTCCTGGACGAACTCAAGCTGTCCCTGTTCACCAGCATTGATCAGTACGAGGCGGCTGTCTCTGCCGCGTCCGCCGCGCTCAGCGACGCCGTCACGACCAAATCGAACAACCAACGCATCGGCGCCTGGCGCGACACCGCGGTGGTAATGGGACTGTTACTCACCGCCGTCGTGCTGGCCGTCCTGGTCGCTCGATCGCTGTTGGCCCCTCTGCGTCGTTTACGCCGGGGGGCGATCGAGGTTGCGCACACCCGCCTGCCCGATGCAGTCGCGCGACTGAAAACCGAGAGCAACGTCGGCGCACCCGACATCGAACCGATCGACGTGCACACCACAGAAGAAATCGGACAAGTCGCCCGCGCGATCGACGGCATCCACAGTCAGGCCTTGCGATTGGCCGGAGAGCAAGCGCATCTGCGGTTGCAAATGACACGTGTCTTCGAAACCCTGGCACGGCGGAGTCGCTCACTGATCGACTCACAACTGGAACTAATCGAGCAACTCGAGTTCGAAGAACGAGACGCCGCGCGACTCGACAATCTATTCCGCCTCGATCACCTCGCGACCCGAATGCGACGACACGGGGAAAATCTCTTGATCCTTGCCGGAAACCGTGACCGGCGCACCCGTCAACCCCTGTTGCAGGTGACCGACGCGGTCCGCGCGGCAGTCTCCGAAGTCGAGGACTACCGGCGTGTACAGGTGCGGACCATCCCTGACGTCGCACTGAACGGGGCCGCCGGCGCCGACCTCGTACGGATCCTCGCCGAGTTGGTCGACAACGCTCTGCAATTCTCCTCACCAGACACCGCTGTCACGATCCAGTGCATCCGTACAACTGAAGGTGGTCTGCTGATCGAGGTCGCCGACCACGGAATCGGGATGTCGCCCGCCGACCTCGGCGCCGTCAACGATCGGCTCGCTGACACCTTCGCGGTCAGCGCAGACACCGCCCGACGAATGGGTCTGTTCGTCGTCGGCACGCTCGCTGCCCGGCATGCGATGACAGTCGCCCTCCGCTCAACCTTGGAGATGTCCCGGAATGCGGGAATCACCGCCGCCGTGACCATTCCCCGAGCCCTGCTCGTCAAGGTAGCCGAACGAAATGGCAACGTTGTCGCCGCAGCGCCCGTCACTCGTAGAGTGCGCGGCCTAGACGCTCAGCATGCGGTACCTGCAGACGCCCCATGGACCACACCGGACGCGCACAAGACGAGTCCGAACGAACCCGCGACGATAGCGCCGGCGGACAGCCGTCGGACAAGAAGCAGTGACGACTCGGATCATCCGCGACTCCCGCACCGCACGCCAGGCGCATCGATAGGCGCACGCCGCACGCCATCAACCGGCACCGCCCCGGTGGGTAACACCGAAGGACAGGAAGCCATCCCGCGACACCGGCTCCGTCCTACACGGACAACCGCGTTCTTCGAGTCTCGCGTCTTCGACGAGGACAATTCCGCGAGCCCGATCGCACCACCGCCGATCTTTGCCAGTATCGCGCCTGCATGGCTGACCGACCCCACAACCCACGACAGTTTCGAGTGGGGGTCGAGCGCAGACGAGGGGTGGTCCGCAGCTCAACGCGCCGTCGAATCCTCCTCCGACATCACACCCACCGGTCTGCCTCAGCGGATTCCCGGGCGACGACTCGTGCCCGGCAGCGTCGATGTCGTTGAGCCAAACCCGTCCCCAGTCCGTACACCCGCCGCCGTTCGCGAGAAGCTCGCCCGCCACCAGTCCGGCGTCCAGGCGGGCAGGACTGGACGCCATGGCGCCTTCAGCCCAGCACTCAAACCGCAGATGGGACTCTCATGACAAGCCGGGGCACCCTGGACTGGTTGGTTTCGAACTTCGCCAAAGACGTACCGCGTGTAACCCATGCCGTTCTCGTCTCCGCAGACGGCCTTCTGATGGCCGCCAGCGCTCGTCTTCCCATCGATCGCGCCGAGCAACTAGCAGCCGTGACGGCCGGTCTCGCCAGCCTGTCCACCGGTGTTTCCACCCTGTTCGACGGAGGCCGAGTGCTGCAATCGGTCGTCGAGATGCAGCACGGCTATCTACTGTTGATGAGCGTCGGTCACGGCGCCCAACTAGCCGCTCTGACCACCGCGGATTGCGACCTCGGACAGGTCGGTTATGAGATGGCTGTCCTGGTCGAGCGCGTCGGATCAGAAATTCAAGCGCTTCCCCGGCCGTCGGCGACACCCGAGTGAAGGGTGTGCATCTCGGCGCGGCCACCGCGGGAGCGCGATTGTCACCCGGTAGCCCCTCCCGGATGACTTCGGCGAAACTGGTCATCGCCGGTGGATTCGGGGTCGGCAAGACAACCCTTGTCGGCACGGTCTCGGAGATAGTTCCACTACGAACGGAAGCGCTTGTCACCGAGGCCAGTGCTGGAGTCGACACACTCACACCGACCCCACTGAAGTACACGACAACGGTCGCAATGGACTTCGGCCGTCTCACACTGGCCGACGACCTGACCCTCTACCTGTTCGGGACTCCAGGACAACATCGGTTCTGGTTCATGTGGGACGACCAAGTCCGCGGAGCGATCGGAGCCATCATCCTCGTCGACACCCGTAGGCTTGCCGAAAGCTTCGCCGCTGTCGACTATTTCGAAGCGCGCAACATGCCTTTCGTGGTCGCGATCAATGAGTTCGACAACGCGCCGAGATACAGCGCAGCGGAGCTTCGTGAAGCCCTGGCCATCGCCGAAGACGTCCCGATCATCTCACTGGACGCCCGCGACCGCGCTTCTGTCAAAGCTGCACTCCTCGACATCACTGAACACGCCCTCAGTTCGCTGAACGCACCTAGCACCGCGTTATCGGGATTGCACCGTACGACACCCGAGTGATGTACTCGGTTCACCTCTGGGACCTACCGACGTCCACCGCGTCGCACGAGCGCACCCGAAGACATTAGTTCACGAGTTGGTCGACGGTTCCGAAGGGTGTCGGAGGCTCAAAAGGCGGTCGAGGAAATCTGAGATCGTAGGAGTCATCTCGTGAGTCTCGCTGATGTGCTGCACGAGTGTGCACAAGGCTGGGCCCGCATCGAGGATCGGCAGAAGGAGCCCAGACCGCGCGCACCGCTCGAGCAGCGGGAACAGCATGAATTCTACCTCGCGACTCGGCCGCAGTACCGCCCGGCACTCGGCCAACAGCAGTCGTGCATGAAAGCTCTCGGCCTCCGTGGGGCATCGATCGATTCGGCGAAATTCCGAGCACGAGAACGGGCCTGCTTTGCCGACCGGTCGGTGCCCTCTGCCAAAAGAAGCCGAATGCGCGACTCTTCCATGATCTCGGTGCTGACGCGGCTGATGCCCGCCCGATTCCGCGCGGTGAACCTGGAGGAATTCGTACGCACCCCGGTCTGACGGCACACACGCGGTGTGGATCGACGGCACTCTGTGCCCGGCGAGCCTGCCGACGGGAATCTAGGACCTCGACCCCGATCGACGCCGACATGAAGGACGAGGTCCGTGCCCGAACCGAACGGCGCCACCAGGCCCGCCAGGCCTACGCCTTCGTTCCGCGAAGGCCGCCGTCCCGTTGGGTCCCGCCGGTACCGCAGGCCTCTGTGCCTCCTGTCCGGGTTCGCTGTCCGAACAACCCCATCTCGATGCGCGCGCCGCAAAGTCCTGTAATTCCATTTGGGTGGCGACTGACCAGGGAGCAGGTTGACATAGACGGTTGTCGTTGTTCGACTCCGTCGTGTCCAACCGCGGGCCGGGACGAAGGATTCCGGCACGACCTGCGTGGCGCGAACTCTCTCGCGACCCGTGTCTCACGCATCTCTGTGTGCCCTGCGTAACAGTCTGACGCACCATTATCAACAGCAAGGATATCTCGACGCGCACGCCCTCGAACGGGTCCAGCTGAATACGTGACTCGGAAATGGCGACCGTGTGCGAGCTCTGGTGTGGCTCTCCCGTCAGGCAGATGCAAATCGCTGACGATCCGAGAATCGCAGTGGGGAAGGGGTTTCAGACCGCGGACGCGAGAACCCCGCCGTCGAACTACTAGGCACAACTTCTCGAGGAAAACGCTCAGCTTCGCAAATTGCGCACTGGGCGTGCGCGAAGTGGATTGACCCGACACACGTGCCCGCAGGTAGGCTTTCGATATTCGGAGAGACGCCGGTCACACCACGGGTGGCTCTGGGATCTCCGACACAATCGATGACTATTTCCATCTACTGCCCACCAGCCGTCACAGCCTCTGTGACCGACGCTAGGAGTATTGGTGACCACAGGATCCGATCACGCTCTCAACATCCCTGCACAGTGCCCGGTCTCACATGAGTTCAATCCCTTCGGTGGTAGCTACCAGGAGGACCCCGCCGGTTCACTACGGAAGGCTCGACATGAGCAGCCTGTGTTCTACAGCCCCCTCCTCGACTATTACGTTGTCACGCGCTATGCCGACATCAAGGCGATCTTCCGGGACACGACCTCGTTTTCCGCGGCGCTGACGCTGGAGCCCATTACGCCGCTGCGTGAACCGGCAATCCAGAAGCTGGTCGAGCACCAGTTCGACCTGGGTCCGTTCCTGGTCAACGAGGACGAGCCCATCCATATGCGTCGGCGGCGGGCGTTGGCTGAACCGCTCAGCCCCGCAAACGTGCGGGCGTGGGACCCGTACATTCGCGATCTGGTCACCAGCTACATAGATAAATTCGTGAAGAAGGGCCACGCAGACCTCGTAGCTGAGCTGATGTGGGAGTTCCCGGCCACGGTCGCATTGAAGTTCATGGGCGTGCCGGACACGGAGATCGAGCAGGCGAGGCAGTTCGCCGTCGGGCAGATCATGTTCGGATTCGGCCGTCCAACCGAAGAGGAACAGATCGCCGGCTGCGACGGAATGGGGCGATACTTCAACCACGCCAAGAATCTCGTTGCGAAGCTGAAAGAAAACACTGATGTAGATGGGTGGGTTCCCTTTGCAATTCGGGCGAGCCAACAGGATCCCGACACGATCGACGATCGATTCTTGGTCAGCATGATGATGAGTGGGACGAGCGCGGCACACGAAACGACGAGCAACGCGGGAGCGAACGCACTGCTCACACTGATGCGGAATCGAGGCATGTGGGATGAGATCTGCGAGGAACCGTCCCTCATTCCCAATGCCGTGGAGGAATGCCTCCGGTACAGCGCTTCAGTGGTGGCCTGGCGACGGCTGTGTGTCAAGTCGACTTCGATCGCGGGAGTCGAAATCCCGGAAGGCGCGAAGGTGCTGGTGGTGACCGCGTCGGGCAGTTTCGACGACGAAATCTTCGACGAACCCGAGCGGTTCGATATCCACCGCAGCAATGCCAAGCAACACTTCGCGTTCGGTTTCGGCACACACACCTGTCTCGGCGCCCCCTTGGCCCGTCTGGAAATGAAGATCGTTCTGGAGGAGATGTCACGCCGCCTCCCCCATATACGTCTTGTACCGGACCAGGAATTCGAATATCTGCCCAACACGTCCTTCCGAGGACCGCAGAACCTGTTTGTCGAATGGGACCCGGCCGACAACCCGCTTCCCTCAGATCGACCATAACTGATAGGAAATGACGAAATGCACAAGCTCACAGTGTGTTATGGACAGCCGCAGGACTCTTCGGCCTTCGATGAGTACTACACGTCGAAGCACGCACCACTGGCGAAGACCGTTCCGGGGATGGTCCGATTCACCTACGGAAAGTGCGAGCCCCTTGGTGGGGTCACACCCGACTATTACTTGATTGCCGAACTCGCCTTTGATTCCAGGCCTGACTTGGAGGCGGCGCTTCAATCACCCCAGGGGCAGACAGCTTCGGCGGACCTGGCGAACTTCGCGACCGGCGGTGTGACGATGCTCGTTCACGAGGAGACGAGCTGAACTATGTACTCAGATCTGCAGAATAGGTCGACCGCAGCGGCGCGTCCCGAACGGGATCTCGAGGTGGTCGTTGCCGATCGGCAAGTCGTGGCAGACGGGGTCGTCCTGCTCGATCTGCAGGATCCCGACGGTGAGGTCCTGCCGGCATGGGAAGCCGGAGCTCACATCGACCTGGTACTGCCCAACGGGCTTGTGCGGCAGTACTCGCTGTGCGGTGAACCGCAGGACCGGCAATCCTGGCGGGTGGCAGTGCTTCGCGAATCCGACGGTAGAGGCGGTTCGAAGTTCATCCACGACGAGTTGCGGGTGGGCGGCACCGTTCGGGTTCGTGGACCGCGCAATCACTTCCCACTTGTGCCGGCGCAGCGCTACGTCTTTATTGCCGGCGGTATTGGCATCACACCATTGATTCCCATGATGACTGCCGCATCCTCAGGTGGAGCGGACTGGCAGTTGATTTATGGCGGGCGCAGTCTGACGTCGATGGCCTTCGTGGAGCAGTTGGTCGCCGAGCACGCCGACTCGGTGGCCGTACGGCCACAGGACACATTCGGCCTGCTCAACCTAGATGCCCTGCTCGGCGGTCCGGGCGGATTATCGGACGGGACGCTCGTGTACTGCTGTGGCCCCGGACCACTAATCGATGCTGTTGAGCAGCGCTGCACCGGCCTGCCCACCGGCCTCCTTCGCGTCGAACGGTTCGCGCCAGCCGACGCAAGCGAACCCGTCCTTCACGGCTCATTCGAGGTGCAGATCGCATCGACAGGCGAGGCCTTGACGGTGAGTCCGGAAGAGTCGGTGCTGGAAGTGCTCCGCTGCAATGGAATTGACATCGACGCCTCGTGCGAGGAAGGTACGTGCGGCACCTGCGAGACCAGGGTCCTCGACGGACAGATCGACCATCGAGACTTCGTTCTCACCGCCGCCGAGCGCGAGCAGAACGCGCTGATGATGGTCTGTGTTTCCCGTGCGGCGTGCCCCCGGGTCGTTCTGGATCTTTGACCACCTCCATCGCGGCCTGGCTACAGGCCGCGATGGGGCAACCTGAAACGGTGCATCACCGTTGTGTGTCAGAATGAGTGGTCGCGGCGGCAGTCAGCCGTTGCGCGCCAGTGTCGTCGACGGAGCTTCGCCGTAGCGGCGCCGGTAGTAGGCGGCGAACCTGCCTGGATGCGTAAAACCCCAACGCATGGCGACGCCCGCGACGGTCGTTCCGTCCGAGGGGACGGCCGATATCAGATCGCGCCGCGCGCGGGTCAACCGAACCTCGGTCAGATACGCCGCCGGCGACGTGCTCAACTGACGCCGGAAGCCCATCTGCAGAGCTCGCGGGCTTACCTTGACCGCGCGCGCCATACTCGCCACTGTGAGCGGAGCCTCTGGTGAGCTCTCGATCAGATCAACCGCTTCCTGTACCGCGCACCGGGAGACTGACCGGGGCTGCGCAAGGAGCGCCGCTGAGTAACTGTTTGGCTGCACCATCAGCAGGGTCGCCATCAATTGTTCCCGCAACTGTGCGGCTATCATCGGCGCAACTCGCTCGGAGGCATCAACGCGTTCGAACATGTCCTGCATCAGGCTAACGGCCCCCCGTACTGCGGCCAAGGCGGTGGGGCGGCTCACTACGGGTGTAAAGCCCAACTGTCGCTCCCCAGCATCCGGCGCAAGTTGGCGGGCGAACGCAGTGAGCGCAGATAACTCCAAACGCGCGCAAAGCATCGCGAAGCCGGGGCTCCATTTCATCCGCAGGTCCTGATCCGGAGAAATCACTCCCGCCGAGCTTCCTGCGGCAACGCTGAACTCGTGCCCCGCCTGCCGCAGCTGCATGGTCCCCTCCAACGGAAGGGTCACAGCGACGTAATCCCCGAGCGGAGGAGCGATGACCTCGAGTTCCGCGCCATACTTCATGTAGTACAAACTGATCGGACCCAGCGAAACTCCGTGTATGCGGGCGTCGAGTGCATCTCCTGGCCGGATACGCAGATGATTCTCAGAGAGCAACTGTGCCCCCTCATCCTCTGCTCGACTCAACTCCGAAGTGCGAACGATGCAGTAGCGACTGAGCGGAGCGGTTTCGGCCTCGTCCGGAGCGACGTCAGCAGCCGATATTTGTACGCGCATGAAGTCCTCTCGTTTCGATCCGGACATTCCTATGAATCGATCTCAGCGCCAATCTGAAGAATATATCACCCCAGACCGAGATGGCGATATAACAGATAACATACGAAAACAGTTCATCACTGCCGACGGATGACGTTCGGTGCTGGAGGAGGCGGGCCGGATCGACGGCCGACAGCTGTTGTGGTGGCTGGCAAGCGGCCGGCGTGGGGCCGCAGAGGCTGGTGGGCACTTTCCTGTGGGCGATTTTGGTAGTAGGAGGCGCCTGGCGCTGGCGGGGCATCTAAATTTGGACCATCGCGATGCCTCGTCGGTAACGTACTGAATGAAGACACGCGCAATGAAAGGCTACGTCAAGAGTTTGACGACTGATCCGACGGGCGAGGGAGTCTCAGAAGGCGATCGAGGAATTCTGGCATCGTGGCCGGCAACTCGTGGGTGTCGCGGATATGCTGCACAAGTGCGCATACGGCTGGACCTGCATCAAGAATCGGCAGAAGAAGCCCAGACCGCGCACACCGTTCTAGCAGCGGGTACAGCATGAGTTCGACCTCGTGATTCGGACGCACCGTCGCCCGGCATTCGGTCAGCAGTAGTCGTGTCTGAAGAGAGACCCTCGGCCTCCGCGGGGTATCGATCGATTCGACGAGTTTCCGCGCGCGAGAACCGGCTTGTTTTGCGGACCGGACGGTGCCAGCAGCCAGCAGGAGCCGAATGCGCGAATCTTCCGTGATCTCCGCGGTGACCCGGTGGAAGGCGCCCGCTTCCGCGCGGTTGACCTGAGGGGGATGAGGGAAATGCGCGGGTCCGAGTCCTGTGCGGATCCGTATGTTGGTGATGTGCGCATCGAGTCGCGGCAGATTCAGCGTCACTGCGAGTCGTGCTCCCTCCTGCAGGCGCTCCTTCGCCTCGTCGGTCCGGCCGAGTCGGTACTTGAGCTGCGCTCCAACGGCGTAGGTTGCGACCAGGAAGTCAACCGTTCCGCCCTGGGTACCGAGGGTATAGCTCTGGTCGAGAAGGTAGTCGGCTTCTTCCAACTGCCCCTGTTCGTAGAGAAGGTCTCCGAGAAGTGCTGCGGCGAGCCGCGAACTGTAGGAAAGATCGTCGCCGGGGCTCGTCGACAAATCCACGGCACGGCGGAGGCTGACCTCAGCGCTTTCCAGATCGAGTTGCTCCCGCGACGCGAGCCCGTCCATGCAGTAGCCATAGACGACGCTGAACGGACCGGCCGCCCTGTGTTGGTGAGGGCGGGCCCATTGTTGCCAACGTCTTGCTTCATCGAAATCGAAGCGAACGATAGATCGGAACGAGGCTGCATCCGCCGTCCCGCAGAGAACCCACGGGCGGAGTCTGTGCGCCCGGGCCATACAGGCGTCGATTGCCTCATCGACGCCGGTGAGCCGATCGTCGAGGATGCTGATGGCGGCCCGGATCAGGGACGCCTCCGCGCGCGTGTCGGCGTCCTCGTCGACAGAACCCGCTGGTGGTGCCGCCTCGACGTGACCGAGTGCTTCGGCCGCAGCTTCTGGGTTGTGTAGGAGTGCGTGAGCCCAGGCCAGAGCCAGCTGTAGGCGAGGATGAGCAGCGGCGGTGGCAGGCAGTTTTGCGGCGAGACCAAGCAGTGTGCTCATCTGCGACTGTTCGAGCAACATCAGCGCTTCATTCTCGACGGCGGCGGTCGCATCGTTATAGTCACCAGCAGCGAGGAGATGGTTGACCGCCGGGCTGAGCATGTGACGACCGCCGAACCACCGAGAGGCGTATCGGTGCAATTCGGTCAGTCGTTCAGGGTCGTTGCCTTCCAGACGACGACGGAGGTGTTCGGCGAAAAGATTGTGGTAGCGGAACCACTGCCCCTCTTGATCGAGTCGGGTCAGGAACAGGTCACGTTCTTCGATGTCCTCGAGAAGCTGTTGAGCGTGTTCGTGACCGGTCAACGCCTTCGCAAGGGCTGCGCATGTGCGTTCGGTGACCGACGTGGCCAGAAGGAAGTCGAGAACAGTCGGATCGAGACTGTCGAGAACGTTCTCGGTGAGGTACTCGCCGATGGCACGGTGGCGCCCGGACAGCCGGTGAATGGCTGCCTGCGGGTCGCGATGATCGCGCAGGGAAAGCGATGCAAGTTGAAGTGCAGCCACCCAGCCATCGGTTGATTCCTTCAGTTCGGCAAGGGATTTGTCCGCCAGCTGTATACCGCCAGAGGTTGTGAGAAGTTCACGGGATTCGTCGAGGTCGAACCGAAGCGCGACCGTGTCGATCTCGATCAGCTCCTTGTGCACACGCATGTCACTCAGAGGCAAGCCTTGTCTGGTGCGACTGGTGACGACGAGCTGTAGATGGTGGCAACCGTGTTCGAGCAGGAATCGAGCAACGTCCCGGCTTGCCGGATTCGTGACCCGGTGCCAGTCGTCGAGAACCACCGTTACCGCGTGGCCCGCGGTATGGGTTCGATTCAGCAAAGTGGTCAGTACGAAGCGCTCCGCGGCGCCACCGCCCTCTTCGAGGATGCGGGTCAGTTCCGCTGCGAGACCCGGGAGCGGCAACGCGATGGCTTCGGCAAGGTGGGCGAGAAACCACGCGGGCGTGTTGTCGTCGTCGTCGAGAGTCAGCCACGCTGTTTTCCGCCCCGCGCCTTCGAGCACCTCGAGGTATTGGGCGGCCACTGTAGTCTTGCCGTATCCAGCGGGTCCGTGGATCAGGACGAGCCGCACACTCGTCTGGCCACGGAGTCGGTCGAGTAGCCGGGTTCGCTGAACCGTCGGATGCCCCGGGGACGGCGGGCGGTACTTTGTGGCCACGGTCGGCGGTCGGTGAAGCCCGCTCTCCAGGGATGTGGGCACGGCGTGTATGTAGGTTGTTCGGCTGGGTTCGCGTTCGGGCGGTCGTGGCACGGGCTCGTCGTCGTCCCATGCCACGGGCAGGGGGACGTCCGGAACAGGGTACCCGAGATCGGTGCCGACACGACGGAGTTCCTCGCCCATCGCTGCGGCTGTATCCGGTCGGCTCGACGGATCTCGTGCCATCGCCCGTTCGACCACTGCGCGAACGCTGTGGGGGACAGTCCGATCACCGATCTCGGGTATCGGCTCCGTGCTGATCCGGAGCAGTTGGGAGAAGAGCTCCTCCCCACGGCGGCGGCCGAAAGCCGGACGACCGGCAAGCGAGGTGAACAAGGTGGCGCCGAGGCCGTAGATGTCCGAAGCAATCGTCGGCGGCTGTCCGTGAAGCAGCTCGGGAGCGGTGTATGCGGGAGACCCCACCACCATGCTGCGAGTGGTGTCCTGCTGCTCGGAAAATCTCGCGATCCCGAAGTCGGTGAGTTGAGGTTCGCCGTACTCGGAGAGCAGGATATTCGCCGGTTTGATATCGCGATGCAACACGCCCGCACGATGTGCCGTCTCCAGGGCTCCGGACATCTTGATGCCGATGTCGAGCACCTCGGCGACCGTCCGGGCACCTTTTCGGTTTATCCACACCTCGAGGGAGTCGCGGCGGTGGAATGGCATGACGAGGTAGGGGCGCCCGGTGTGGGTAACACCCACTTCGAGGACATGAACGATATTCGGATGTCCTGAGAGTCGGCCCATGACCTGCTGCTCACGAAGAAACCCGGCGCGGTCGGCAGTTTGAGGGTCTGCGATGAGCACCTTGATTGCCACGACTCGGTCCAGAGCGGGCTGGCGACAGCGGTAAATGACGCCGAACCCCCCTTGACCAACTACTCGGAGATCATCGAAACCTTCCCCTGCCAGCTCGATGGCGACATCCTCCTGAGCTGGGCTTCCGGCAGACTCAACGGCATCGTCGGACACCTCGCACCTCACTGACTACGCAGGAGTCGGCAGCGGCGGACGCGGCGGGGCACTCCGTCAGCCGGCTCGGAGAAGTCATCCGCACTTCTGCTCATCGCCTCAACCTGGGATCTTCCCTCGATTCTAAACCTGCGTCTGCGCCGCACATCAGATTGACGAGTTGCCCGGGTCATCAGGTGCCGCGTATATGTCGAATACGGGTACCCTCACCATAGCTGGCTGTTCGGTCACAGCGGCGCTCTCATGCTCGCCATGGTGGCCGCCGGCGTGGGTTCCGAGGACGTCGCCCTTCTACGTCGCACCGACGTCACCTCGGAGTCTGAGGCGCTCGTTATCGACACGGTCGGCGCCTGGGTGCGCGTTCCCTCGCCGATCGCTGGTACGCCGTATTCGTTTTTGGCGTAGTACAATTGGATAGAAGCCCTTGGTTTCTTCGACCGATATCCGAGCGCGGGTCTGCTGGTCCAGAACCTCGACAAGAAGGCGCGCTTGTCCGGTTCTGTGCAGTGGCTCAGCTATGCGGACGGACCCGGCGGCCAGCCGCTGTGCTGAGGTTGAGTCCAGGACGTTGGTGTACGAACGGAATCGGATCTGACCGACTCGGCGTAGCCTGATGACGGCGGCCATCGCGTCACTCGTCGAGAGACCTATCAAAGTCACTTGAGAAGGACCAAGCGATGGCCACTGCCGCGATATCGACCTGCATGAAGTTCTGACCCATCGGCGCATCGACGCGCACAGCCTGCTGTCTATGATCATGACCTTGATGGGTGCCGAGGGCCGACAGCCTCTGCGGGGAAGCTTCGGGAAACGCTCCGACAGTAGCGTTACAGCCGCAGCCGGTACAGGCAACCGTCACTCGATACCCGGGACGGCACCCTCGACGTTGCACTCCCAAGCTGCGGTCCCTCTCGCACTCGTACTTCCCCGATTGGTTGCTCGAACGTCGTACCGGCATCACTCGGACACGTAGATGCCCACCGCATCGTCGACGGCGCCGCCGGCGTCCGCTTCCCAGCTCACCGACTGACACCGGTCGTTCCGCACGCGGACCGGCGACGACCCGGTGTTATAACATACCCGCACGTGGTGACGGTGAGTGTGAACGAGACGGAGATGGTCGTGACACGAGCAACCCGCAGCCGCTGGTGCGGTCGCTGACCCCGGCCTCCTTCCCGAGCAGAGTCGCCAGGGAAATCCGGCGCTCGAACCTCTCCGGTAAAATCCCTCCGGGACAGACGTTCTCGTTGCGGGAAATCTCCGGCCAGCTGGGGGTGAGTTTCATCCCGGTCCGGGAAGCTCTGAGAGAGCTCGAAGCGCGGGTCTGGTGGTGACCCGCCCCGGAAAAAGCGCCATGGTCGCCCCGCTCTCGCACGACGACCTGCACGGAATCTATCGGTTGCGTCGGCAACTCGAACCGGAGATCGCCGGCCGCGCCTGCAAGATGCTCGACGACGCCGACCTGCGTCGCCTCGACGCCTATGTGGCCATGTTCGGCGATGAGAGCCTCGACCTCGACGACATCTATCAGGCGCACCACGCCTTCCATTACGGGCTGCTCCGGCCCGCCGCCACCGCGTGGGACCTGAGCGTGCTCGACGGCTTGTGGCACGCCGCGGAACGGTATGTCCGGCTGGCGTTCTCGGGCCGTGAGGCGGAGCCGGACGAGCATGAGCGGCGGGGACACGTGCACGCGGACATCCTCACCGTCGTGCGCACCCGCAATATGAGGAAGGTCGCCGCGGCGACACGGCAGCACCTCGACGACAACGAACGGATCGCGCTTCGGGCGCTTGACCCGATCGCGCCCTGAGCCTTGCCGCCTCGGCGCATGTTCACGTCGGCTCTGTGGCCGCCGAGGCACCGGCCCCGGCGGCCTGCCCTCAGGTGAGTGTGGAGGTGTCGGTGCCGTGGTGCTGGAACCGCTTTGCGTAGTCGATGTACCAGTCGAGGGCGGCGGTGTCGGCGACGGTGGCGCGGTTGATCGCGGTCTCCGGAGACACTCCCTGGATCAGCTTCTTGACGGGAATCTCGAGTCGCTTGCCGGTGCGGGTGGTGGGAATGGCGGGGACGTCGATGATTTCGTCCGGCACGTGCCGGGGTGAGGCCTCCCGGCGGATGGTGGTGCGAATCCTCTCCACAAGTGCCTCGTCGAGGTCGTATCCGTCGCGCAGTACCACGAACAGCGGCATGTGGTAGCCGCCGTGGGGTAGTTCGGCGCCGATCACCAGGGCCTCGGCGATCTCGGGGAGGGCTTCGACGGCCTGGTAGATGTCGGCCGATCCCATCCGGACCCCGCCGCGGTTGATCGTCGAGTCCGACCGGCCGTGGACCACGCAGCCGCCGTCGGCTTCCATGGTGATCCAGTCGCCGTGCCGCCACACCCCGGGGTAGACCTCGAAATAGGCGTCCCGGTACCGGTTTCCGTCGGGGTCGTTCCAGAAGTAGATCGGCATCGACGGCATCGGTGCGGTGATCACCATTTCCCCGACCTCTCCGACGACCGCTTCACCGGTCTCGGTCCAGGCCTGCACATCGACCCCCAGGTAGGGGCCCTGCAGTTCTCCCACCCGAACGGGGGAGAGCGGGTTGGCGCCGATGAAGCCGGTGGCTACGTCGGTGCCGCCGCTGTCCGATCCCAGGTGCACGTCCGGGCTGACCGTGTCGTAGATCCACCGCCAGGTGGTGTCCGGTAGCGGGGAACCGGTCGACATGATCGACCGCAACCCCGTCAGGTCGAAGTCGGTGCCGGGCTGGGTGCCGGCCTTCTCGCACAGCGTCAGATAGGCGGCGCCGGTGCCGAATCGGGTGGCCCCGTAGCGGGCGCAGATGTCGAACTGGTGGTCGGGCCGCCCGTAGGTGGGGCTGCCGTCGTAGGTGACGATCGCCGCGCCGGTGACCATGGTGTCGACGAGCATGTTCCACACCACCCAGGCGGTGCTGGCGGCGATGAACACCCGATCGGTGGG
>SEEV01000493.1 GCA_004211695.1 Rhodococcus sp. (in: high G+C Gram-positive bacteria)
GCTCACGCTGCGGGCGCTGTGTCTTGACCCCGGCCCTCACTCGGCGCTGTCCGCATGGAGCCGAAACCGCGTAAACGTGACCCTTGACAAGGCCCCGCCTCTTCAGGGATGACCTCAGCCGTCGTCGCGGAGCTGACCGCTGTCGGTTTCGAGGGTGTCAAGGAGATCGGGCATGGTGGCTTTGGTGTCGTCTACCGGTGCGCGCAGCCCTCGCTGGACCGCACCGTGGCAGTGAAGGTCCTCACGGCGGACCTGGGAGAGGAGAATCGTGCTCGCTTCTTCCGTGAACAGCGGGCGATGGGTCGCCTGACTGGCCACCCGAATATCGTCAGTATCCTTCACGTCGGCACTACCGACAGTGGCCGCCCATACCTCGTGATGCCGTACTACTCGCGGGACTCGCTCGAGGCCAGGGTCCGTCAGGTGGGGCCGCTGGGACAGGCCGCGGCACTTCGCGTCGGTGTGAAGATGGCGGGAGCCTTGGAAGCCGCCCACCGTGTCGGAATCCTTCACCGTGATGTGAAACCGGGGAACATCCTGTTCACAGATTACGATGAGCCGGTGCTGACAGACTTCGGCATCGCCCACGTCACGGGAGGATTTCAGACCGCGACCGGCACCGTCACCGGATCTCCGGCGTACACGGCTCCCGAGGTGCTCAGCGGCGAAGCCCCGAGCGGCGGGTCCGATATCTACGGCCTCGGAGCCACCCTTTTCTGCGCCATCACCGGTCACGCCGCGTTCGAACGCCGGAGCGGCGAGCATGTTGTAGCGCAGTTCCTGCGGATCACTACACAGCCGGCCCCGGACCTTCGCGAACAAGGCATCCTCGAGGAGATCAGTGCGGTCATCGAACGGGCCATGTCCGCAGCGCCCCACGACCGGCCCGACACGGCCGCCGAGTTCGGTGACGAAATGCGACAGGTGCAACTCCGCAACGGTTTCCCTGTCGACGACATGGCGCTGCCTGCCGAGCCGGGCAGTGAACGGCGAATCCCTCTGATAGAGCCAGCCCCGCAGCTCTCGACGCGAAGCCTGCCCCTCGAAACGACCAGTTTCGTGGGTCGACGCCGCGAGCTGGCTGATGCGAAACGGCAGCTGTCGGAATCACGCCTATTGACGTTGACGGGGATCGGCGGTGTTGGAAAGACACGCCTCGGATTGCGGGTGGCCGCGGGAATGCGCGGGCGATTCTCAGATGGGATCTGTCTGGTCGAACTGGGCGAGTTGCAGGACGAGTCGCTGCTGGTGAATGTCGTGGCCGCCGCGCTAGGGGTTCGCGATCAGTCCGCACGTCCGCTTGCCGACGTCGTGATGGAAGTTCTTGCCGCGCGGCAAATTCTACTCGTGCTCGACAATTGTGAGCAGGTGGTAGAGGCTACCGCAGCGCTGGTGGAGATGCTGGTTCGGAATTGCCCGGAGCTGACAATCTTGGCTACCAGCCGCGAACCGCTCGGTCTCGGCGGCGAAGCGATCCTGCGAGTTCCACCGCTGGCAATCCCAGACCTGGAGCGTGAGACGTCTTTGAGGGGGTTGCCACAGTACGACGCCGTAGCGCTGTTTGTGGAGCGGGCCGCTGCTGCGGTGCCGGGATTCGGGCTCACCGAAGAAAACTGGCTCACCGTGGCCCGGATTTGCCAACAGGTCGAGGGCCTGCCTTTGCCAATTGAATTGGCGGCAGCCAGACTGCGCGCACTGTCCACCGGGCAGATACTCGAACGGCTCACCGACCGGTTCAAGCTGCTGACCCTAAGTAGTCGTGGTGCGCCGTCACGACAACAGACACTGCGACTGTCCGTGGACTGGAGTTATGACCTGTGCACCCCGCAGGAACAGCAGTTATGGGCTCGGCTGTCGGTGTTCGCCGGAAATTTTGAACTGGACGCAGCGGGGGAGGTCTGCGGACGTGATGTTACCTCGGAGGACCTTCTCGACTCGCTGACCTCGTTGGTCGACAAGTCAATTCTGGTCCGAGAGGAGTGGAGCACTGTAGTGTGTTTCCGATTGCTCGAGACTCTCCGCGAGTACGGCCGAGAGAAGTTGCGGGACGCCGGGGAGTATGTGACCTTGCGGCGATGTCATCGAGACTGGTATCAGCAGTTGACTCTGCGAGCGGAAGCAGAGTGGATCAGCCCACGGCAATTGGATTGGATCAGTCGCCTCGAGCGAGAGCAACCGAACCTACGTGAGGCGATGGACTTCAGCTTGTCCGAGGAGGGCGAACCATCGGTTCAAGCCGGGCTGCGAATCGCGGCTTCGCTGTTGCCATTTTGGCTCTCCCGCGGCCTATTCAATGAAGGAAGGGGGTGGCTCGATCGGGCGGTGACCCGCCAACCCCAGAACCCGACCACGGAACGAGCCAGTGCGCTCTACGCCGGGAGTGTACTGGCAGAAGTGCAAGGCGACCTTTCGGCGGCAACTGTTCTAGTGGAGAATGGACAAGCTCTCGCCGAGCAAACTGGCGACCGTGTCATTCACGCCCGGATCGCCCATGCCGACGGGCTTCTCGCCCTCTACAGTGGAGATCTTCCCCGGGCGTGCTCCCGATTGGAAAGCGCACTCGAGGTGTTCGGAGCAGAACAGGACCTCTCCTTGAAGGTCTGGATTCTCGTGATGCTCGGATTGGCGTACCAGTTGAATGATGACGTTCCTCGGGCCATTACCTGCCATGATGAGGTCCTCGCCATCACTGAATCCCACGGCGAGTCGGTTTATAAGTCGTACGCGCTGTGGGCCAGGGGAGTTGCCGCCCTGCAGCTCGGCGATCTCGGCGGGGCAGTTCAGTCACTCGAACGGTGTCTGGTGTTGACCCGAAAAGTAGATGAACCGCTTACCACCGCAGTCTGTCTGGAAGCGCTGGCATGGATCGCTGGTGAACAGCACACCCCGGAGCGCGCTGCGGTCTTACTGGGCGCCGCCGCGTCGCTGGGGCATTCCGTGGGGAGTTCCGCGGTCCTGTTCCACAAACTGTTCACCTACCATGACGCGTGCGGACGGTTGGCTCGCCGCGCGCTCGGTGAGCAAGCCTTCGAGGTCGCCCATCGACGCGGTAGAGCTTGGACGTCCGACGAAGCAGTCGCCTATGCGCTCGGCGAGCAGGTGCCGGCTGCTACCCCACTTACCTCAACGGACCTCACTAGACGTGAGCATCAGGTCGCTGAACTCGTTGCGCAGGGCCTGACCAACAAGGCGATCGCCGACAAACTGGTGATCTCTCACCGAACAGCCCAGGGGCATGTTGAGCATATTCTCGCGAAACTTGGGTTCACCTCACGAACGCAGATCGCTGCCTGGGTGGTGGAGCAGAATCCGACATCGGCGCGCTGACTCGCAGAATTACGGGAGATCTCGAGCGCTGGACGGGAAGCCCACAGGACGCCTTGTGTGGAAATATTGCTGGCGACCGATTTCGAACGCGCCGGATAAATCGAGGGTCCACTCTTGCGGGCAAGGAAAGGACCCACAGCGAGCACGAGGTAGTAGGGGAAATGAGGCACCGAGACGCCTAGGTACGGCTCATCGACACCGCGCACACGTTGAGGAGTCGCCGTAGGTACACAGCCCGGCGACCGTAGAGCGTTAGAACGCCCCGAGGGTGTCGGCGACAGGCCCACTGTGGTCACGCTCGCGGGAAACGCACTTGCAACCCGGCGGCCAGGGCGACCGACGCCGCGGGGGTGGTGACCCGGTCACCGATTGGCAGCGTGTGTGCTGAGTGACATGGCGGCGCGAATTGCATGTGCTCGACCGTTATCTACTTTGGTGCCATGCGTATAGCTCCATCGAGTCGGATGGTTTCGCCGTTAAGCATGGCATTGTCGATGATGTGAGCCGCGAGAGCTGCGTACTCGGTGGCTTTACCGAGGCGAGATGGGTGTGGAACTTGTTGGCCGAGTGAGATTTGTGCGTCCTCGGGAAGTCCGGCCAGCATGGGTGTTTCGAAGATACCGGGTGCGATGGTGACTACTCGGATGAGATGGCGCGCAAGTTCGCGTGTCAACGGACATTCGTTCCCGCCCACTGGCGGACACGAAACCTGCCCATAGGCGGACACGTTTCTGCCCACTGGCGGACATCCGTGTCTGCCCACTGGCGGACACGAAACTGCCCACGGTGTTGTGTTGTGGTCAGGTGAGTGGGTCGACGCCGGTGCCGGCGAGGGCTTGGCTCATCCGGATCGATTTGCCGCTGGTCTGACACAGGTGGGCGTGGTGCATGAGCCGATCGACGGTGGCGGTGGCCAGGGTCTTGGGCATCAGCTCGTCGAATCCAGCCGGATGAAGATTCGACGACAGCGCCAGGGC
>SEEV01000106.1 GCA_004211695.1 Rhodococcus sp. (in: high G+C Gram-positive bacteria)
TGCTCGATCCCCGGCCCAACGTCTCGGCGATCGTCGACGCGGTCGAGGTCGGCTTCGAGCTGTCCGAGGCGAGCAACACCCCGGTGATGCTCGATCTGCGGCTCCGCTCCTGCCACCTGCACGGGGCATTCGACGCCAAGGACAACAAACGTCCGCCCATGACCGTCACCGATGCCCTCGAAAACCCATTGCGCGACATCGACCGGATCGTGCTCCCGCCGGCCAGCTTCCTGCACGAGAAGGAGAAGATCCACGACCGGTGGCCGGCGGCGGTCAAGTTCATCAAGGACCGCGGCCTCAACGAGGTCTTCGGGAACGACAAAGCCGACATCGGCATCATCGTGCAGGGCGGACTGTACAACACGCTGAACCGATCGATGGAGCTGCTCGGCTGTTCCGACGCATTCGGACGCACCCAGGTACCGACGTACGTCATGAACGTGACCTACCCGGTGATCGACGACGAGATCATCGAGTTCTGCCAGGGCAAACGCGCCGTCCTCCTCCTGGAGGAGGGCCAGCCGGACTACATCGAGCAGAACCTGAACGCGATCCTGCGCCGGGCGGACGTTGCCACCGCACTGCACGGCAAGGACATGCTGACACTCGCCGGCGAATACACCTCGACGGTCGTCACCCGCGGCGTCAACGAGTTCCTTCAGCGGTACCTGCCGGACGTCGTCGCGCACCAGCCCGCCCTGCTGCGGGACCCCGACGACCCGACGAGCCCCACGGCCCCCCGCGTCGCGTCCGAGGTCATCTCGCCGCGCCCGCCGGGACTGTGCACCGGATGCCCCGAACGCCCGATCTTCAGCGGCCTCAAACTCGCCGAGCGGGAGACCGGCAAACACCATGTCAGCGCCGACATCGGCTGTCACCTCTTCGCCGTCAACGCACCGTTCGACCTCGGCGCCACGACGATGGGATACGGCCTCGGATCAGCCGGCGCCTCCGCCTTGAACTCCAAGGACACCGACCGGCGCAGCATCGCGATCATGGGTGACGGCGGATTCTGGCACAACGGCCTCACCAGCGGCGTCGGCAACGCTGTCTTCAACAAGAGCGATCAGGTCCACCTCATCGTGGACAACGCCTACGCCGCGGCGACCGGTGGGCAGGACGTGCTGTCCTCTCAGGCGGACCTCCCCACCCGGTCGACCCAGCACCCGATCGAAAAGGCCGTCCGCGGTATCGGCGTGAAGTGGGCGCGCACGATCAAGAACACCTACGACGTCGGCAAAGTCCGTGACACGTTCGTCGAGGCACTCACCACCGAGGATGCCGGGCCCAAGGTGCTCGTCATGCAGAGCGAGTGCCAGCTCAATGCCCAGCGCCGCGTCAAGCGCGACCGAACCAAAGCACTCGCGGCCGGCAAGCGGGTGGTGCGCGAGCGGTTCGGGGTCGACCCCGACACCTGCACCGGCGACCACGCATGCATCCGGATCTCCGGCTGCCCGTCGTTGACGATCGCACCCAACCCGGATCCCATGCGCACCGACCCGATCGCGGAGGTCCTCGACAGCTGCGTCGGCTGCGGAGTGTGCGGGGCGAATGCGCACGCCGCGGTGCTGTGCCCGTCCTTCTACCGCACCGACGTAGTCGACAACCCCACCCGACGCGAACAGCTTCTTGCAAACGTCCGCTCGTGGTGGATCAAGATCGCATCCCGCGGCATCGAGCGCCGCGCCGCACAATTCGAGGCTGCATGATGTCCAACTGGTACAACGGTCAACGTCCGATCACTCTCGCGATCGTCGCCCTCGGCGGCGAAGGCGGCGGCGTGCTCGCCGACTGGATCGTCGCCGTCGCCGAGAACGCCGGCCACTATGCGCAGAACACCTCCGTCGCCGGCGTCGCCCAGCGCACCGGAGCGACGGTCTACTACGTCGAGATCTTCCCGCCCGGCGATGAACCTCCGTCCTCGGCGACCGACGCCCGAATCGAGCCGGTCCTCAGCGTGTTCCCGAGCCCCGGCGAGGTCGATGTGCTCATCGCCTCCGAACTGATGGAGTGCGGCCGAGCTGTCCAGCGCGGATTCGTCACCCCCGATCGAACGACACTGATCACCTCCACCAATCGGGTGTACTCCGTCGACGAAAAGATGGCCCTCGGCGACGGTCGCGCCGACAGCTCCGAACTCGTCGCGGCGGCCCAGCGGGCCTCGAAGCGACTGATCGCCGCCGACTTCATGGAGATGGCAGAACAGAGCCGCAGCGTCATCAGCGCCGCGTTGTTCGGCGCGCTCGCCGGCTCCGGGACCCTTCCGTTCAGCAGGGACCAGTTCGAGGCCCCGATCCACGCATTCGGGAAGGGCGTCGAATCCTCACTGAAGGCCTTCTCCGTGGGCTTTGACGCTGCCGCGCAGCAGCAGCAACCACGTCTGCGAAAGTCGAACCCGATTCCCATTTCGATCGGACCGCGACCGGTGACACCGGAGGACCGCAAGGCCGAGGAGGAAGCGCGGCGCACAACGGTCGCGGCGACAGATCCCTCCGCTCTGGTCGGCTCCGCGCTGAAGCCGCTCGCCGCGGGCGTCCTGGATCTCCCTCCCGCGGCGCGGTCGATGATTCTGCACGGACTGGTCCGCACCGCGGTGTACCAGAATCTGGACTACGCCGAGCGTTACCTGTCCCGGGTCACGCGCTTCGCCGAGGTCGATCCGGATACCACGGGAGCGGCCCGGCTCACCAACGAAGCGGCCCGGCACATCGGGTTGTGGATGTGCTACCAAGACACGATCCAGGTCGCCCTGCAAAAGACCCGACAGGCGCGGATGGAACGCATCCGCACAGAGGCGCGGGCCGAGCCGAACCAGCTGGTCCAGGTTCGTGAATACCTCCACCCCCAGATCGACGAGATCACCGACACGATGCCCTCCCGACTGGGCGCCCGCATGCACCGTTCGAAGTGGTTCCAGCGGTTGGTCGGCGCGATCACCCACAAGGGGATGATCCTGAATACCAGTTCGGTGCACGGTTACACGATGCTGAGCACCATGGCGCGGTTGCGTCCGCTCCGCCCGCGGTCACTGCGGTTCGTCCGGGAGCAGGCCGCGATCGAGGAATGGATCGACCACGCTCTCCGAGCTGCGGCAGTGGATGCCGACCTCGGACGTGAGATCGTCGAATGCCAGCGGGTCCTCAAGGGCTACGGCGCCACCTACGAGCACGGTGGCGACAGTTTCGGCAAGTTGATGTCCGCGGCCCACGCCTTGGTCGGCTCACCCGGTGCGGTCATTTCGCTGGCAGGGCTTCGTGAGGCCGCGCTTGCCGACGAAGACGGAGCCCGACTGGACGCGAAGCTAGCCACAATGGAGCTGGGGGACAGCCTTGTCAAGGCTTTGGAGGCCACCTCGAACTGATGTGCGGGATGCATGGGTAGCCGTTCCTCTGCGGACGCTGATCGGGTAGGCACCGCAAGGGGGCGACCTGCAACACTTCAGGCTGACGGCGCGCCCTTCGCGAAGGTGACTGCAGGAAGGTCGATCCCACACACCGTGTGGGGCTATGGACATTACGGCGCCCGCTGTGGGTAACCGATGTGTCGACGCGCAGGTCCTGCGGTTCAGTGTCGCCCTCGCGATTACGGGTGTCCAGCACGTCGGAGTCGTCGCGCACGACTTCGATCGGCGGATCGGCAGGGTGGGTCGGGCGGGCGTGCCCAGCCTCAGCCGATGCGCCGAGGTCCCGAGGAGCATGGAGACCCCCCGTTCGGGGTGGGCGTTCAGCGAATCGACCCGGTGGGTTCAGTGTCGAGGACTGATCTGGCGGAATCGAGGAGCGTCCCGCGGCGGGTGCATCCTCCTTTGCTGCTGCCAGACTGTTTCCCGTGCAGAGGTTTTCGATCACCTCCTGGAGCGCATCGCACCGCGCATTCTCGACACGCTGGTGAACACCTGAGTGGCGTGAAGTATCGTCGGTTTGGTCGATGATCGCTGTGAAGATGATCGTTACATCAACTTCAGCTTGGTCATTCGTAATTCTCGGCTCGCGATCCGATTCCCACATGCACCCCTTCCTGGACGCTCAGGGAAGGTAGTGGTTCGGGGACAGCTGTTCCGTCCTTGTCGGCCGATCGCTCTATGGTGTACCGGCCACGCATGTGAAGATTCTCTGGCGCAGATTGTTTGGCGATTCTCATGTGAAGACGCGATGCCCGGGAGGGCGATGCCGAGGCAGTATTCGCAGCGGAGTCCGCTCCAGACGCGCGGCGGGCGGCTCGGGTTGGGGATATCGCCGTTCGGTCTCGGAAGTGCCGCCCCACACCCCGTACGCCTCGCGGGTGGAGAGTGCATGTCGCCTGCAGTCGGTCTGGACGGGGCAGTGCAGGCACAGCCGCTTCGCTGCTTGTTCCCGGTCTCGGCGGGCAGTTCTGTTCTCGTCCTCGGAGGCGAAAAAGACTCGAGGATCCGCATTTCGGCAGTTGGCGTCCTGTTGCCAGTTCAAGTGGCCTGCAGGTCGCCGGAGGGTTGCTCGAGTGGGTCTGGGGTTCTCCATGACAATGCTCGCTGGTTGTTGATGTCGTCTCGGCAGGTCGGTGGGACGCACAAGGGCGTACCACCGGCCTGCCGACGGGGTTCTCGTTCTTCACATGCCGGATGGATTGGCGTGGAGGCTCGCGGCCTTCTCGGCTGCGGGTAGCGGTCAGGGCTGGTGAATGATGCTCATTGCGTGCTCTCGTGCGGGTCCGCTGAGGGCATCATTGAGTTCGTCGAAGAGTCTGCCGGCGGTGACACCGTTCCATCCCGGGGGAAGCAGGGGGAGTGGTAGGCCCGGATCGAGGTACGGAAGTCGTCGCCACTCGGTGAGCATGGGCACATACTCGGCGAAAGCGTCCTGGGGTGTCAGCGTACCTGCCATGGACCGTTCGAGCACGGGGCGATATCTGTTCAAAAACGCAGTATAGAGACTGGCGAGCGCGTCAAGATCCCACCAGGTCCGCACTTTCGTGCGGAGGTCGCCGAAGCCGAGGTGTTCCGCGCTGTACATGTCGACGTATTCGGTGAGTCCTCGCCGTTCCAGCGTTTCCCTGGTCTCGCGAGCGAGGCTTCCCGGTGCGATCCATACCCCCGGCGCGGTGGTGCCGAAGCCGAGACGGGTCAGGAACGTGCGGAGAACGTGCCGCTTGTCCCGTTCGGATTCGGGGATCGAGAAGACCACCATCAGCCAGCCGTCTTCGATCTCGGCGCGCTTGCGATCGAAAATCCTGACATCACCCTCGGCCAGAGCATCCAGAGTCGGCTTGGACAGCGAATAGCCCGCTGCTCCGTCGTGGCGATGGGCTTCCAGTGTTTCGCGGCGTTTGAGCCGGGAAATCGACGAGCGAACCGCTGCTCCGTCCACGCCGAGATGGGACATCAGTCGGACCACGGAGGCCACCGACAACCAGTTCGATTCGGCCCGAGCGTAGAGCCCGAAGATCGTCACGATCAACTCGCGCGGTTGCAGCTCGCTCGAACGTTCGTTGAGCAAATCATCGGTAAGGATCCCCGTCGTCATGAATACACCATAGCCGCTGCCACGTCTGCACTTGGCGGAAGGCGAAATCCGCATCCAAGGTTATTTCGCTCTATTGACGGACGTCACAAATCGAGCATACTATTGACCGCGTTCATATCTATAGTGGGAAGGTCAACTATGACGCTGTCTCCGTCGGCGCACTTGGACTCGTTCTGCCGCGACAACCTCCCGCCGGAGAATCTGTGGCCGAACTTCGAGTTCACCCTCCCGGAGTTGCGGTACCAGGACCGCCTGAACTGTGCATCATCGCTTCTCGACGACCAGGTCGCGGCGCTGGGCGGTGATCGCCCGGCGCTGCTCTCGCCGTCCGAAAGCTGGACGTACGGGGAGCTTTTGCGCCGCGCCAACCAGATCGCCCAGATACTCGTCGAAGACTTCGGGCTGGTACCGGGCAATCGCGTTCTGCTCCGCGGGCCGAACAACCCCTGGATGGTGGCCTGCTGGTTCGGGGTGGTCAAGGCCGGTGGTGTGGCCGTGACGACCATGCCCCTACTCCGCAGCGGTGAACTGAGCAAGATCATCGACCTGACCAAACCGACACTCGCGCTGTGCGATTACCGATTCGCCGCCGATCTGATCGAGACAGACCAGATCGGCGCGCTGTTCTACGGCAGTACCGAACCCACCGACCTCATCGCCCGCACGTCCGCAAAATCCGGGGAATTCACCAACGTCGCCACCGCGGCCGATGATGTCGTTCTACTGGCCACCACGTCCGGAACCACCGGTACTCCGAAAGCGACGATGCACTTCCACCGCGACATCCTTGCCGTTGCGGACACATTCTCGGCACGGGTTCTGCAGCCGAATCAAGCGGATGTCTTCACGGGAACGCCACCACTCGCATTCACCTTCGGGCTGTGCGGTCTGGTGGTCTTCCCCCTGCGGGTGGGCGCCGCGACGTTGCTGCTCGAGAAGGCAACTCCGAGTGAGCTGGCCGACGCGGTACGAGAACACGAAGTATCGGTACTGCTCACTGCCCCGACCGCGTATCGGGCAATTCTCCGCGAGAACAAGGCGCAGAGCCTCGCCTCGGTTCGTCGCTGCGTGTCTGCGGGCGAGCATCTGCCCGAAGCGGTGTGGGAAGAGTTCTACAAGGCGACCGGAAGGCGCATCATCAACGGCATCGGTGCCACCGAAATGCTGCATGTCTTCATCGCGGCCAGCGGCGATGACATCCGCCCGGGGGCAACCGGGAAGGCCGTACCGGGTTATACGGCAGCGGTACTCGACCACGATGGTCACCCCGTTCCCGACGGCACACCGGGACGGTTGGCGGTGACCGGTCCGACCGGCTGCCGGTATCTTGCCGACGACCGCCAGCGCCAGTACGTCCAGAACGGGTGGAACATCACCGGCGATACGTATATTCGCGACTCCGACGGCTACTTCTGGTACCAGTCACGCAGTGACGACATGATCGTCTCGTCCGGCTACAACATCGCCGGCCCGGAGGTCGAAGAGGCGCTGGGCCGGCACCACGACGTCAAGGAATGTGCGGTCGTCGGCCTGCCCGACCCTGATCGGGGGATGATCGTCCACGCGGCAGTCGTACTGATCTCGGACGCCGTCGGCAGCGACACCAAGGTCCGCGAACTCCAGGACTTCGTCAAAAACGAGCTGGCACCGTACAAGTACCCTCGCAGTATCGAATTCCTCGCCGAGTTGCCGCGCACCCCGAACGGCAAGATCCAGCGTTACCGCCTGCGGGAATCCCGACAGGCCCTGCGCTAGCCGAGCGCCCGCCCACAGCCGCCCGGTGGTGCTGGTTGCCGTCGGGCGGTGAGGGCGATCCCGGTTCCGTACCGAGCAGATCGCACTACGCAGTACCCGCTACTCATTGTCGGCTCGCATAGCGCCTCGAAGCGATATCGGGCGCCTCCATCAACGGCTCTCGTCCTTGGAGCTGCTCGTCGCCACCACCGGCCGGAATCCCATTGTCGGATCCGCGGCGCGCCTGCAATGTCAGAGCCCGGACCAGAGCCGATCGGCCGTCGGCCACTACGCGCGCGGCTGCGACTGAAGTGCCCGGGAGGGCCGAATCCGACACCGCTGGCGGTCAATCACCGTCAGCGGTCAGGATCATTATTCCAGTGCTCCCGTACCTTTCAGGGTTCCGTCAGGGCAGCAAGAACTCAGCGTGATCAAAGTGAGCGCAATCTGCACAGTTGACGCGTCCAGCGGATAGATCATCGGCCGGAATGTTCCTAGTGTTGCAGATCACATCGTGAGCGAAGTCAGGAGATCTAGACCATGAGCGACTATCTCGGCATCGGCGGCAAGACCGCCATCATCACTGGTGGTGCCACCAAGATCGGGCGTGGTGTCGTCGACTCTCTGCACGAGAGCGGTGTCAACGTCGTTGTCGCCGACATCGACCGGGACGGTGGCAAGCAGGCGGTCGAAGGCAAGGACCACGCTCTGTTCAGCGAAACCGACGTCACTGACGACGACGCGATCGACACGTGCGTGGCCGCTGCACTCGAGACGTTCGGGTCCATCGACATCCTGGTGAATCTGGCATGCACCTACATCGACGACGGCGCCGAGTCCAGCCGGCCGCAGTGGTCAACGGCCTTGGACGTGAACCTGGTGAGCGCCGCCATGTTCGCCAAAGCGGTGCGCCCGCACATGGCAGCGCAGGGCGGCGGTTCCATCGTGAACTTCGGATCCATCTCCTCGAAGGTCGCGCAAACCGGACGGTGGCTGTATCCCGTCTCCAAGGCTGCGGTCGTGCAACTGACCCGAAACATGGCGATGGACCTCGCCGGGGACAACATTCGCGTCAACTCGGTGAGCCCGGGCTGGATCTGGTCGAAAGTGATGGACGAGCTCTCGGGATCGGACCGCGCCAAGACCGACCGGGTGGCCGGCAAATTCCACCTCGCGGGCCGAGTCGGGGATCCCACCGAAGTCGGCGACGTCGTTGCCTACCTGTGTTCGCCGCGCGCCGCATTCGTCACCGGAGCCGACTGGGCCGTCGACGGAGGCTATTCCGCGATGGGACCTGAACAGGCGTCCCCGGCCATCCCGCTTCTCGCCCAATAACTTCGACAAAGAGAGCTCATATCAATGCGCAAAATCACCATCGTTGGAGCCGGCCAGGCCGGACTTCAGCTCGCCATCGGTCTGGTCGATGCCGGGTACGACGTGACCGTCGTATCCAACCGAACTCCGGAGCAGATCCGTGAGGGCAAGGTCATGTCCAGCCAGTGTATGTTCGGCGGGGCACTCGCCCGGGAGCGTGCCGTAGGACTGGACCTCTGGAGCGATGAATGCCCATCGGTCGAGGGCATCTCGTTCACCGTCGCCGACAACGGAAACCAGGCCTTCTCCTGGGCATCACGGCTCGACCTCCCCGCCCAGTCGGTCGATCAGCGCGTGAAGATGCCCGCGTGGCTCAAGGAATTCGAATCACGCGGCGGCAAGCTGGTCCTCCAGGATGCCGGAATCGGCGACCTCGAAAAGTTCGCCACCGACTCAGATCTGGTCATCCTCGCCGCAGGCAAGGGGGAGATCGCGAAGATGTTCGAGCGCGACGACACGCGGTCGGTGTTCGATCGCCCGCAGCGCGCGCTCGCCTTGACCTATGTCAACGGAATGGTGCCGCGGGAGGAACATTCCGCGGTGGCGTTCAACATGATTCCCGGTGTCGGTGAGTACTTCGCGTTTCCCGCACTCACCACTAGCGGCCCCTGCGAGATCATGGTGATGGAGGGCATCCCCGGCGGACCGATGGACTGCTGGGCGGACGTGACGACCACTGAAGAGCATCTCGCAAAGTCCAAGTGGGTCGTCGAGACGTTCGTCCCCTGGGAGGCCGAGCGCTGCGCCGACATCACCCTCACCGATGACAACGGGATCCTCGCCGGACGCTTCCCACCCACGGTTCGCAAGCCGATCGGAGTCCTGCCGTCGGGTGCGAATATCCTCGGACTCGCCGACGTGGTGGTTCTCAACGATCCGCTCACCGGCCAGGGCTCGAACAATGCGAGCAAGTGCGCGGCCTCCTACCTTGCCAGCATTCTCGAGCATGGCGACCGACCCTTCGACGCCGAATTCATGACCGATACCTTCGAACGGTACTGGGACTACGCGCAGTACGTCGCGTCCTGGACGAACGCGCTGCTCAGCCCGCCGCCGGAGCATGTCCTGAAACTGCTCGGCGCCGCTGCCACCGAGCCACGCATCGCCCGTCGGTTCGCGAACGGGTTCGACGATCCGCGTGACTTCTTCCACTGGTTCATGACGCCTGAATCCGCCGCCCAGTACCTCACCGACGTCGCGAACTAGCACTCGCCCGAATCAACGATTGGAAGCCGTCAGTCATGCGCAGCATCGCTATCGTGGGAGCCGGACAATCCGGGGCACTACTGGCCCTGGCCTTACTCAAGCGTGACTTCCAGGTCACCCTGGTGACCGACCGTACGCCGGAGGAAGTTCGGGTCGGACCTGTCATGTCGAGCCAGTGCATGTTCGACTCGGCACTGCAGATCGAACGGGAGCTAGGGCTCGACCGCTGGGAGGAGCAGTGCCCGCGCATCGACACGATGGCGCTGAATGTTGCGAAAACGCACGGCAGCAACGAAATCGCGGTGTCGACCCCGCTGGTCGGTTTCGCGCAATCGGTCGATCAGCGAGTCAAATGCGCGGCATGGATCGATGAGTTCGCAGCACTGGGCGGCAATCTGATCATCAAGACAGCGGGTCCCGCGGACATCGACATCCTCGCCCAGAACCACGACCTGGTCATCATCTCCAGCGGCAAGGGCGACCTCGGCAGACTCTTCCCCCCGGATCCGCTGAAATCGCCATACAACCGACCGCAGCGCGCCCTGGCGCTGGCCTACGTGAACGGTCTCGCGCCGCACACCGAGGGCGCGGGCCTCTCGCTGAACATCGTTCCGGGAGTCGGCGAGTACTTCGTCCTCCCGGCGCTGACCACCACCGGGCCCTGCCATGTGATGGTCTTCGAAGGCATCCCCGGTGGACCGATGGATTGCTGGGACGATGTCCACACACCACACGAACACCTCAACCGCGCCAGGGAGGTACTGGCCGAGCACTTTCCCGCGGAGTTCGCCAGGACCGCCGACATCACCCTGACCGATGACGCCGGGGTCCTGCTCGGCCGGCTGACGCCGACGGTCCGCCGACCGGTAGCCGAGCTCGCCTCGGGGCGGGTCGTGTTGGGTATGGCCGACGCGGTGGTCCTCAACGATCCACTCACCGGGCAGGGCAGCAACAACGCAGCTCAAGCCGCCGCCGTGTACCTCGAGGCGATCGTAGACCGGGGTGACCGGCCGTTCGACGCGCAGTGGATGCAACGCACCTTCGACAGATTCTGGCGCGGATGGGCTCAGTGGGCCGTGTCGTGGACCAATGACATGCTCCGGGGACCATCGGATACCTTGCTCGGACTGTTTGCGGCGGCGCAGGACTCGCCGACCCTGGCGTCCGCAATCGCAACCGGATTCGATGATCCCCGCACCGTCCACAACTGGTGGTTCGACGACGCCGAGGCGCAGCGTGTGATCGAGAACGCACAGGCCGCCGAGCAGGCCCAGTTCGACCCCCGTGATCTACGGCGCGCGCTCGGCCAGTACGCCACGGGGGTCACGGTGATCACCGCGCGGGCCCCAGATGGTCGGAAGGTCGGTGTCACAGCGAACTCGTTCACCTCGGTGTCGATGGATCCGCCGCTCGTGTCGTGGTGCCCGGCGAGTAAGGCGCCGAGCCTCCCCGACCTCACGGCGGCCACTCATTTCGCCGTCAACGTCCTGGCCGCCAACCAACACGACCTGTCCCGGCAATTCTCGACGCCGGCCGAAGACAAGTTCGCGGGTGTGGCGACGACCGAAGGAATTGCCGGCGTTCCCCTGATCGATGACGCCATCGCGCATTTCCAGTGCCGGACGGTCCAACGAGTAGAGGCCGGCGACCACATCATCTTCCTCGGCGAGATCGAACAATATGATGCGGACCCCGGCGAGCCCCTGGTCTTCCACTCGGGGTCGTACCGCCTGGTGACCAAGCACCCCGACTTCTGACCGCAGCCGCGGCTGCTTCTCTGACCGAAAGCGACACGAATCAATGGGCAAGTACATCGATATCAGCAAGAGCTCCGGTGAGTCCTTCGCCGCGTATCTTGCCGAGCCGGCCCAGGGGTCCGGCCCCGGGCTGGTTCTCCTGCAGGAAATCTTCGGGATCAACGACTACATGCGGGACATGGCCGACCGCTACGCCGAGGAAGGCTATGTGGTGCTGGTGCCCGACCTGTTCTGGCGCTCAGGCGCTCGGCAGGAGCTCGGTTACGACCAGGCCGGATTCACCCGCGGACTCGAACTCCGGGACGAACTCGACGAGGATCTGGCTGTCACAGACATCGGCGACACCGTCACCGCCCTGCGTAGCCTGACCAATCACGTCGGGGGCGTCGGACTCATCGGATACTGCCTCGGCGGGCTGCTCGCCTACCTGTCCGCGGTCCGGCTCGACGTCGACTGCGCCATCAGCTACTACGGCGTCGGTGTGCACGATCACCTCGACGAAGCAAGTCAGTTGACCGTGCCCATGGTCTTCCACCTGGCCGAACTCGACTCCTACTGCCCAGAGGACGCCCGAAACGCCATCCGGAAGGCGTTCGGCGACAACGACCGGGTTCGCCTCTACGACTACGCCGGCGTCGATCACGCCTTCGCCACCCACGGCCGCGACGTCTACGAACCGCTCTCCGCGGGACTCGCCTACTCGCGCACCCTCGAGGTTTTGCACGCCAGCATCGGACCCCGGCACGATCTATCCGCACTCTGGGACCGGCACATCTTTTACGAGTTCGAGGCCCGCGACGTCCCGGCCACCATGGCGACCATGGTCGACGAACCATATGTCAACCACATCCCGACCCTCACCGGTGGCGTCGGCCAGAAGGACCTCGCACGGTTCTACGCGCACCATTTCGTGCACAATAACCCCGACGACACCAAGACGATCCCGATTTCCCGCACCGTCGGCGCCGATCGTATCGTCGAGGAGCAGCTGTTCTGCTTCACGCACGACCGCGAAATCGATTGGATGCTTCCCGGTGTCGAGCCGACGGGACGATACGTCGAGATCCCTCTCGTCGCTGTCGTAACCCTGCGCGGCGACAAGCTGTACAACGAACACATCTACTGGGATCAGGCGGGGGTACTGGTGCAGATCGGGCTACTGAATCCGGACGGGCTCCCCGTTGCAGGGGTCGCACAGGGCAAGAAACTTCTCGACAAGACGCTGCCCTCGAACGAGCTCATGCCCAGCTGGGCGAGCAGCGAGGGCAAGCCGATCGACTAGCGACCCGCCGAGGGTGGTTCCGCGCAATGTCTCGAGCGTGGCCAGCACAGACGACGTGGGGCGGCAAGGCGAATCAGTAGGTTGATGCAGCGCCGCGTACGGCCGCCCCACCGAGCGAGGGCGGCTGTACGCGTGGCTGCTTGCTCACTGCGGTGCCGTCACTCGATCACAACCACCTTGTCGAACCGCCGTAGGCCCCGTGCCGCGGCCTATATCGTGGACACCGACGGATCACCCGCGGCGCTGGACCCGAAGTCGTTTACCAACCGCGTGAGAAATGAGCTCGGGACTCGTTCCCATTCTCGTTGCCACCTGCCGAGCTGCAGATCGGTCTCGAGCGAGGCGACCACCTCGGCCACCGCCGGCCCTACGTCGAGCACGACGCGGGGGAGTTCGCGGTCGGCGCACAGGGCCAAAGCCGGTATCACGCACTCTTTCGCCTCCGACGTACGACCGGCCGTGAACAAACACGCGCAGTGCAGAAGCCTGGCCCGGAGCAGTGCTTTCGGCCGCGACTGCCGGGAGATCCGCTCCACCATCGCCTGCGATCGGTGGCACGCGGTCGCCGATGCTTTCTGATCCGTCGGCGAGGCGGCGTGGAGCAGGAGCCGAATGTCGGAGTCTTCATGCAGCTCCTGCGTGATCAGGTCGATCCCGCTCGTGCGTGCGGCAAGGTCGGCACTGTCGCGGGGAACTGTCTGTGCCCACCGCGGATGCTCGTCGAGAACCGAAGGATCAGCGAGCGCCAACCGTATCCGCTCGTTCCGGATGCGGGCGGCCAGGCGCGGCAGCGTCAGCATGTCGGCGATCTCGGCCCCTTCGTCGAGGAGTCGGTACGCGGCGCCGAGATCTCCGCGCAGCGCCTTGATGCGAGATCCGGTGCCGTAGGTCGCGAGCATGAAATCGACGATGCCGCCCTCGGACCGAAGGGTATGGCTGGCGTCGAGAAGTACTTCGGCCTCGGGGACATGGCCCTGCTCGTACAGCAGGTCTCCCAAGATCGCGCCGGCCACGCGGGTCGCGTACGACTGTCCGCCGCCGGATTGCTGTGCCAGCCGGAGCGCCATCCGGAAGTATCGCTCGGCAGCGGAGATGTCGAGCTGCTCGTGTGCGGCGATCCCGGCGAAGCAGTATCCGTACAGCACGCTGAACGGTCCCGATGTTTGCTGGTTGTAGGGAGTCGCCCACTCCTGCCATCGGCGGGCCGCGGCGAAGTCGAACCGGTAGATCGCCTCGAAGGACGCGACATTCGCCGCCCCCGACACAACGAACGGCCGCACGGACTCGGGGCGCTCGAGGCAGTCCGAGATCCGCTCACTGAGTGTGTCGGAACGATCGGCGAAGAGCTCGACGACGCCCCTGACCAACGACGCCTCGATCAACAGGGCGGTCGGGTCCTCGTCTGCGCGCGTGTGCTGGGTCAGCGATGCTTCCGCGCGGTCCAGTGCCCGAAGCACCGAGGGCGCCGGGTGATGCAGCAGTACGTGCGACCAGGCCAATGCGATCTGTAACACCGGGTGCGCGATCACCTGTTGGGGTGGGAGCTTGTCGATCAATCCGATCAGCGTCGCCATCTGGGACTGTTCGACCAATCGCATTCCCTCGCGTTCGACCCACTTCACCGCCAGGTCGGAATCATCCGCTGCCAAGGCATGATCGACGGCCTCCCTGAGCAGGTGGTGCTCACCGAACCAATGCGACGCACGGAGGTGGAGTTCGCCGACCCTGTCCGGTTGGTCCCGTTCGAGCCGGCGACGCAAGAACTCCGCGAACAAGTGGTGATAGCGGAACCACTCACCGTCCTCGTCGAGTCGCCGCAGGAACAGGTCCCGGTTCTCGATTTCCTCGAGCCGAGCCTGGGCGTGACTGCTACCTGTCAGCGCCGACGCGAGTCCGCCACTGATGCGTTCCGTCACCGATGTTGCGAGCAGAAAGTCGAGAAGGTCGGGTTCGAGCGAGGTCAGGACGTTCTCGGCGAGGTACTCGCCGATCGCGTGGTGGCGGCCGGAGAGTTGACCGATCAGCGTGGTCGGATCGGTGTGCCCCCGCAGTGAGAGGGAGACCAGTTGCAGGGCGGCAACCCATCCGTCCGTCGTCTCGCGAAGATTGGCCACGTCAGCGGCGGTGAGGGCGAGCCCTCCTTGGTCGGACAGGAACGATTCCGCCTCCGGCAGGTCGAAACGTAGGGCAGTGGAATCGATTTCGACCAACTCGTCGCGTACCCGCAACCGGCTGAGTGGAAGCCCGGCCTGGGTTCGGCTGGTCACGGTGAATCGCAGGTGGTGGCAGTCGCTGTCGAGCAGCGCCGCCATCGCAGAGATCGTCGCCGCATCGGAAACCCGGTGCCAGTCGTCGATGACGACCGTGATCACCTCGCCCGTGTCATGAATCTCATCGACGAGTGTGGACAAGACGTACTTCGTTGCTTGCTCGCCCTGCTCTTGCAGGACCTGTGGGAGGTCGCGGGCGAGTGCGGGCCTCACCCACGCAATCGCTTCGAGGAGGTGCGCCAGGAACCAGACGACATTGTTGTCGTCGTGGTCGACACTGAGCCAGGCGACGGGCGCCCCCGAGTTGGTCAACAAGTCGCGCCACTGGGCGGCGAGGGTGCTCTTGCCGAATCCTGCCGGCGCATGAATCAGCGCGAGCCGCCGATCCCCGCCGGCGTGCAGGGCCTCGATCAGGCGCCCACGCTGCACCGGGGCGCGGGGCTGGGTACGTGGCCGGTACTTCGTCGAGAAACCGGGTGGGGTCACCGAGGGTGGCCCCGCGTGTCCTTCCGATACACCAATCAGGTCCGGGTGCTCGCGCTGCGTGACTTCCGCGTGTGTCGGGGGTAGGAGGTCGAGGGATCTGGCGGGGGTGCGTCGTAGCGTTGCGCGGAGGTCCTGCGCGAGTATTTCCGCGGACGCCTGGCGGCGCGCGGGGTCGTCCGACATCGCGCGCTCGATGACGCTGCACACCTGCGCGGGGATGCCGGTCTGGCGAAGATCGGGCACCGGTTCCGAGGATATTCGGAGGAACTGCGCGACCAGTTGTTCACCGTCGCGGCGCTGGAAGGCGGCGTGGCCCGTGATGAGGCAGAAGAGAGTCGCGGCCAGGCTGTAGAGATCGGACGGCACCGTCGGTGCCCGTCCGGTGAACACTTCCGGTGCGGTAAAGGCAGGAGAGCCCAGCACCACCCCGGTCCCGGTCTGGAAACCACCGTGGATGCGGGCGATGCCGAAATCCGTGAGCTGGGGTTCGCCGTAGTCGGTGAGCAAGATATTCGAGGGTTTGACATCTCGATGAAGGATCCCCGCCTGATGCGCTCTGCCCAAGGCCCCGGCGATCTTGATGCCCACACCGATCGCCTTCTCCCAGCCGAGCGGCCCGTCTCGCCGGATGATCGCCTCCAGAGAACCGTGGCGGTGGTATTCCATCACGATGTATGGCTGACCATGGGGCGTGGCACTGGCGTGGTAGATGGTCACGATATTCGGATGTCCGGACAAGCGGCCCATGGCCTGTTGCTCACGGAGGAAGCGATTCCGGTTTTCTTCATCCACACCGGAGAGCACCTTGATCGCGACGGTCCGATCGAGGGCAGTCTCCATGCACCGGTAGACGACACCGAAACCGCCGCGCCCGATCTCCACGGGGTCGTCGAAGCCGTCCAGGATCAGTTCGCCGGCGATCGCGCGGTGCTCGTCGGCTTGTGTTGCAAAGGGATCGAGTTCAGCCACCAGTTCGCACCTTCAGCGAACTCGGTTGGGGCAATCCAGGTCAGGCCATACAGGCCACCACCGGTGCGGCCCGGTGCCGCCGCGTCTCGAACGCCGTCCTATCGTGGCCTCGCGCATCTCACCACCTCTGCCCCAGTATCACACCAGCGCGGCGGCATTGGCACCCCGTTGATCCGTGAGTCTTTCGGCGCAAACCCGGTCCTTCAGGTCCGGGATAGCCGATCTGGTTTTGTCGGACCGGGTGGCTAGTGTCTGGGTTATGGCGGGGAGGGTGGTGAAGCGGGCGTTCAAGTACCGTTTCTATCCGACTGCGGTGCAGGTGAGGTTCCCCCCAAACAGCGGACAGTTGGTTACGCGGCTTGGTCCGAACCGGACACAGTCAGAGATCGTTCGTAGTTGTCCGGGCTGAGCATCCCGATCGACGAGTGCCGACGATGACTATTATAGGAGGCCATCCATTTGTCAATGGCAGCAACCAATTCCGCTTTGGTGGCGAAAGTATGCCGGTAGTAGTGTTCGTGTTTGAAAGTGGACCATAGCGATTCGGCGCCAGCATTATCCCGCGTCGTCGAATGCGCCCGATCCCCTCGGTGATCAACGAACTGTTCGGGTGACTCACCCATTCCACCCGTGGTCGGGCCGCGAGTTCGTGTTCGTGGCGGTGCGGCAGACTTGGTC
Source organism: Rhodococcus sp. (in: high G+C Gram-positive bacteria) (assembly GCA_004211695.1). Classification (GTDB taxonomy): domain Bacteria; phylum Actinomycetota; class Actinomycetes; order Mycobacteriales; family Mycobacteriaceae; genus Rhodococcus_F. The sequence continues at coordinate 17,255 of SEEV01000106.1, forward strand.
GCAGGATCGGGTGTTCTTCCTCGACGCGGAGGGCAGGCAGTTCTCGTTGCCGGTGGGCTGGACCGATGCCGCCGCGCCGGACGAGTTCGTCGCGATGGCGGCGGGCCGGTGCCCGTTCAGGTTCACCGATCTGGCCGAGCTGCGCCGGTTGATCGACGGCCTCGCCGACCGACAGCACATGTAAAACAGATCACGCCGCTAGTGTAAGGACAATTATGCCGCTCACGTTCATCATGGAGCTGGAGGATGCCAATGCGCACGACAACAAAACGGTGCACTTCCTGTGGAAGATCGTCGTACTGCGGCGTGTCGCTGCCCCGCAGTAACGAAAGGGCGGCATAATTTCTCTAACACAAAGGAGGTCGGTGTGAGACGGAAGCAGAAGCGGGATCCGAAGGCGGAGGCGTTGGCGGCCTCGCGCACACTCAACCCGCGGCCGGAGGCGGTGCGGGACGAAGAGTTCGGATCGTCGGAGTTCTTCGATGCGCGCGACCTGGTGCAGGTCAAGTACGAGATGGTGCGGCGGGTGCGGGTCGGTGGTGCGCCGGTGACGGCCGCGGCGGCCGCGTTCGGGTTCTCCCGGCCGTCGTACTACGAGGCAGCCGCGGCGGTGGACCGCGACGGGCTGGGCGGGCTGGTGCCGGCCAAGCCCGGGCCGCGGGCAGCGCACAAGCTGACCGACGAGGTCGTCGCGTTCGCGCGCTCGACCCGTGAGCAGGACCCGTCGACGACCGTGGCGCGGTTGGCGGCGGCGATCGCCGAGGAGTTCGGTATCACCGTGCATCCCCGCTCGGTCGAGCGTGCGCTGGCCCGTGACCGCAACTCGAAAAG
>SEEV01000494.1 GCA_004211695.1 Rhodococcus sp. (in: high G+C Gram-positive bacteria)
GCCGAACCCTGGTACGGCCAGAAGGCCGAACCCGCCTTCGAAGACATGCTCGCCAAGCTCCGCAGAACCCTTGTTGCGGCACGATTTACCGGCGTTCGCCCAGCACAACCCGACCTTCACAATTACCGCGACTTCGAGCTGGCCTGCGCCGCAGCCGCCGCATAACCGCGAAAGTCGAGGTCCGACCATACGTACGTACAATTCACCTGGCGATGTTTATACCCGCGTCCGACCTCGATGGGCGTGCATCGTCTGGCTCCGGGAGTGATTCGTGTCGAACCTGACAGTCGGCGACTTGGTGGCCATGCGGCAACTTGCGTGCAGCGTAGTTGCCGGCGCGGCCGGTGTAGGACGGACCGTGGTGTGGGCGCACGTGTGCGAGTTGCCCGATCCGTGGAACTGGCTCAGCGCCGACGACCTTCTGATGACCACCGGGATGTGCCTGCCGGCACCAGCTGACGAACAGAAGCAGTTCATTCGACGTCTCAGTGAGGCAGGTTTGGCCGGTATCGCGATCGGCGACGACCTGCAAGCGCCCCCGTTCACGCAAGACATGCTGTCCGCTGCCGACGAGCTGCGCTTCCCCGTTGTGACGGTCGGTCATGCAACCCCCTTCGCGGCGATAGGCCGCACCGTCGCGATCGCGGCCCAGAGCGTCCAGGTGAGTCGAATTGCCCGCTTGAGTCGGCTCTACGACGCCACGCAAGCGGCACCCGACGATGAGACATCGCTGCTCGGTCGACTGTCGGCGGAACTCGGACACCAGCTCCATGTCGTCGACGTCGAGCTCGGGAGCGAGGTGCTACGTGATGCATACCCACTGGACGACGAACTCATCGCTCAGCTTCGCAGCCGCGTCGGTGGCCGGCTCGACCGTCTTCCGCCGCGAATAGCGATCGACGCCGCTGCCGGAACGACGGCGACAGCGTTCCCCCTCGCTAGTCACCGCAAGTGCATGCTCGTCGCAGCCGGGCACACCGACCTCGAGGTCGATGCCTTCGTGTTGTTACACGCCCAGAGTCTGGTCGGCGTGGAAGTAGAGCGCGTGACCCGAGAACGCGAGCGCACCGATGTCGTGCGGGCGGAACTACTCGAGCAGATGGTCACCGGATCGATCAGCGCGGATGCCGCCACACCCCGGCTGGGGCAACTGGGATTTGCCGATACCGGTTGGTGCGTCATCGGATTCGACGCTGCTCGCCTCCAGACCGCTCGCACGCTGATCGGAGACCGCGGAATCCCGTACCTGTCGTGCCTCGTCGGGGAAGAGGGCTACGTGATGATCCCGAGCGCCGACGCCGACCCGGCGGCGGATCTACTCGGCCACCACATCGATTCGATGGGCATGTCGGCACGTAACGCGACAACTCAACGGGTGCCGGACAGCGTTCGTCAAGCCCGGTGGGCCCTCCAGGCCGCGCGGGCAGCGGGCGGCGGTCTTGCCGAGTATTCGACCGCGGCGCCGCTGTTTCTTCCCCGCACATTGACGGAGGCACATTTTGCGACGCGAGCCGTGCTGGGGAAGGTCATCGATTACGACGCGGCTCATCACAGTGATCTCATCGAGACTCTCGATGTGTTCCTGTCCATGGATCGAAACTGGTCGGCAACCGCCGAAAAGCTTGTCATCCATCGTCAGACCCTCGGATACCGACTACGCAAGATCGAGACTCTGACCGGCCGAAGCGTGAAGAGCTCCGCTGATATCGCCGACTTCTGGATGGCGCTGATCGCCCGTCGGATCAGTACCGGCCAGGCCTGAGAGACGAGAGGTTGACAATGTCGAGATTAACCGTCGGTGACCTCATCGCAATGGATCAGCTCGGGTGCACTGCCGTCGCCGGTATCGACGGACTCGACCGACGGATCGTGTGGGCGCACACCTCGGAACTCGACCCCTGGGACTGGCTGGGGGCCGACGAACTGCTGATGACCGCCGGTTTGTGTGTGCCGTCGGACGAACAGGCGCAGTGCAGGTTTGTCGAACGCCTCCACGAAAAAGGGCTGGCGGGCGTCATCATCGGAGACGATGTGACAGCGCCACCGCTGACGGCCGCGATGCTGGCCAATGCCGACAGACTGAACTTCCCCATCCTTCGGTGCAGCCACACCACCCCGTTCGCGGCCATCGGACGGACCGTGGCTCTTGCGAGTCAGAGCGTTCAAGTCAGCAGGGTCGCACGACTGAGCCGACTCTACGAACACGCACGCTCGACCTCACTGGCGGAGACGAGTCTCCTGGTCAGGCTTTCTCGAGAACTTCAATACACCTTGCACGTCGTCGACGTCGAGCACGGTACCGAGGTTCTTCCCACGGACAATCCGCTGTCCGACACAACCATCCGGTCATTGACGTCGCGCGTCGCCGGCACACTCGATCGCCTCCCCGCCCACCTCACGCTCGTAGAGGGTGCGGATTACGTGATGACCGCGCATGCACTCCCCACTCACCGCAAATGCATGCTCGTCATGGAGGGAAGTCCCGCAACGGATGTCGATGCCTTTGCACTGCTGCATGTGCGGAGCCTGATCGGCGTCGAAGTCGAAAAAGTCACCCGGGAACGGGAGTATGCCAACGAAGCCGGCGAGCGCCTACTGCAGAGAATCCTCGCCGGTTCCGACGCAACCGAAGCCGTCACACCGCTCCTCGAAGAATTCGACCTGGCCGGGCACGAATGGACTGTGCTGAGCTTCGGTACCGACTTCCTTCCCGCTGCGCGGACGAGAGCGGGAGACCGAGGAGTTCCGAACGTGACCGCCATACTCGACGAGCACGCGTACATGCTGCTCCCCACCGCGCGAAGTTCCGAGACCATCGACCTGCTGAGCGGCAGGAGCCGGTCGATAGGAGTGTCGCCCTCGGCCACCACGATCGGACAGATCTCGGACAGCGCGCGCCAGGCGAGTTGGGCGTTGGACACCGCCCAATCGACCGGCGTGCCCGTCGCCCGATACTCCACCGATGCGCCACTGTTCGTGCCGCGCACCCTCGCCGACGCCCGGGATGCCACCGACGCGATCCTCGGAGATCTCCTCCTGTACGACCAGGGACACGAGTCGAACCTCGTCGAGACTCTCGAAACCTTTCTCGTCAACAATCGAAGCTGGACCGCGACTGCCGATCGGCTCGGAATCCACCGGCAGTCCCTGGCTTTTCGGCTCCGGAAGATCGAGTCCGTGACAGGACGAAACCTGAAGGCATCATCGGACATCGCGATGCTGTGGCTGGCGCTTCGCGCACGCGCCCACGCGAGCGCCCTCACCGACTGAACGGGGACCCACTCTCGCGTACGGAAGAACCTCCGGCAGGGTGCGGGCCTTCGAGACCCACCCCCCACCGGAGGTTCGTTTCCACATCAGCCGGCCTGGCCGCGGACTTCTAGATGGCAGTCGCGGCCTTGAGCCCGTCGAGGACGGCCTCTTCGACGGTGCGCGGAGCGAGGCAGTCACCGACGCCGGTGAATGGGATACCCGTGGATTCGACCTCGGCGAGCAGGGCGTCGTTCTGCTGGTGACCGAGGGCGAGGACGAGTCCGTCGATGCCGTCGAGGATGATCGGTTCGCCGGTCAGGGTGTTGACCAGGTAGACGGTGTCGTCGTCCGCCCCGAACAGGCGCGTGTGCGGGATGACACGAACCTTCGCCTCGGTGGCGGCACGCAGCATCGCGATTCGGGTGTACTGCTGCAGGTTCTCACCGGCCGCGTAGCCGTTGACGCACAGGGTCACCTTGCGCCCGTCGCGGGCGAGCATTTCCGCGACTCCGAGCCCGGTCCAGTCCCCTCGCCAGTCCGCCACGACGATCTCACCCTTGGGGGTGTTGCCGCCGCCCGCGCCGATCACATCCCACGCCTCGAGCACCGGCATGTCCCCGTCCAGCTCGAGCGGCGGCCGATACGGGGTGGCGCCGGTGGCGATGATGACGTGGTCGGGACGTTCTGCGGTGATCATCGCCGCATCGACCTCGGCGCGGGTTTTGACGATGACCCCGTAGCGGTCGAGTTCGGACTGCAGATTGGTTGCTGCGCCACCGAACTCGGACCGGCCGGGAAGCCGCTCGGCCAGCAATACCTGCCCGCCGACCCGACCGCTTGCCTCGTATAGGGTGACCCGGTGACCGCGCTGGGCGGCGACCACGGCCGCCTTCATCCCGGCGGGCCCACCGCCGACGACCGTCACGTCCTTCGGCTTCGGGGTGATCACCAGGGTGCCGAATTCGCGTTCGCGTCCGGTCTCCGGTCGCTGGATGCAGGAGATCGGGTAGCCGGCCTGGAAGTGACCGATGCACGCCTGGTT
>SEEV01000107.1 GCA_004211695.1 Rhodococcus sp. (in: high G+C Gram-positive bacteria)
ACAGTTTTCGGCATCACCACTGATCCTCCGTTCCGAGCAGGGCAGCTTCGTCGACACCCTGCTGCGACCGTATGACGATCTGCACCGCTTCCTCCACACTGTCCGTGACGTGCAAGAGATTGACGTCACCTTCCGAGATCTTGCCGCTGCGTTGGAGAGTTCCCCGTAACCAGTCCACGAGCCCGGACCAGAACTCGGTGCCGAAGAGAACGATCGGGAACCTCGTGACCTTGCGCGTCTGCACCAAGGTCAGCGCCTCGAACAGCTCGTCGAGCGTCCCGAACCCGCCGGGCAGGCAGATGAACGCCTGCGAGTACTTCACGAACATCGTCTTGCGCGCGAAGAAGTAGCGGAAGTTGATGCCGAGGTCGACCCACTCGTTGAGGCCTTCCTCGAACGGCAGCTCGATACCGAGGCCGATGGAGTACCCACCCGATTCGCTGGCACCGCGGTTGGCCGCCTCCATGACGCCGGGGCCGCCGCCGGTCATGACGGCGTAGCCGGCCTCGGCCAGGCGCGCACCCAGCGCCCGAGCCGCCTCGTACTCCGGGTGGCCGACCGGCGTGCGGGCGGAACCGAAGACGGTGACCGCACGCGGCACCTCGGCCAGGGCCCCGAACCCCTCGATGAACTCGCTCTGGATCCGGAGAACTCGCCAGGGGTCGGTGTGCACCCAGTCGGTCGAGCCCCGCTCGTCGAGCAACCGCTCGTCGGTGGTGGTGGTGTCGTCCTTGCGGGCGCGCCTCAACTGCACCGGACCCCGGTGCTTCACGCGCGCAGCACCGTCGTCACGTCGGTGATCTGCTGCACGGGCACGTGCTCGTCCCGCTTGTGGGCGAAGTTCGGGTCGCCCGGACCGTAGTTGACGGCCGGGATGCCGAGCGCGGAGAACCGCGAGACGTCGGTCCACCCGTACTTGGCGCGGAACTGCCCGCCGGCCACCTCGATGAGGGCGGCGGCCGCCGGGTCGCTCAACCCGGGCAGGGCTCCCGGCGACAGATCGGTGACCTCGAAACCCAGCTCGAGCCCGTCGAAGACCTCCCGCACGTGGTCGACGGCCTGCTCGGCGCTGCGGTCGGGGGCGAAACGGAAGTTGACGTCCATCTCCGCGGCGTCGGGCACCACGTTTCCCGCGACGCCACCGGCGATCCGCACGGCGGACAATCCCTCCCGGTAGACGCAGCCGTCGATGTCCACCGACCGCGCCGTGTAGTCCGACAGCCGCTGCAGGACCGGGGCGAACCGGTGGATCGCGTTGTCGCCCAGCCACGATCTCGCGGAATGCGCGCGGGTGCCGCGGGTGGTCAGCGTCACGCGCAACGTGCCCTGGCAGCCCGCCTCGATGAGCCCGCCCGTCGGCTCGCCCAGGATCGCGACGTCCGCACGCAGCCAGTCGGGGATCTCGCGTTCGATCCGTCCGAGCCCGTTGTGGACGGCGGCGATCTCCTCACAGTCGTAGAACACCAGCGTCAGGTCGTGCGCGAGGTTCTCCACGGTGGCGGCGAGATGCAGGAACACCGCGTCGCCCGACTTCATGTCGACCGTTCCGCACCCGTGCAGCAGTTCGCCCTCACGGCGCGAGGGCACGTTGTCCGCGATCGGCACGGTGTCGAGATGCCCGGCGAGCATCACCCGCCTCGGCAGCCCCCGGTCGGTGCGGGCGAGCACCGCGTTGCCGTTGCGGATGATCTCGAATCCGGTGGTCTGCTCCCGCAGTGCCGACTCGACGGCGTCGGCGATCTCCGACTCGTCGTGCGAGATGCTCGGAATGTCCACCAGGGCGGCGGTGAGGTCGATGGGGTCGGCGTGGAGGTCGAGTGTGCTCACCCGTCCACCCTAGGCCGCCGCCCCGGCCCGGGTGATCAGGCGTCGAAGCCCCCGGGAATCTCGTAGACCGCACCGTCGAAGCCGACCCGGTACAGCCGCCCGGCCGAGAAGCCGGTCGCGCCCTTCCCGTAGGTGACGACGCTGGAGGTCGGCAGGCCCGACCCGAGGACGCAGTACTGTCCCGGCGCGTCGATCCGCCAGATCTCGCCGCGGGCGTTGGCGGGCACGATCGGGCGGCCCCTCGAGTCCAGCGTCAGCCCGTCGGGTGCGGCGAGGACGTCGCCACCGGACAGGTTCAGGATGCTCTCCGGCGCGCCCGGGTTCGCCAGCGGAATCCGGCTCACCCCCGGATTCACGAAGGTCCGCGACACGTACAGGTACCGGTCGTCGGCGCCCAGGACCGCACCGTTCGCGCTGGGCAGCGTCGCCCAGTTCGGCTCGACCCGCCCGTCCGGGAACACCCGCCCGATCTGGGTACCGAAGTCGTTGGTGGCGTAGGCGATTCCGTCGGCCGCGACGTCGAGCCCGTTCGCCGCGCTGAGCCCCGAGGCGAACGGCGTGAGCACGTTCGTCGCGGTGTTCAGCTTCGCGATCGCACCCGGGCGGAGGACGTCGCCGAGGAAGACGCGGGCGTCCGCGCCGTACCCGACGAGCAGCGATCCGTCCGTCGCCCACGCGAGCGCGCCGGCGCCGCCGCTCGGCACCGTCGCAACGGGCACGGCCGCCGCGCCGGGTGCGTCCAGCCGGAACACCCGGCCGCTGATGAGGTCGGTGGTGAAGAGGCGGCCCGCGGCGTCGACCGTCGCGCCCTCCAGCGCGGCACCCGGAATGCTGCCCACGCGGACGGGCGCCTGACCCGCTCCGGGACACGTCGGCGCGGCGACCGCGGTCGGCGGGGCCGCGACGGAGACCGCCCCGGCGAGGAGTGCACCCGCTGCGGCCACCCGCAACGCGCCTCGCAACGACCGACCGAACTGTGGAACGCGCATTCTCACAACCTTCCCGACAGGGTTCGTGGACAGCCCGTGCATCGTCTCCCATCCCGTCCGAACCCGCTTGGTTTCGAATCGATCACGCGCGGATAACGACCGGCTCGGAATGTGCGAGTAATGAGGCAGTAACCTTTACTGCCGTGAGCACACAGGGAGCATCAGCAGTAGGCATCGCCAACGTGACCGTCGGCGGCACGGTCCTCGACACCTGGTTCCCGGCGCCCGAGCTGGGAAACTTCGACAAGGCGGGCACCGAGCGGATCGAGGGTGGCGACATCCCCTCCGATCTGGCGCTTCTCGCCGGACCCGACGAGGCACGTGAGGTCGACCAGGTCGTGGTGCGCACCACCATCGCCGACCTGTCGGCGCCGCCGGCCGACGCCCACGACGCCTACCTGCGCCTTCACCTCCTCTCGCATCGCCTCGTGACGCCGCACGGCGTCAACCTCGACGGCCTGTTCGGCTTGCTGTCCAACGTGGTGTGGACCAACTTCGGCCCCTGCGCGGTCGAGGGCTTCGAGAAGGTCCGTTCGCGCCTGCGCATCCGCGGTGTGGTCACCGTGTTCGGTGTCGACAAGTTCCCGCGCATGGTCGACTACGTCGTCCCGTCCGGCGTCCGGATCGCCGACGCCGACCGCGTCCGCCTCGGCGCCCACCTGGCCAGCGGCACCACCGTGATGCACGAGGGCTTCGTCAACTTCAACGCCGGCACGCTCGGCAACTCCATGGTCGAAGGCCGTATCTCCGCGGGCGTCGTCGTCGACGACGGATCCGATGTGGGCGGCGGCGCCTCGATCATGGGCACCCTGTCCGGTGGCGGCAAGGAGACCATCTCCGTCGGCAAGCGCTGCCTGCTCGGCGCCAATGCCGGTCTCGGGATCTCGCTCGGAGACGATTGCGTGCTCGAGGCCGGTCTGTACGTGACCGCGGGCACCAAGGTCACCGGTCCGGACGGCACCGTCGTGAAGGCCAAGGAGCTCAACGGCCAGTCCAACCTGCTCTTCCGTCGCAACTCCGTGTCCGGCGCCGTCGAGGTCGTGCCGTGGAAGGGCACCGGCGTGGAACTGAACGCCGCTCTGCACGCCAACGACTGACACTGTGAGCGGTTCGCGAGCACCCGGCACCATGACCGATTCGACCAGCACCCTCGGCCGGGGCCTGAAGGTCCGTCACCTCACGATGATGGGCCTCGGTTCCGCGATCGGTGCCGGACTGTTCCTCGGTACCGGTGTCGGCATCGCGACGGCCGGCCCCGCCGTCCTCGTCTCCTACCTCCTCGCCGGCATCATCGTCGTCTTCGTGATGCGCATGCTCGGCGAGATGGGGGCGGCGATCCCCGCCAGCGGTTCCTTCTCGCACTACGCGCGGATCGGCATCGGCAACTGGGCCGGGTTCGTGATGGGCTGGCTCTACTGGTTCATGCTGATCATGGTGCTCGGCGCCGAGATCACCGGCGCCTCCGGCATCGTGAGCGGCTGGTTGCCCGGGGTGCCGCAGTGGGTCGTCGCACTCGTGTTCGTGATCTTCTTCGCGGGGGTCAACCTCGCGAAGGTCAGCAACTTCGGCGAGTTCGAGTTCTGGTTCGCGGCCATCAAGGTCACCGTCATCATCGCGTTCCTGGTTATCGGTGTGCTGCTCGTGTTCGGCCTCCTCCCGGACACCGAGCCGGTGGGTACCACCAACCTCTTCGGCCACGGCGGTTTCATGCCGGAAGGCTTCGCTGGTGTCGCCGCGGGACTGCTGGTGGTGGCGTTCGCGTTCGGCGGCATCGAGATCGTGACCATCGCGGCCGCCGAATCCGAGGACCCGGAACGCTCGATCGCCGTGGCGGTCCGCAGCGTCGTCTGGCGGATCAGCGTCTTCTACCTGGGCTCCATATCGATCATGGTCCTCGTCCTCCCCTGGGACTCGTCGGATCTGAAGAGCGGACCGTTCGTGGCCGTCCTCAACCAGGCGCACATTCCGTATGTCGCCGGGTTCATGGAACTCGTGGTCGTGGTGGCGTTGCTGTCGGCGTTCAACGCCAACATCTACGGCACGTCGCGGATGGCATACTCGCTGTCCCGGCGCGGTGACGGTCCCGCGTTCATGGCCCGGATCTCCAATTCGGGTGTGCCTCTGAACGCCGTGCTGCTGTCGGTGTTCTTCGGTTTCGTCAGCGTGCTCCTCAACTGGTGGCTGCCGGACGACCTCCTGGGACTTCTCCTGAACGCCGTCGGTTCGGCGCTCCTGGTCATCTGGATCTTCATCGTCGTCTCGCACCTGAGGCTGCGCCCGCAGCTCGAACGCGAGGGCAAGCTGACCGTGCGGATGTGGCTGTTCCCGTGGCTCAGCTACCTCACGCTCGCGATGCTCGCCGGTTTCGTGGTGCTCATGCTGTTCGACTCCGACGCCCGCACCCAGCTGATCTCGACGTGCGTCCTGTTCCTCGTGATCGCGGCACTCGGTGTGCTCAACACCCGGCTGCGCAGACCCTCCCGGACGGTGTGACTCCGGGCCGACTGGCCCGCGTCCCGTCGTCAGCCGTCCGGTTGCCGTGTTCGCCGCCCCGGTTCGGCCAGTTCGTGGTCGATGATCCGGGCGATCTCGGCGAGGGGACGCGGCTGGTCCATATCGGCATGTGTGCTGTGAACGTCGTGAGTCACGATGTCACCGGTGACGTATGCCCGCCACCTGTCGGGCGAGGACTCGCTCGACATCGTTCCGTCATCCGTCAATGTCGGACGGAGGACCACCACGTCACCGTGATAGATCTGCGGTACGTGGTCGGCGGACAGCCGTAGGTCGTTTCGATAAATTGCATGTGCGGCGTCCCAGATGGGCGCAGTATCGGGCGAATCGACGATCTCGCCGTAGCGGCTCTGCGCCCATGCCCGGATCGACTGTCGAATGTCCTCCTCCGTAGGCGCCATCTCGCCGGAGAGGAGATCCCCGGCACCGGGCACGCTGTCCATCATCGCGAGCAGTGCAACCTCGAGCCCTCGGCGTTCCAGTGCGGTGGCGATCGCATGGGCGACCAGGCCACCGAACGACCATCCGAGCAGAAGGAACGGGCCGTCTTCCTGAACGCCGAGGATCTGCTCGAGATAGTCGGCAGCCATCGTCTCGATCGACGTCGGTAGCGGCGTCACTCCATCGAAGCCCCGTGCTTGCAGACCATAAATGGGCCGGTCGGGGAGGTGGGCGCGGAGGCCCATGTAGCACCAGCTCAGTCCGCCGCCCGGATGGATGCACCACAGCGGCGGTCCGGACCCTTCGCCTCGGATCGGCAAGATCACCGCGAACGGATCGAGCGAGCCGGGTTCGATTTCCTCACCCAGGCGGGGTGCGAGTTCGGCGATCGTCGGAGACTCGAAGATCACCCGAATCGGGACCTCCACTCCCGACGCCGACCGAATCCGGCTCACCAACTGCGCCGCCGACAACGAATGCCCACCCAGGTCGAAGAAACTGTCATCGATTCCCACCCGAGGAACACCGAGAACCTCGGCGTAGAGCGACGCCAGCGTCTCCTCCACCGGTGACCGCGGCGCCCGGAACACCCCACCGGTGAACTCCGGTGCCGGCAACGCTCTCCGATCCACTTTCCCGTTCACCGTCAACGGCAACCGGTCCAGCACCACCACCGCCGCCGGAACCATGTAGTCCGGCAGCATCCCGGCTACGAAACGACGGACCTCGACACCTGTGCCGGTGCCGGCGGTGTCGGCGGTGTCGGCGGTGTCGGAGACCACGTAACCGACCAATCCGGTGCCGGTGACGGTGTCCCGGGCCACCACCACCGCCTGTGTCACGGCCGGATGTTCCAGGAGAACGGCCTCGATCTCCGCGGGTTCGACCCGGAATCCACGAATCTTGACCTGCGCGTCCGCTCTGCCGCAGAACTCGAGCACTCCGCCGGTGGTCCAGCGCACCAGATCCCCGGATCGATACATGCGCGCACCCGGCTCGCCGAACGGGCAGGCCACGAACCGCTCCGCCGTCAACCCCGTCCGACCCAGATAGCCGCGGGCCAACTGCACCCCGGCGATGTACAGCTCCCCCACCGCACCCACCGGAACTGGTACCAGGCCCGCACCCAGCACGAACACCCGCGTGTTTCCCACGGGCGCCCCGATCGGCACACTCACCCGGTCGGCGAGCTCACCCGACTCCGGTAGCACGAAGGTTGCCGCGAAGACCGTCGTCTCGGTCGGCCCGTATCCGTTGACCAGAATCGGAGGATTCACGCGCTCGCCCCGACACCATCCCTGCAACCCGGCCGGATCCAGCACCTCACCGCCGAACACCACCGTCCGCAGCACCGAATCCGCCCCCACAGCGGGATCCTCACGCTCGACCTCGGCGAACTCGGAGAACGCCGACGGCGTCTGACCGAGAACCGTCACCCGCTCCCGAACCACGACCTCCCACAATCCGACCGGGGAACGGACAATCTCCCACGGCACCACCACAACCCGGGCCCCGTGCACCAACGCTCCCCACAACTCCCACACGGAGAAATCGAAGGCTACCGAATGACACCACCCCCACACGTCCCCTGCATCGAAACCCGCCCACCGTGCAGTACCGGCGAACAGCGACACCACACTCCGATGGCTCACGGCGACACCCTTCGGAACACCCGTCGACCCGGAGGTGTACATCACGTACGCGGTGTTGTCCGGTCGTAGCGGTGTTACGCGGTCGTTGTCGTCGAGGTTTCTCTCCTCCGAATGCCTGCCCGCGTCGGAGAGGGCATCGAGAAGTAGTCGGGGGATGCCGTTGTCGGGCAACATCTTTTCGGTCATGGTGTCGCTGAGGATCAACAGCGGAGCGGCGTCGGCGAGGATGGTCCCGGTTCGTGCACCCGGGTACTTCGGGTCGATGGGGAGGTATGCACCGCCGGCCTCGAGGATGGCCAATAGCGCGACGATCAACTCGGGTGACCGCTCCAATGCAACCGCCACCAGCACTTCGGGTCCGACACCTGCACCGATCAGGCGGTGTGCAAGTCGGTGTGCTCGACTGCTCAGCTCCTGGTAGGTCAGATTCCGGTCACCGAACGTGACCGCCACCGCCCCCGGAGTCGCGGCTACCCGGGCTTCGAACAAGCCGGGGATCGTCGAGTCCGGAATCGGTGTGCGCGTGTCGTTCCAGCTGTCCAGTACGAGTGTGCGCTCGTCGGGCTCGAGGATCTCGTACCCTTCGATCCGCACCTGCGGATCCGCGACGATCAGTTCCAGCAGGCGCACGTACCGGGCCGCGATGGACTCCACGGTCTCCCTGTCGAACAGATCGCACGCGTACTCTACGATCCCGGCCAGACCCTGATGCTCGTCGAGGGTGAGGCTGAACGACAGATCGAAACGCGACGTTCCGGTCGGCGCCGGCAACACCTCCCACTCCAACCCGGGGAACTCGAGCTCCGGAAAAGCGTTGTTCTGCAGAGCAAACGACACCTGGAACAACGGATGATACGCCGTCGAGCGAGTCGGATTCAGCAACTCCACCAACCGCTCGAACGGCGCATCCTGATTCTCGTACGCTGCCAATGCCTTCCCACGGACCTGATCGAGCACCTGCCCGAACCGCGGGTTCACCGACAGATCCACCCGCAGCACCCAGGTGTTGACGAAGAACCCCACCAACTCGGTCAACGCGTCGTCGGTGCGACCCGCGATCGGTCCACCGATCGCAATATCGCTCCCTGCACCAAGTCTGCGAAGCAGCACCGCCAGCACCGCCTGGAGAACCATCGATGGTGTTGCCCCACTGCCACGGGCCAGTTGGGTTATCTCCGAGCCCAGTTCCGGTGAGATTGTGAACTCCACCGTGCCGCCGCGGTAACTCGGCGTCGGCGGACGGCGCCGGTCCGTGGGTAGCTCGATGCACTCCGGCAACCCCGCCAACTCGCTACGCCAATAGTGGACCTGCGCCGCCAGAACACTCTCCGGATCCGACTCCTCACCCAGGATCTCCCTCTGCCACAACGTGTAATCGGCGTACTGCGCCGGCAGCGGAACCCACCCCGGCGCGCGGCCCTCCGCGCGGGCCGCATACGCGACCGCGATGTCACGGGCCAACGGTGCCAACGATTCCCCGTCTCCGGCGATGTGGTGAAGCACCAGAACCAGCACGTGCTGGTTCCGTCCGCATCGCACCAGCGTTGCTCGCACGGGGATCTCGGCCGACAGGTCGAATCGACAGCCCGCCGCCTCCGCGACTGCATCCAGCACAGTGTTGTCGTCGGCATCGACGACCTGAGTCGTCAGTTCCGCGGCGACCTGCTCAGCGGGCAGGATCCGTTGGAACGGCACACCGTCTTCCTCACCGAACACGGTTCGCAGGCTCTCGTGCCGGGCGACGACGTCCGCGACAGCGGCTACCACCGCCCTGGTGCCGAGGTCGCCGGTCAGCCGCACCGCCACGGGAAGGTTGTACGTAGCCGACGGTCCCTCGAATTTGTGAAGGAACCACAACCGGGCCTGCGCGAACGACAACGGCACCCGCTCGGGCCGCACCCTCGCGGTCGGTGGCACCCGGACCGGGCCTTCCCTGAGTCGGGGCGCCAATTCCGCGACCGTCGAGGACTCGAACACCGCCCGGATCGGAACCTCCACACCCAACTCCGACCGAATCCGGCTCACCAACCGTGTCGCCGACAACGAATGCCCGCCCAGGTCGAAGAAACTGTCGTCGATTCCCATCTGCGGGACGTCGAGCACGTCCGCGAACAACGACACCAGAGTCTCCTCGACCGGCGACCGCGGACCCCGGAGCGCCCCACCGATGAACTTCGGCTCCGGCAGGGCTTTCCGGTTCAGTTTCCCGTGGGCTGTCAACGGCAACTGATCCACCACCATGATCACCGCCGGAACCATGAAGTCCGGCAACAACCCGGCCACGAACCGACGAACCTCGGCCGCCGAATCACGTGACCCGTCGACACCGTCGATATCGAGAACGACGTATCCGATCAGCTCGGTACCACTGCCATTGCCGGTGGCGCGGGCCACCACCACTGCCTGCACCACCGCGGGATGCGTCAGCAGCACCGTCTCGATCTCCGCGGGTTCGACTCGGAATCCCCGCACCTTCACCTGCTCGTCCGTGCGCCCCACGAACTCGAGTTCACCCTCGGCAGTCCACCGCACCAGATCTCCCGACCGATACATCCGCGCACCCGGCACCCCGAACGGACACGCCACGAACCGCTCCGCCGTCAACCCCGTCCGGCCCAGATAACCGCGAGCCAACTGCACTCCGGCGATGTACAACTCCCCCATCACACCCACCGGAACCGGCACCAACCCCGCATTCAGAACGAACACCTGTGAATTCCACACCGGCACGCCGATCGGCGCGCTCGTCTCGTTCGACGGGCCGCACTGATGGTGGGTGACCTGAAGGGCCGTTTCGGTCGGTCCGTACAGGTTGTATACCGCTGTGCCGCTGTGCTCCATGAAGTGGTGTGCGGTCGACGACAACAGGTTTTCGCCGCCGCAGAAGACCCGGAGAAGGGAGTCACAGTCAGCCGGCTCGAGTCTCTCCTGGACCATGGCGAGCATCGACGGAGAAAAGTCGCCGGTGGTGATCCTCTCCGATCTGATCATCTCCGCGAGATAGGTCGCATCCCGGTGTCCCTCGGCCTTGGCAATTACCAGCCGCGCCCCGACCTCCAGTGGGAGGAACATCTCCCACACGGACACATCGAATGTCGCGGGGGCCTTCTGCAACACCACGTCATCGTGGTCGAAGGCGAAATGGTCCCGCATCCACAGCAACTGATTCACGATCGCCGAATGGCAGACAGCGACACCCTTCGGTCGCCCCGTCGACCCGGACGTGAAGATCACGTACGCCGTGTTGCCCGGCCTCAACGGGGTGATGCGATCCTCGTTGCGGACGGGTGCGGAGTCGACATCAGGTCCTTGCCGGCCATCGATCTCCACCACGGGGACGCCACCCGGTATCTGTACGCGATCAGTCGATCGCGTCAACATACAGACCGGCGCCGCGGATTCCATCATGTGCCGGAGATGTTCGCTCGGGTAGTCGGGGTCGATCGGCACATACGCTCCACCCGCCGTCACGACCGCATAGACACCCACCACGAGATCGATCGAACGGCGTAGGGCGACACCGACCAGAGACTCCGGACCGACACCGTGCGCGATCAGTCTCCGAGCCAACCGGTTCGCTCGCTCGCCGACGTCTCGATACGTCAACTCCTCGTCGTCGGACGTCAGGGCCACCGCCTCCGGTGTGACTGCCGCCTGGCGTTCGAACAGGTCGGGAAGTGTCACGTCCGGCACGGGGACCGCGGTGTCATTCCACGTGTCCACCACCAGCCGGCGTTCGCCCGGTTCGACGATGTCGATACGGTCCACGGCGACCTGAGGGTCGTCCGCTACTGTCAGCAAGATGCGGGTGAGCCGCCGGGCGATCGTTCCGACAGCTGCGGCGCTGAACAGGTTCGGCAGATACGCCACGGTCAACCGAAGCTGGGAGTCGACTCTCGCGATCAGAGTCATGGGGTAGTGCGACGCGTCGATCATACGGACACCGGTGACGACCATTCCGTCGATGGGAATTGCGGCTGCCGACACGGCGCGATCGATCGGGTACGACTCGAACACGACGAGGGTGTCGAACAAGTCGCGCATCCCGGCGGCCTCGAGGATCTCCGTCAACCCGAGGTAGTGGTGATCGAACAGGGTGGCCTGCTGCTCCTGCAACCGGGTCAGCAACTCAGCAGCGGTGTCGCCCGGCGTGGACTGCACCCGCACCGGCACGGTGTTGATGAACAGGCCCACCATCGACTCGACGCCGGGCAGTCCGGCCGGCCGACCGGAGACCGTCGCGCCGAACACCACATCTCGCCGGGCGGACAACTGTCCGAGCAGAATTCCCCATGCTCCCTGAACGACGGTGTTCAGCGTGACACCCAGTTCGGCGGCCCGCACCGACAACCTCGCGGCGAGATCGGCAGGCAGTTCGACCGACACGTGCTCTTCCCCCGACGCGGTGTCCCGCTCCGGGTGCACGGGCGCGAGCAGGGTCGGCTCGTCCACCCCGCCCAGGGCATGCGCCCAGATTCGAGAAGATTCGGCGCGGTCGCGCTCGGCCAGCCAGACCAGGAAATTCCGGTACCCGCTAGCCCTCGGCAACGCAGCGGCGGCGCCTCCCGAAACGTACAGCGCGAGTAGTTCCTCGGCCAGCAGGGGCATCGACCACCCGTCGAGCAGGACGTGATGATTGGTGATCACCAGCTCGAATCGATCCTGTCCGATCGTCACGAGCGTGAACCGGATCAGTGGCGGCGTCGCCGGGTCGAAGTGTGTGGCCTGATCCTCGACGAGAAGTCGTTCGAACTCGCCGTCTCGAGTGTCCTCCGGAAGGTTCCGCAGGTCGATCTCGCGCCAGGGCAACGCGACCGTGTCGAGGACGATCTGCACCGGCCCGGTTTCGGAATCGTCGGCGAACGCGGTCCGCAGGTTCGCGTGGCGATCCAGCAATGCTTGTCCCGCAGCGAGGATCCTTTCTGGATCGACCCTTCCGCCGAGATGCAGAACCAGCTGGGTGGTGTACGCGTCGAACGACGAACCGGCGAGCATCGAGTGGAACAACAGGCCGGACTGCATCGCGGTCAACGGCCACACGTCCACCACGCCCGGGTACCGGTCCTCCCACGTCTCGATATCGCGTTGCGACACCGACACCAACGGCACGTCGGACGGTGTCAGCCCGCCGGCCCCGGGCCCCTGGACGTGCCGAGCCAGTGCAGAGACCGCGTCGCGCCACAGGTCGGCAAGTTCCTGCACGTCGTCACGGGAGAGCACCCCGGCGGGGAATCCGAACACGGCACCGAGTCGAGGACCGTCCGGACCGTCGGTCACCATCGCGTTGATGTCCACTTCGGCCATTGCCGGCATGTCCGGATCCATCGTCGCGGAGAGTTCCGTCCCCTCGCTCGCGGGCATCCAACCGAGGTCACGCAATTCGTCGGGAACATCGGCGGCCGAGATCCGCCCCAGATAGTTGAAACTGATCTGTCCGCCCGGATACTTCTCGAGTTCTGGTGCGGTGTCCGGGTTGAGATACCGAAGCAGCCCGTAACCGATGCCGCGGTCGGGCAGCGCCAGCACCTGTTCCTTGACCCCTTTGATCACGACGCCGGCAGCGGGCCCGCCGGCGAACGCCTCATCGAGATCGGCGCCGGCGATATCGAGACGAATCGGGAAGGCTGTCGTGAACCAGCCGACCGTGCGAGAGAGATCTGCCCCGTGTACGACGTGCTCCTCACGACCATGGTTCTCCAGAGATATCAACGACGTCGGCTCGACCACCCCACGACGGCGGCGCCAGCGGGTCAACGCCATCGCCAACCCCGCCAGCAGACCATCGTCGACCCCGGCATGGAAAACCTTGGGGACCGTGGTGAGCAGAGACGCTGTCGCGTGTGCGGGCACGTGCATCCGCACGTGGTGCACTGTGGACAGAACATCGAGGTTCGGGTCGCACCTGCGCGAACCCAACTTCGGGTCGGGACCCTCGAGAATCGATTGCCACAACGGCAACTCGGCCACTCGCCCGGGCCGCAGTGCCTCGTCCACCAGTCCGTGTGCCCACCGCCGCATCGACGTCCCACCCACCGGCAGTACCGGGTGCTCGCCGATACGCACCCGTGCCCAGGCCGCCGCCAAGTCCGGGATCATGATTCGCCACGACACGCCGTCGATGACCAGGTGGTGGGCGACGACCAGCAGCCTGCCCGGACGATCCGCCGACTCGTCGCCGGGACGGGGCGCGCAGTCCAGCCACACGAACTGCACCATCACGCCCGCCGCCGGATCCACACGCCCCAGGGCCGCATCCAACTCTGCCGACGCCCGCCGCAGCCACGCCGGACCGCCCGGTGCGTCATCACAGTGGACCTGTCGAATCAGGCGGTCCACGTCGACCGCATCCGGCGGGTCGACCCGAAGTTCTTGCTCCCCAGCGTCATCGGTCACCAGACGCGACCGCAACATGTCATGACGGGCCAGGACGGCGCCGATGGTGGCGACCAACCCGGCCCGATCGATGCCGTCGGGCAACTCCAACACCATCGTCTGCGCGAATCGGCGGAACCCACCACCCCGCGCGAGGAGGAACCGCCCGATCGGCGTCAACGGCATCGATCCCACTCCGCCACCGGACAACTCCTCGAGCACGACTCGATCCGAATCGCGGTTCAGGACTGCAACCTCGGACAGACTCCGCACCGTCCTGTGCTCGAACACATCTCGCGCCGTGAGTAGCACACCCCGCACTTTTGCGCGCGATACCAACTGGATCGACCGAATGCTGTCGCCGCCCAGGTCGAAGAATCCGTCATCGATTCCCACCTGCTCCACTCCGAGTACCTCGGCGAACACGCGGGCGAGGATCTCCTCGGTCTCGGTCCGCGGAGACCGGAACGCCCGGCTCGACGAGAACTCCGGCACCGGCAACGCGCTGCGGTCGAGTTTGCCGGCCGGTGTGAGCGGTAACGTCTCGAGTACCACGATCGCCGAGGGCACCAGATACTCCGGCAAGCGGCCCGCCGCCACCGTCCGCACCTTCTCGGCGTCCACCTCGCCCCCGGGTCCGGGGACCACGTATGACACCAGCACCGTCTGCCCGGATGGACCCTTCCGATCGACCGTCACCACGGATCCGATCCCGGGTTGCTCGGTGAGCGCAGCGTCGATCTCGCCCAACTCGATCCGTCGGCCCCGCACCGTGACCTGGAAATCACTGCGCCCCAGATACTCCAGCACCGGACCGGATTCTCGCTCGACCCAGCGCACGACGTCGCCCGTGCGATACATCCGCGCGCCCGGTGCGCCGAACGGATTCGCCACGAATCGCTCCGCCGTCAGTCCCGGCCGATCGTGATATCCCCGAGCCAGCGGGGCCCCGGCGACATACAACTCCCCCGCCACTCCCGCCGGCAACGGACGCAGCCACGCGTCCAGCACCGCCAGGGACACACCCCGGACCGGCCCGCCCAGAGTCACCGGACCGTGTGGTGGTAGCGGCGGCGAGATCGCCACCGCCACCGTCGCCTCGGTCGGTCCGTAGAGGTCGTGCATTCGTCGTCCCGCCGCGAACAACTCCACCACCGATACCGGAACCGCCTCCGCACCCGTGAGCAGGCATCGCACCGACGAGATCCTCTCGACCGGCACCGTCGCCAACATCGTGGGGGTGAGGAACGCGTGCGTCACCGCCGCACTCTCGACAATCCGGCCCAACTCCTCGCCACCGGCCACGGCCGCCGGAACCACCACCAACGACGCTGCCGAACCCGTCGCCAGCAGGTACTCCAGCACCGACGCATCGAAACTCGGCGACGCCACGTGCAGCACGCGTGCGTCCGCCGTGACGGCGAATCTCTCCGCCATCTCCGCCGCGAGACTGCCCAGTCCCCGATGCGGTACGACGACGGCCTTCGGCTGACCCGTCGTCCCCGACGTGTAGATCATGTACGCCGGATGATCGGCCCGCAGTGGAGTGATCCGGTCCGCATCGGTCACCGGTTCAGCGGACCATGTGGACCACTCTGCTCGCATCTCCGGATCGTCGAGCACCCACCAGTCGAGTGTTCTCGGCAGGGTACCAACGCATTCGGCGACCGTGATTCCGAATACCGCAGCGGAATCGGTGATCAGGTACTCGAGCCGCCTCGCCGGATACGACGGATCCACCGGAACGAAGGCCCCTCCCGCTTTCGCCACCGCCCACACCGCCAGCACCGATTCCACCGACCGCGGCACGGCCACGGCCACCGTGGATTCCGGCCCGACCCCGCGTGACGTCAGCACCCGGGCGATGCGACTCGACTCGTCGTCCAACTCCCGGTAGGTGAGCGAGCGGGCCCCACACACGACCGCCACCGCACTCGGATCGTGCGCGACTGCCGCAGAGAGGATCTCCGGCAGTGTCCGGACCGTCTCCGCCGGCGCGCCGCGCACAGGGACAAGCAGGTTCCGTTCCTCCGGGTCGAGAAGGTCGATATCCCCCGTCGCGGCCTCCGGCGCAGTCACCATTGATTCCAGAACCCGGTGGAACCTGTCCGCGATCGCCTGCACCTCGTCGCAGTCGAAGAAGGCTGGATCGTGCCACAGTGATACGGATGTCCGCTCACCGGTTTCCACCGCGAGTGTCAACGAATAGTTGGTTCCCCCATACGAATCCAGGGAGGTGATCGAGAGGGAGCCGATCGACTCGAGCAGGGAGGCCAGGCTCCGCCGATCGTTCGGGTACGACTCGAACACCGTCAAGGTGTCGAACAGGGCCCCCATGCCGGCGACCCGCTGGATCTCCGGCAACGGAACATGATGATGCTCGATCAACTCGGCCTGCTCCATCTGAACTCGGGCGATCAACCGGGCGATGGATTCCCGAGGATCCAGCCGGACCCGTACCGGGAGGGTGTTGATGAACAGGCCCACCATCGACTCGATGGCGGGAATCTGTCCGGACCGACCCGATGCCGTCGCGCCGAACACCACATCATGGCGGCCGGTATGCATGCCCAGCACGATCGCCCACGCGACCTGAACGACTGTATTCACCGTCACCGACAATCGAGATGCCAGCTCCAGCATCTCCGACGACAGATCCTCGTCGAGCTCACGCCGTAGCACCGACGATCCCCGTGCCGACTCCGGACGCCCCGTCGCGAGCAGCGCGGGCTCCGCACCTTCGAGCGCTTCCTCCCACACCTCCAGTGACCGATGCCGATCCTGGGTCGCGAGCCACCCCAGATACCGGCGATACGAGACCACGGGTTCCAGCACCGATCCGTCCCCGCCGGCACCGTAGACGGTCAGCATCTCCCGCATCAGCAACGGCATCGACCATCCGTCGAGCAATACGTGGTGATACGAGAAGACCAGCCGGAAATCTCCGGCGCCCATCGTGACCAACCCGAAGCGCAGGAGCGGCGGTTCCGACAAGTCGAATCCGGCAGCCGCATCGTCCGACAGAAGCCGTGCCAGCTCGTCGTCTCGCTCCCCGGCATCGACACCACTGACGTCGGCTTCCCACCACGGCACCACGAGGCCCTCGAGCACCACCTGCACCGGCTCGCCCACCCCGTCGGTGAGGAACGCGACCCGCAGATTCGCGTAGCGATCGAGTATCGCCTGTGCCGCGGCCTTCACACGGTCTGCATGCACCTGACCAGACAGACCCAGCACCGTCTGCACCGCATACACATCGGCCGATTCCGACGCCAGGATCGCGTGAAAGACCAATCCTGTTTGCAGCGGGGCGAGCGGCCACACCTCCACGGCCCGGGGATATTGCGCCGCGACGGCGGACGACTGTTCCGGAGTCGGACCCGGCAACGGCACGTCCTCGAATATGACGGAGTCTTCATCCCTCACCGGATTCGCGACGGAGGCCAGCCCGGCGACGGTCCGTCGCTCGAACACGTCTCGCGCCGACACCAGCACTCCTCGCGTCCGCGCCCGCGACACCACCTGGGTCGACATGATGCTGTCTCCGCCGAGCCGGAAGAAGTCGTCGTCGAGACCCACCCGATCGACGCCCAGGACGTCGGCCAGCACCGCCGCCAATGTCTGCTCGGCAATGGATCGTGGAGCCCGGTACGGAGTGTCAGATGCGAGATCAGGCTCGGGAAGTGCTCTGCGGTCGAGTTTGCCGACCGGGGTGAGAGGAATCCGGTCGACGACGATGATCGCCGACGGCACCATGAAGTCCGGTAGGCGGCCCGCCGCCCACAGTCGCAATGGCTCGACATCCACCTCCGCCCCGGGCGCCGGGACCACATACGACACCAGCACCTTCTGCGCCGAAGGACCTACCCGGTCCACCGTCACCATCGAGCCCACCGCGGGGTGCGAGAGCAACACCGATTCGATCTCTCCGGGTTCGACCCGGATTCCGCGGATCTTCACCTGCTCGTCTGCGCGGCCCACGAAGTCCAGCACACCGTCGCTCGTCCACCGCACCAGATCACCCGATCGGTACATCCGTGAGCCGGGTTCGCCGAACGGGCACGCCACAAACCGTTCCGCCGTCAACCCCCGCCGACCGATGTACCCCCGGCCCACACCGGATCCGGCGATGTACAACTCCCCGACCACACCTACTGGGACGGGCACCATCCCTGTTCCCAATACGAGTGCACGGGCATTACCGATCGGCACTCCGATCGGTACGCTGACCTGGTCGTCGAAGCCTTTCGAACCCGTTATCGAGTACGCGGTGGCACACACGGTGGTTTCCGTCGGCCCGTACGCGTTGACCACGGTGATCCGCGGATGGCGAGCGAGGACGCGTCGTACGGCGCTCGGCGACACCACGTCACCCGCGGTGACCACCTGGCGTAGCCGGTCGAGTGCTCCCCTCGCAAGTTCCGGCGAATCGCTCAACAGGTGAAACAGCGGGGTCGTCAAGAACATCGACGTCACACCGACCGCCCCGACGACCCGCTCGAGCACCTCGATGTCCAGTGGCCCGGGCGGAGCGACAACCAACCGGCCTCCGCCGAGCAGCGTCGGCCACAACTCGTACGCCGACGCATCGAACGCCATCGACGAGTGCAGCAACACGCGCTCACCGGGTCCGTCCGGCCATCCGTGCAACGCCAGGTTGATCACATTGGAGTGGTCGACGGTGACCCCTTTCGGGGTGCCGGTCGATCCGGAGGTATACATCACGTACGCGGTATTGTCCGGTCGCAGTGGTGTGGTGCGGTCGACGGGGATGATGTCCTCCCGTTGTCCGACCTCTTC
>SEEV01000495.1 GCA_004211695.1 Rhodococcus sp. (in: high G+C Gram-positive bacteria)
CAGGAGATGATGACCCGGTCGCCTACCTGTAACGAGGTGACCGCCGAGCCGACCTCGGTGATCGTCCCGACGCCCTCGTGGCCGAGGATGCGCCCGTCCTGCACCGCGGGCACGTCGCCCTTGAGGATGTGCAGGTCGGTGCCGCAGATGGTGGTGGTCTCGATCTTGACCACCACATCCGTCGGCTTCTCAATAGTGGCGTCGGGGACGTCCTCCCAGGCCTTCCGACCGGGACCGTGGTAGATCAGTGCCTTCATCAGCGGGCCTTTCGACTGTGGCCTTCATCGGCGGGCCCTCGACGGTGACCGCCTCTACCGCCTCCCGTCAGCGAGCGAGGCGGGGGCTCGGACGGGTCGCCCCAACTGCCCACTCGCGCTCGCCGCTGCGGGAATTGGCGCGGTCGGCGCCGAAATCGCCCGGCTTGCGCATTAATCCTATTCCGACGTACTGGCGCCGCACACCGGATCCAACCCGAACGGCGAGTGCATGGTGGATGGCCGACACGTCAACTTCGGATGGCCTTTCAATTGCTTACGGTCCCCTCCAGTGGCGTGCCGGTTTTGCCCGATTCGATCACCGTCGTGGTGTTCGATCTGGACGGGGTCCTGACGAGCACCGCGGTGTTGCACCGCAAGGCGTGAGTGCAATCCATCTAGCTCGAGTTGCCCCGCAATCTGATTGGTCGGCGTCCCTTCGTTTGTGGTGCTTGCCGTTTGATGTCATCGAATGCACTACCAATGTAGTGGTTCAATTGTAGGGAAGCGTCAGGTTGGGCAGACGTACTGCTGATGTCTTCGCTGCGGAGGTGCGCGCGTGCAAGCCCTGGCCGTAACGTACTTCTTCGTGGACGGGCTCCAGATCAGGCTCGGTGCCGTGATCGTCCCGCTGAGTATCGGAGGGTGGCGATGAGACCCTGAACACGAAAGACGCGAAGCCGCACGTCCGGCACCCTCATCAGCAGGCCGCGGTCGACAGCGTCATCGAAATGCGCGGATTGTCGAAATGCTTCGGTGGGGTCGTCGCCGTCGACGCGCTCGACCTCGATGTCCATCGGGGGGAGGTCTTCGGATATCTCGGCCCCAACGGGTCGGGGAAGAGCACGACGATCCGCATGCTGTTCGATTTCATCCGGCCGTCCGCGGGAACCTACACCGTGCTCGGCGGCAGCGGCGCCGACCCGGAGATCCGTCGCCGGCTCGGCTACATCCCCGGCGAACTCCGCTTCGACCCCCGGCACACGACGGCCGACCTGATCGCGTTCTACAGCCGCCTCCGCGGTGGAGTCGACACGACCTACGTCGACGCGCTCCTCGAACGCTTCGACCTCGATCCGGTGCGGCCGATCGGGCAGCTCTCCACCGGCAACCGCCGCAAGACCGCGATCGTGCAGGCGTTCATGCATCGTCCGGAGCTGTTGATCCTGGACGAACCCACGTCGGGTCTCGACCCATTGCTGCAACACGAGTTCCACCAGCTCGTCGGCGACGTCACACGCGACGGCGCGACGGTGTTCCTGTCCTCCCACGTCCTGCCCGAGGTGGAGGCGCTCGCCGACCGCGTCGGGATCTTGAGGAAGGGCACCCTCGTCACGGTCGCCGCCGTCGACGAACTCCAGCGCCGAGCCCGCCAGCACATCGACCTGTACCTTGCCCGCGAAGCACGTGCCGAGCCCTTCGCGGACCTTCCGGGCGTCCTGAGCGCCACATCGTCCGGAGCGGTGATCAGGCTCGTCGTCGAGGGGAACGTCGACGCCGTCCTCAAGCGAGCCGCGACGCTGCCGGTGCGGCGGATCGTCACGCACGAGACCGATCTCGAGGACGTCTTCCTCAACTTCTACCGGGACGAGCCGAGGCCGTGAGCGTCCTTGGGCGCTTCCTCGAGGACCGGCGCCGCTCCATGGTGTGGTGGTCGGGCGGCGTGGCTGCCTACGTGGCGGTCAACAACGCGTTCTACCCGACGATCAAGAACGTGACGGGCATTGAGAACCTCGTCAAGGACCTTCCGGACGCCTTCAAGACCCTGATCGGCTCGAACGACCAGATCCTCATCACTTCGCCCGCGGGTTACCTGCAGGGACGTGTGTTCAGCCTCATCCTGCCCGTCCTGCTGTTGATCTTCGCCGTGGGAGCCGGCGCATATGCGATCGGCGGGAGCGAGGAGGACGGCACCCTCGAGCTGCTCTTGTCCAACCCGGTGACCCGCGGACGTGTCCTGATCGAGCGATTCGTCGCCGTCGTCGCGCTGTCGCTCGGACTCGGGATCGTCGCCGCCGCGAGCCTTCTCGTATTCTCCCCACCGTTCGGCTTGCTCGAGGGTGTGTCGATCCCCGGACTCGTCGCGGCGGTGTTCGCGGCGACCGTATTCGGGCTGATGCATGGCGCGATCGCGTTTGCTGCCGGCGCCTCCACGGGCCGCCGGTCGGTGGCGATCGCCACGGCCGCAACCCTGGCCGTAGTGGGAAACCTGCTCAACGCCGTCGCGGCGGCGAGCGAGAGCTTCCACTTCTTGCGCTTCGCTTCGCCCTGGCACTGGTACGGGGGCCGCAACATGCTCGCGCAGGGGATCGCGCTCGAGCCGTTCCTCGCTCCGATTGCCGTTTCGGTGATCTGCGCGGCCGTGGCGTTGTGGAGCTTTCGACGGCGGGATCTGCACTGACCCGCCGCACTTGAGATGACTTCGAACCGGTGCACCGGTCTCATTTCGTACCGGCGAGCAGCGGGGCAGTCCGCTGACGGTGACACGCCTCCGGTGCGCACCCGGTAGTCCACGGTGTGCTCACGATAGGTTGTGCGGGGCCGCGTTTTCGCCGGGATGGTTCCGCGGCGAATGTCGCCTTGGGGCGGGCCTAGCCGTCGGATACTTGACGTGTTCGGCCGAGTCCCAGCAGCCAGGGCACGCTGCGCTGCGGATCGGTGCCACAGTTTCCGGTGAAACCCACCAGGTCGCAGGTGCGTTCCGCGATGCCCTTGCTGATGATGCCCAGTACGGTGATGCCGGAGAACATCACGATCTCGGTGGCCCCGATCGCGACGAGGGTCTTGGCGGCGTTGACGCTCTTGGGTCTGCGGAAGGCGGGGACCCCGTTGGAGATGGCCTCGACCCCGCCAGCGCGGTGCATTCGGAGGAGAAGGCGCGCAGTGCGAAGAAGACCAGCGCCAGCCCGGTAATCCCGGAGTGTTCCGGGGTGATCGAGTAGGCGGCGCTCTCGGCGACGGGCGCATCCCCGAGTTCACCCGGTTCGGGCCGGTGACGATCAGGACGAGGACGCCGGCGATGAACCCGTAGGTGGCGACGGCGAACGTTTTGCCGTATTCGCGCACCCCGCGCAGATTCATCGCGGTCAGCAGGATCACGAAACGGCTCACCAATTCGTGAAAGTCGGCCCGGGGCGCGGTGGCCGCCTTGCGGGCGACTCCGTTCCCCGGACCGCTTCCGAACCCGGCGTGCACCTTTCAATGCATCGGGCTCTCCACAAGACCCGTTCAGGCCGCGGTGTGTTCCTCGTCGGTGTCCGGCCAGGGTGAGGGGATGACCGTACCGTGGTAGCGGTAGCGGGTCGCGCCGATCGTCTCGAGATCGATCAGCTCCCGGTGCTCACTGGCGGGCCACCATCCGCCGCCGCCGTAGCGGCGGCGGAGCTGCTTCCAGGTCGACCGGAGGTGTTTTCGCCGCAGCCATCGCCACACCGTCTGCCACACATACCCTTCACTCCCGCCCTTCCCGGTTCCTCTCCGCGTAGATCTCCTGCCGCTCCCCCTCCGCGACCTGATAACTGTCTCGGCAATGCGATCAGCACGCTTCTTGCGCCGCCACAACCGATCGTTCGAGAGGTCTTCGGCGCGGACTTTGTCCTCGACCGCGACCTTCTCGATGACCACCGCCGCCGCGTCCGCCGCCTCGCGGACCGCTTCCGTGTATCGATCCCCTCACCGGGACATCAGTCACCCCGACCCGTCCCCAACCGCGGTAGTCACCGAATTTTCGTAAAAGAGGCTATTGCATCTGGCGCTCGCGCAGGTCGAGTGCTAAACAAAAAGGAGCGCAGCCAGCCGACACCCGTCGTGGTGGCGAGGTGCGGCCACCAACATGTAGGAGGTGGTTGCTGTGCTTCATCCCGATCCCTTCCGTGACATCAACAGACTCACCGAGCAGCTGCTCGGCGCGTCGGCCGGATCCGCCCGAGCCCCACGGTTCATGCCGATGGACCTCTACCGCTCCGGCGATCACTACGTCCTCCACGCAGACCTCCCGGGCGTGGACCCCGGAACGGTGGACGTCAGC
>SEEV01000496.1 GCA_004211695.1 Rhodococcus sp. (in: high G+C Gram-positive bacteria)
GAAAACCTCCGGGAGCCGGAAGCGCGGAGTCCAGCGATGACCACCGCAGGAGGCCCGAGTTCGAGCAGCCTGGCCGACGTCATCGACACCATCCTGGACAAGGGCCTGGTCATCGACGCGTACGTGCGGGTCTCACTGGTCGGGATCGAACTGCTCACCATCGACGCCCGCATCGTCGTCGCCAGCGTCGACACCTACCTGCGCTTCGCCGAGGCGGCGAACCGACTCGCGATCGGCAGCGAACCGAAGGGCCTGAGCGACCTCGTTTCCGACGTCAAGGGCAGCGGCAGCACGAAGTCCAAGACCAAGGGTGTCCTCGAGGGCGTGGGGGAGACGCTCGGTGAGTTGCTCGGCGGATCCGGCAGCGAACGCGAACCCGCACCCCACCGGAGGCGGAAATGACCTCAACAGACGACACCGACGACGTCGACAGCGCTGAGGAAGAGGCTGCGCCGGCGGCCGGGATCTACGTGTACGGCATCGTGCCCGCCGACGTGCAACCCGAAGACGATGCCACCGGCATCCACGACGCCCCGATCGAGATCGTCACCCACGGGGACATCGCGGCGTTGGTCAGCGAGATCGACCCGGACCAACGACTCGGCACCCCCGCGGACCTGCAGGCCCACGCCCGCATCCTGGACGGCACCTCGCACGTCGCGCCGGTGCTGCCGCTGCGGTTCGGTGCCGTCGTGTCCGACCGCGACGCGGTAATCAACGAACTGCTCGCCGAACACGAGGACGAGTTCGCCTCCGCCCTCGACGAACTCGAGGGCTTCGCCCAGTACCTGGTGAGGGGCCGCTACGTCGAGGAGACCATCATCGGCGAGATCGTCGACGAGAACCCGGAGGCCACCGCCCTGCTGGAGTCGATCCGCGACCAACCCGAGGAGCTGACCCGGGACGATCGGATGGCGTTGGGGGAGATCATCGGCCACGCCCTGGAGGCCAAGCGGGACGCGGACACCCGCATCACTCTCGACGCGCTGGCACCGCTGACCGACACCGTCACCGTGCGCGAACCCACCCACGACGAGGACGCCGTCCAGCTCGCGGTCCTGCTCGAGGTGGACCGGCAAGGCGAACTCGAGCAGACGGTCGGAGACCTGGCCGAGCGCTGGGACGACCGGGTCACCATGCGCCTCGTCGGCCCGATGGCGCCCTACGACTTCGTGGTGACACCGAAGCCGGAGGGCTGACCGAGGGGGCTGCGGTCTTTCATCGTCACGCTGCCGCTTAAGCCGGTGAGGGGTGTGATCGCGGTGGCGGTCGAGCAGGAGATGCTTCGCGCCGCGCAGGCTGTTACCGACATCAGCAGCGTTCCGGGACGCGGTAATGCCGTCGAACGACGCCTGCGGAAATCTGCCGGGCCCGGTGGCTGCCGCGGACACCGATTCGGGTCCAGCCACGCCTGCCGGCGGTATCGGTGCGCGGCGTGGACCGGGCTGCGTGTCGCAATGCCCAGGGTCGGGCACTCCCCAAGTATGGGATCGAACGCAGGCCGCCACCCCACCAGCTCGTCGGCTGCAGCTCTCGGTGGCCGGTTGATACAACTGGCCGGTGACCGTGACACCGCCCGATTCTCGTGCGAGGTATCCCGGGTGTGCGCCGGACCGCACCCCACCGACGGTGGGTCGGATTACGGCGAGGTGCTCGCGTGGGTGGTCGATGCGATCGTCGACGTGATCATCGCGCGCCTGGGCGCGGCAGGTCCGGGGGAGAGGTTCATTCTCGAGCTTCGTTTCACCGATGGGGGATACGTCGATGTCGACGACTTGCCGGAATCGGGGCGTTGGGTGTTGCGGACGGTGTCGGCTCTCCTCGCCGGCGATCTCGCGGACGGGGTGCGGTCGCTCACCGCCGCCGAGCAGCAATTCGACATCACCATGCGGGCGGAAACCCTGGCCGACGCACTCATCTGGCTCGACTTTCTTCTCGATGTCGACCTTCCCGACCCACCCGACGTCATCACCGCATAGACCGACGTCATCACCCCGCATAGCGAGGTGTGCCCCCCGCCCGGGGGGACGGCGGGTATCGGCGTGCACAATCGAGACGGCGTGGTGGAGCGGTCGTCGACTACGTCCTCGGTGGTCGCGCGGACTCCGCCGTGACCCGGTCGTATCGCCGGGTGTCTTTCGCGTCGAAGAAGTCACCGCCCTTGCGTTTCGCGTCGTCGGTTCCCCAGTCCCGGTGGTGCGGAACGGGCTCCATGCGGGGAATGTGCTTGCGGCAGTGAATGTATGCCTCTTCGACCGCCACCATCACCCACCGCTGCGGGATGCGTCCCGGCGCGCAGTCGCCCGGTAGATCCGGGAGTTCGGAGCGCAGCACCTCGTCCTCGACGATCCGCGCCGCGCCGTTGATGTGCAGCCCGATCAGATCGTGGACGAAATCGACGAGCACGAGTCCGACGTGCGGGTTCTCGGCGATGTTGCCGAGACTGGCCATCACCCCGTTGCCTCGGTACTCGGGGTAGGCGAGGGTTTTGGGGTCGATCACGTGCAGGAATCCGGGTGCGCCGGCCCGCAGGCTGTTGTCGCATTCGCCGGCCGCGTCCGCGGTGGCGACAAACGCGATCTCCTGGCGGCCGACGAAGTCGATCATGGCCGGAGTGAGATGGTCGAGCACCTGTTCGGTATAGAACCGGCCGGCACGCTCGACGGTGCCGTACCGATGCTGGAGGTGTCGTTCTCCGGCGTTACCGATCTGCCTCATCTGTCTCTCCATTACGGTTCGGCATCATTGGCCGGTTCACCCTACGGGACACACGCGGGTGCGTCGCGCCGCGCAACAACAACAGTGGGAGGGCTGCAACGCGGGCGATCCTGGGGCAGGCATCGGTCGGTGACCTGGGCGTACCGTGAACAGATGAAGACCAAATCCCCTCGAGACGAGCTTGCCCACCGGCTGGCCGAGCGGGACGAGTTAGTGGTGGAAATCCTCGAACTCGAGGGCCGGCTGGAGAGGGCCAAACGCCGCCTCGACGAGGTATCCGCCGAGATCGACTCGTCCGGGCCGATCGAGTAACACTTCTCCCTCGGGGTGTGCAGCACGACCGATGTGGGTGTGTGCCCCGCTCGATCTCGATGACGCCGCGGCGGGCGGCACGGCGGTCTCGCAGGTCACCGACCGATGCCGCCTCCCGGCGTTCCGAGTCGAAGAACGTGGACAGTACGCCGGGTCGATGGGATCCGGGCGTTCCCTTTCACCTGCTGTGCACCGGTAAGGCCGACTCACCGGAAACGCTCGCCGGGCACCCCGCAGGGGAGGTAGTCGTGCGAGATGCAGGCTGCGGGGGATGGCGGAATACTCGGTGTTGGCGCGCCACGGAACGTACGTGATGAGGATCCCCGATGCGCCGGGGCTTAGCGGTATTCGTCGGCGAGGGCCCGCAGGAACAGTCGCAGGCTGCGCGGCAGGTGGTAGCGGCCGTCGGGGTCGCGGATGAGTACGTCGTGGGCATCGGCGCGGGTGAGGGCGTTCTCGATCTGTGCGGTCACAACGGTTGCGGGTGCCAGTCGGAGCAGGGCGGTGCGGGCGGGCTGGTCCATACGCTCCCACAGGACGTGGTAACTGAGGTTCGGCGGAGCGGCCGGCACGGTGGCAGGGTGCCAGTAGGTGAAGGTGAACCGGCGGATCGAGGCGGTGCTGGTCGGATCGGTGGTGCGCAGTTCGAGGTTGCGCCACCCACGGAGGCCGCGGTCGTGCAGATCGGCGGCGGCGGTGTAGAGGGCTTCCTGGCGGGAACACGCGGTCGGCAGGTCCAGTAGTAACTGGCGCAGTCCCATGCGCTCACGATAGGGGGCCTTGACCCCGGTTCTTGGACACGCTGAATCCAGCACCTGCTGGGGGAAGCGAGATGATCTTCAGTCATGTCACGAAAGAACTACTCGGAGGAGTTTCGGCGCCAGGCGGTCGAGTTGTACGAGTCCACGCCGGGTGCGACGATTCGAGGTATCGCCGCTGATCTCGGGATCGTGCGCGGCACCCTGACGGGCTGGATCGACCAATACGGGACCGGCACCAAGACCCACGTCGACGGCACCCGGGTGCACACCCCGTCACGGCCCCACGGCCAGCGTCCCGGCGCGGGTGACGCACCGGAGACCGTCGAGCAGAAACTCGCCCGCCTCGAGGCCGAGAACGCGGCCCTACGAGCCGAGACAACCAAGCTCACCACCGAGCGTGAGATCCTCCGCCAGGCGGCCAAGTATTTCGCCGGGGAGACGAAATGGTGAACCGCTTCCGCTTCGTCGCCGACCACTCCGACACCTA
>SEEV01000497.1 GCA_004211695.1 Rhodococcus sp. (in: high G+C Gram-positive bacteria)
CTGCAGCTGAGGGTCGTCGTCTCGACGTTGACGTTGTCGCTCATCGTCATCGTCGTGCTCGGCGTCGTGCTGACGAGCCAGATCACCGACCGTCTGCTCGAAACGAAGATCAACGCGGCCACCGAGGAGATGGACCGTGCCCGCAGCACGGTCGAGGGGCAGCTGGCCGGCGCGGACGACAGTAGTTCGCCCACCACCCAGCTCGACGGTGCCCGGGCCGCGCTGACCAACCGGGAACCCGACGCCGGGCAGGCGTCGGGTTCGGCGGGGACGTTCGATCCGGTGCTGATCGTGCCCGGTGACGGCCCCCGCGCGCCGACGTCGAGTGGTCCGGCGGACCAGATCCCGGAATCGCTGCGTGCGTTCGTCCAGGCCGGTCAGGTGGCGTACCAGTTCGCCACCGTGAACGACCCCGAGGGCTATTCGGGCCCCGCGCTGATCGTCGGTAGCCCGACCGCGTCGGCCATCTCGACGCTCGAGCTGTACCTCGTGTTCCCGCTGGCCAGTGAGGACCGCAGCCTGTCGCTGGTCCGCGGCACGCTGCTGGTGGGTGGTGCAGTGCTCGCCGTGCTGCTCGCGGCGATCGCGCTCCTCGTCGCCCGGCAGGTGGTCCTGCCCATCCGGTCGGCGTCGCGGATCGCGGTGCGTTTCGCCGACGGCCGGTTGAAGGAACGCATGCCCGTGCGCGGCGAGGACGACATGGCCCGGTTGGCGATGTCGTTCAACGAGATGGCGGAGAGCCTGTCGAAACAGATCACCCAGCTCGAGGAGTTCGGAAATCTTCAGAAGCGGTTCACGTCGGACGTGAGCCACGAGCTGCGGACACCGCTGACGACGGTGCGCATGGCGGCCGACCTGATCCACGACGGCAGCGACGATCTCGACCCCGTGCTCCGGCGGTCGTCGGAGTTGCTGGTCGCGGAACTCGACCGGTTCGAAGGTCTGCTCGCCGATCTCCTCGAGATCAGCAGGCACGACGCCGGCGTCGCGGAGCTGGCCGCCGAGCAACTGGACGTCCGGATGTGTGCGCGTGCGGCGATCTCGACCGTGCGGCACCTCGCGCGCGAGAGCGGGACCGAACTGATCGTGGATCTGCCCGATCAGGCAGTGATGGCCGAGGTGGACCCCCGTCGGGTGGAGCGGATTCTGCGGAACCTGCTGGCCAACGCGATCGATCACGGAGAAGGCAAACCGGTGCTGCTGCGCCTGCGCGCCGACGACAGCGCCGCGGCGTTCATCGTGCGCGACCAGGGCGTGGGACTGCGGCCGGGCGAGGAGAAGTTGGTGTTCAACAGGTTCTGGCGGTCCGACCCGTCGCGCGTGCGGCGGTCGGGCGGTACCGGCCTCGGTCTCGCGATCAGTGTGGAGGACGCGAATCTCCACGACGGCAGGCTCGAGGCGTGGGGTGAACCCGGCCGCGGCGCCTGCTTCCGTCTGACGTTGCCCCGAGTGCGGGGCCGCAAGGTCGTGTCGAGTCCGCTGCCGCTGAAACCGGGTACCGCGAAATATGTTCAAGGACAGCCGGTCCCGGACGACTCGACGTTGCCGGTCCGCAACGAGAGTCGGGAGCCGGCGGTCGACGACTCCCGCACGGTTCCGCAGAAGCGTGAGCGGGCGCATGTCGGTGACCGTGAGGGTTCGCAGCGGCCGGAGCAGGACCTGTGACGGCCCGCCGCAGGGCTGCTCTCGTGTCGCGGTCGGTGTGCGGTGCGATCGTCCTGGCGGTGCTCGTGGCGGTCAGTGGCTGCGCGAGCCTGCCGGATTCCTCGACGCCGCAGGCGATCGGCACGATCAACCGTGACTCACCGGGATCGAGTGTCGCCGCCCCGGCGCCCGGGCGCGAGCCCGACCTGTTGCTGCGCGACTTCTTCAAGGCCAGCACGGACCCGTCCGACCGGCATCTGGCGGCCCGCCAGTTCCTCACCGCCGGGGTGTCCGGCAGCTGGGACGATGCGGCCAGCGCAACCATCGTCGACAAGGTCGACGTCCTGCCGGAGACACGGTCCACCGACAAGGCGACGTACACGATCCGCGCCAACAAGGTGGGGCAGCTCGAGCCCGGCGGACTGTACGTCGCGGAGGAGGGCAGCTTCGAGACGAAGATCAGTCTCGAGCTACTCGACGGGGAGTGGCGCATCTCCGAGCTTCCCGCCGGGGTAATCCTGGACCGGGCGCAGTTCCTGAACACCTACCAGCGCAAATCGCTGTACTTCCTCGACCCGGCCGGGACGACGGTCGTGCCGGATCCGCGGTGGGTATCGGGCGCCCAAGACCAGATGGCGTCGCAGCTGGTCGGCCTGCTGATCGACGGGCCGAAGGCCGCCCTGGCCCCGGCTGTGCGGAACGAGCTCGCCGGGGTGTCGGTGCGCGGGCCGATCACGAAGGCCGACGGCCGCACCGCGCAGGTGGGCGTGGGGCTCGGCGGGATCAGGATCGACTTCGCCGGGGTGCCGCCGATGGACGAACAGGCCAAACAGCTGTTCGCGGCGCAGGTGATCTGGACTCTCGCCAACGCGGAGATCTCGGGACCCTACGTGCTGCTCGCCGACGGCGAGCCGTTCGACGACCGGTTCCCGAACGGGTGGACCACCGCGGACGTCGCGTCGATGAACCCGTTCGCGACGTCGAGCGCGACCGTCGGACTGCACGCGTTGCGTGAGGGTTCGCTGGTGAGCGTCACCGAGACCGGGGTCACCCCGGTGCCCGGATACTTCGGTTCGGCCCGCAACATGCGCTCCCTCGCGCTGTCGCAGGACGGCAAGCTGGTTGCCGCGGTTGCGGACACCGGTCGTCCCGCGCCGGAACCCGCGAGCTCCCTGATGGTCGGCGCGTACGAGGACGGTGCGGCGTCGGTGCTCGAGGGTGGCGCGATCACCCGGCCCACGTGGGCCCCGGACAATTCGGCGATCTGGGCTGCGGTCAACGGCAACACGGTCATTCGCGTGCTGCGCGAACCCGGCACGGGCCGGACCTCGGTGGTGAACGTGGACGCCGGTGCCGTCACCGCGCTGGGCACGACGATCACGGAGCTGCGGCTGTCCCGGGACGGGGTGCGTGCCGCGCTGATCGTGGACGGGAAAGTCTATCTGGCCATCGTGACGCAGATGCCGGGTGGTGAGTACGCGCTGACGAATCCCCGAGCGGTCGCGATCGGACTGGGCAGCCCGGCGCTCTCCCTCGACTGGAGCACGAGCGACACGATCGTCGTGGCACGCGCGGCCTCCGACATCCCGGTGGTGCAGGTGGCCGTCGACGGTTCGCGGATGGACGCGCTGCCGAGCCGTAACCTGACCGCGCCGGTGGTGGCCGTGGACGCGTCGACGACCACCGAGTTCGTCGCCGACTCGCGCGCGGTGTTCCAGTTGAACAACAACGATCCGGCGGGCGACCGGTACTGGCGTGAGGTTCCCGGGTTGACGGGTGTGAAGGCGATCCCGATCCTGCCGGGCTGAGGCTGTCGGTGCGGGCACGGATACTGCCTGCATGCCAGCCCTGCCCGGCCTTCGGAGCCTGCTCGACCTGATCCTGCCCGCCGAATGCGGCGGGTGCGGGGTGCCGGGCACACAGTGGTGCGCCCGCTGCGCCGCAGAGCTGGCCGACGACCCCGTGTTGCTCCGGCCCCGCGTGGATCCGGGTGTCGACGTGTGGGCGCTCGGACCCTACTCGGGTCCACGCCGGCGGGCGGTGATCGCGGCGAAGGAGCGGGGCCGTCGCGATCTCGCGGTGCCGCTCGGAGCTGCCGTGGCGGGCGTGGTGAGTCGCCTGCAGCAGTGGGGTGAACTCGACCCGCCGGACGTGGCGCCGGTGGTTCTCGTGCCGGCTCCGACGCGTCCCCGGGCGGCCCGTGCGCGCGGCGGCGACCCCGTCACCCGGATCGCCGTCGCCGCGGTGGGGGCGAGGCGGGTGTGCCCGGCGCTCGTGATGCGGCGCGGCGTGCGCGATTCGGTCGGATTGAGCGCCGATCAACGTCGAGTAAACCTCGAGGGTGGTGTCCGGCTGACGCGCAGCGGTGCAGGATTCGCACGCCATCTCGCCTCGGAACCGGCTGCGCCGCAACGTGCCTCGGTGGTGCTCGTGGACGACGTGTCGACCACCGGGGCGACCGCTGCCGAGTCGGTTCGGGTGCTGTCGCGAGTGGGTATCCGAGTGGGTGCGGTGGTCGTCGTGGCGGGTGTCAGATGAAATTCTGCCGAACAGTGGCACTCGCGCGCGTTACGTACTAGCGTCGCGGACACACCCGAAAACACAGGTAGGAGGTGGAACTTCGAACC
>SEEV01000498.1 GCA_004211695.1 Rhodococcus sp. (in: high G+C Gram-positive bacteria)
ACCGATTCCTGACCATGTTCCGCACACTCAGATCCTCGATGGCGATCACTTGGTTTTCGCGCACCAGCCGAGTGGAGAGTGTGTGCAGATAATCGCGACGCCGATCGGCGATCCGGCCATGAATCTTCGCGACCCTCAGTCGGGCCTTGGCCCGGTTACGGGACCCCTTCGCCTTCCTGGCCAGCACCCGCTGCGCCCTCGCCAGCCCCTCACGGTCCCTGCCCTCGTGGCGCGGGTTGGTGATCTTCTCCCCCGTCGAGAGCGTGTAAAGGCTCGCGATCCCGGCATCGAGCCCGACCACCCGATCGGTCGGCTCGAAACCTAGCAGCGAACGAGCCGCACGAAAGCGAGCCCCGGCATCCCTCAGGCTACGGCGCCACCGGGTAATGACTGGTGATCGCAACCCGATTCCAGGCGTTCATCACGGTCGCGAGCCAGCTGATCGCGGACACCTGTACGTCGGTGAGGGAGCCGTCATCCCAGGTCCGCCGTTCCGGAACGGCGAGCGCGGTGACCTGTTCGGCGAGAGCGAGCGCTGCCCGCTCCTGGGGGCTGAAGTACTGCGCCTCCCACCACGCTGCGACGACCGCGAGTCGATCCGTCGTCTCTCCCTTGGCGAGGGCGTCGCGGGTGTGCAGGCGAAGGCAGAAGGCGCACCCGTTGAGTTGCGAGACGCGAATCTTCACCAACTCCACGAGAAGCGGGTCCACCCCCGCTGTTTCCAGGGCGGCCCTCACTTCCGCGTCCATCTTCATCAAGCTCTGGTAGACGGCTGGGTGCTGTTTGCCGAGATTCACGCTGGTCATGGTGTCCTATCGAAGTCGTGGTCGAGCAGTCGCGGGATGGATTCGTTCTGACGAACGTGCATGAAGTGTGAGGGCAGCTCGGATCGCGCCCACGACACTCACCTTTCAACACGCGGTGTGTCGCGGTGGAGCTGGTCACTGGGGCCAGACCGACCCCGTGATGCGATCGACCATGCTCGTGCGGCGGAAGCCGGGTATGAAGTGCTCCAGGACATCAGCATTGACGGTGCCATAGGTGGTGTCCGGCCGGTGGCTGAGCCCGTCGACGAAGGCTCGCAGAAATTCGTTCTTGAAGTCGCCCCGAGGATGGGCAGCGGTGATCTCCTCCACCTGTTCTCGGTTCAGTTCCCCCAGACCCAGCCCGACGATGTCGGTCAGGACACCGAAATTGGTGGCGGCGACTTCCGCTCCCATCCGGCCGGGAATGCCCGGCGTGGTGTGCAGCGCGATCGCCGTCCAGACCACCTCGGCGGCGGCGTCGGAAAAACCGCGATCGAGCATGAACTTGCGGGCATGGTCAGCGCCATCGAGCTCGAACCGCTGCTCGACGTCGGAGTAAGGCATGGAAAGGCCTGTGTCGTGGAACAGCGCGGAGAGGTAGAGCAGTTCGGGGTCGGGCTGCAGGCCGAGCGCGTGAGCACGGAGCATGCTGAAGATGAACACGCGCCGTGAGTGATGGAAGATGAGGGGGCTCGTCATCTTCTGGACGAAGCTCGTGGCTTCGACCGCCGCCGGCGTCTGGGGGATCGCTACTCCTGCGATGATCTCGGTCATGGGCCCTGCACTTTCACGTTTCGATGTTGTAGAACGGACGGTGTGTCCGTCCCTCTACGGTGCCGTCTATCTACCCTTCAGCGCCGCCTCGGTCCGGCCATGAAGCACCCGAATCCGGACAGGCGGTGAGCGTGCAATCGAGCCCCCACCCGCATCGGGTCGCGGTCCTTGTCTATGACGGGGTGAAACTGCTCGATGTCGCCGGCCCCGCCGAGGTGTTCGCTGAGGCGAATCTGTGCGGTGCCGATTACCAGATCGTGTTGTTGTCGCCGACCGGTGCCGACGTCGCGTCGTCTATCGGCATAAAAATCTCCGTTGACGGCAACGCACAATCGGAGCCGGCCCCCGATACCTTCCTCGTGGCCGGCGGCGACATCTACCCGCGAACCGCTATCGCCCGTGACCTCGTCGAGGCCACGGGCACCCTGGCGACGCGGGCTGCTCGGGTCGGCTCCATCTGCACCGGGGCGTTCATCCTCGGGGCGGCCGGTCTCTTGGAGGGCAAACGCGCGACCACGCACTGGAAAGTCGCACACCAACTTGCCGCCCGGCACCCGAACACCGTCGTCGAGCCCGATGCGATCTACGTTCGCGACGGCACCACGTACACGTCCGCGGGCGTGAGCGCCGGCATCGACCTGGCGCTGGCACTGGTCGAGGAAGACCACGGCCCCGATCTGACACGCGACGTCGCCCGACGGCTGGTGGTGTACGTGCAGCGGGCGGGCGGGCAATCACAGTTCTCTGCTCCACTCCAAGGCCCACCCCCACGGACTCCAGCACTCCGCAGAATCGTGGACCTGGTGACGGCGGACCCCGCCGGGAACCACTCCCTCACCGGACTCGCGAGGCACCTCAACGTGAGCCCTCGACACCTCACCAGACTGTTCCGAGACGAGTTGTCCACCACCCCGGCCCGATATGTCGAGCTGATCCGATTCGACATGGCCAAGGCCCTGCTCGATCAGGGCCACAACGCGACGCAGGCAGCATCACTCGCCGGATTCCCCAGCTACGAGAGCCTACGACGAGTCTTCGCACGGGAGCTGATGATGACGCCTTCGGTCTACCAACGCCGCTTCAGCACCGCAGACCGCGCCGACGCGAGGACGCTCCCTGCCCCACCCACGTGAGCAGTGCTCACCACACGCCGTGGACGAGCCAGCGCACGGTGACCGAGGACGGGCCTATCGGTCGGGCGAGATCACCCATCGCACGGTTGGGGTCCGCGAACGCCGGGTACCCACCGGTCATGACCACCGACCACCTGTCGCGCCATTGTTCCCCGCGGGCGGAGGATTTCCCCACCGTTCGGCTAGTCGCGGACCGCGAAGCCCAGCTGATGCGGACGCTGGGGCGGGCGGTGAACATCCTCTCGGCCGGCGACATTCCATTCGCGGTCGGCGGGGACTGCGCGGTGTACGCCCGCGGCGGACCGCCGGCGGAGCACCAGGTGACCATCATCGTTTTGGACAATCACCTGACCGGTGCAAGGACCGCGCTGGCTGCGGGTGGGATGCGGTCCATCGCTCCCCCCGGGCTCGGGTCACGGCAGTTCGTCGGCGGTGATCTCCGGGTCATCCTGCTGGGTCCGGCCTGTTCCACCGGGACCGGGGAGGGAATCCTCGAGCGGGCCGAGACGATGCGGATCGGGCAGATCTGGGCACCGGTCCTCAGCGGAACCGATCTGATGATCGACAAACTCCGTCATCTCGGTTCTCATCGGTGTGATTTCGTGCCGATGCTGCCGGTCGCCCGCGCACTGCGCGAGCAGGTCGACTGGCCCACCGTGGCGGGGGCCACCGCCGGCCTCCCCTGTGCCCGGGCGTTCTTGGGGTTGCTCGACGACCTGGCGGTCACACCCTCAGTGGAGGGGCGAACCTGACCCAGAGGCGCCGCTGGGGCCCTGCACCGCACCGACCGTTCGACCCGTGCATGGTCCGTCCGATTGGACGGACCATTCACGGTATCGCTGCAGCTATGCGCTGTTGAACTGCGTTGTCCGGGAATAGATTTGATACAAGCCCCAAGCCCGGCCCGGGGGTTAGTGGTTCGGACTCAGCGTTGCGCGGCCGCCAGCGTGGTGTTCAGGGTCTTGCTCGGCCGCATCACGGCGTCGGCCTTCTCGCTATCCGGCTGGTAGTAGCCGCCGATGTCAACCGGCGAGCCCTGCACCTCGATGAGCTCCCGCACGATGGTGTCCTCGTTTTCGGTCAACGCCTCGGCAAGCGCGGTGAAGCGTTCCGCCAGTTCCTTGTCCTCGGTCTGCGCGGCAAGTTCCTGCGCCCAGTACGACGCGAGGTAGAACTGGCTGCCCCGGTTGTCGAGCTCGCCGGTCTTGCGCGACGGGTTCTTGTTCTCGTCCAGCAGCTTGCCGGTCGCCGCATCGAGCGTCGTGGCC
The DNA here is from genome assembly GCA_004211695.1 of Rhodococcus sp. (in: high G+C Gram-positive bacteria). Taxonomy (GTDB): domain Bacteria; phylum Actinomycetota; class Actinomycetes; order Mycobacteriales; family Mycobacteriaceae; genus Rhodococcus_F. The sequence goes on from SEEV01000498.1 coordinate 3,982, forward strand.
AGGATCTTGGCGTGCTCGTTGCCGGTCTTGATGCCGAGGTCCTCGAGGCTGACGGCCAGCGCCAGGAACTCACCGAGCGAATCCCAGCGCAGGTGGTTCTCCTCCACCAACTGCTTGACGTGCTTGGGCGCCGATCCGCCGGCGCCCGTCTCGTACATGCCGCCGCCGGCCATCAGCGGCACGATCGACAGCATCTTGGCGCTGGTGCCGAGTTCCAGGATCGGGAACAGGTCGGTGAGGTAGTCGCGCAGGATGTTGCCGGTCGCGGCGATGGTGTCCAT
>SEEV01000499.1 GCA_004211695.1 Rhodococcus sp. (in: high G+C Gram-positive bacteria)
GCCATAGTCGTACGGATTGAACGTCACCGGATTGTGTGACACCCCGGGCATCGAGGCTGCGGTCATGGCATCTACTCCAGAATCAGCTTGGCGGAAGTTTCGAGTCGATCGGCGAATTGTGCGTAGGACCCGTAGCCCATTCCCGCGCGGACCAGGCCGCCGGCGTACAGCAGCTCGAGCGCTTCGAGGACGTCGGGATCGTGGCCGTCTCCCAGCGCCGTCGCGAGGCGATCACGGATCTCCAGCCCGATGCGGGCGCGGAGGTGCTCCACGTCGGGGTCGCGGCCGAGCAGCGCGTTGGTGACGGCGCCGGCGAGTTCGGGTTCGTCCGCCACCAGGAGAGCGATGTGGCGGAGTACGGCGACCACGCGTCCGGTGCGGTCGAGTCCGTCGTCCGCCGGTTGCGGCGGGGACGCGGCGAGGCGGCGCCAGAAGACCTCGGCGACGAGGTGCTCCTTCGAGGAGAAATAGGTGTACGCGGTCGCCGGCGCGACACCGGCGATGCCGGCCACCGAGCGAACCGTGAGTCCCGCGAATCCCTCTTCACGCAGCACTTCGACTGCCGCCTTGGTGAGCCGGTCGACGGTGTCGGCCTGCTTCTCGGTCAAACGGCGGCGGGTGGACTCGAAATTCATACTACTGGACACGTGTCTGGACGCTACTACAGTTACCCGCGCCTGGCAATGAAAAACGGGGTCTCACACCGTGTCGCGCGGGTGAATTCGCACGGGCATCGTCTTGATGCCACTGATGAAATTCGACCGCAGCCGGACGACCGGTCCGGTGGGCTCGACGTGGTCGATCCGTGCGGCGAGGGTTTCGAACAGGATCTTCAGCTCGAGACGCGCCAGGTGGGCGCCGAGGCAGAAATGCACCCCGCTGCCGCCGAACGCGATCTGCGGGTTGGGACTCCGGCCGATGTCGAACCGGTACGGCTCGTCGAACACGGCCTCGTCCCGATTGGCGCTCGGGTAGTAGATCACCACCTTGTCGCCGGCCCTGACGAGTTGGTCGCCGATGTACGCATCCCGGGTGGCGGTGCGCCGGAAGTCCATCACCGGGGTCACCCACCGCAGGATCTCCTCCACCGCGCGGGGCGCCAGCTCGGGCTGCGACTGCAGTCGCCGCCACTGATCGGGATGGTCGATGAACGCCTGCATCCCACCGGCGGTCGCGTTGCGCGTCGTCTCGTTCCCCGCCACCACGAGCAGGACGAAGAACATATTGAATTCCATCTCCGTGAGCGTGTCGCCGTTCCCGTCCGGCTGCACCAGCTTGGTGACGATGTCGTCGCGCGGCTCGATGCGACGCTGCGCCGCAAGCTCGTTCGCGTACAGGAAGATCTCGGCTGCGGCCATCTCGCCGTCGGCCTGGGTGGTGCCGTACTCCGGATCGTCGAAGCCGATCATCCGGTTCGACCAGTCGTACAGCCTGTCGACGTCGCCCGGCGGTGCACCCAGCAGTGCCGCGATGACCTCCAGCGGCAGCGGCGCCGCCGCTTCGGGGACGAAGTCGACGTCCCGGTCCTCGAGCAGCCGATCGACGATCCGGGTACAGATGTCGCGGATGTGAGTTTCGAGCACTTTGACTGTGCGCGGGGTGAATCCGCGGCTGACGAGTTGTCGCAGCCGGGTGTGGCCGGGAGGGTCGAGGTTCACGAGCATGGCGGCCTGCTTCGCGCGGGTCTGCTCGTCGAAATCGTCGATCTGGGTGGTGCCCACCGCCGACGAGAACGTCGCACTGTCGCGGGACACCGCGACGACGTCGGCATGCCGGGTCACCGCCCAGAATCCGGTGCCGTCCTCCTCGGGCTGCCAGTACACCGGCTCGCTCGCCCGCAAATGGTCGAAGAACGCATAGGGCACCCCTTCCGCGTAGACATCGGGGGATTTGAGATCAATCCGAGACGCGGTCATTCACTGCTCCTCGATCGATAAACAAATGGGATGCGTCTTAAACTACACACTTTCATTTATAATGGGAGCCCTTATGCTGGACCCATGGCGAAAGGGCAGAACGGACCGATCCGACGTCGCACACTCACGCGGGACAAGGTCGTGGATGCCGCGATCGAGATCATCGACGAGCACGGCTGGGAACCGCTGTCGATGACGAGCCTCTCCGCCCGGCTGAACGTCGTCACCGCATCCCTCTACAACCACGTCCGCAACCTCGACGACATCCGCGGTGCCGTCCAGGTGCGCACCATGGCGGAACTCGGTGCCCACCTGCGCGAGATCGCCATGGGCCGAAGCGGTCCCGACGGCCTCCGGGCGCTCCTCGACGCGCACCGCGCCTGGGCCACCGACCACCCGCACCGGTACCAGACGCTCACCACCGCACCCGTCGACCGGGACGCGTTCATCACCGCGGCACTCGACGCCAACACGGCGCTGCGCACCATGCTGGCCTCGTGCGGACTGCCGCCCGAGGACACCCTCGACGCGGCAGTGAGCATCTTCGCCGCCATGCACGGCTTCGTGATGCTCGTGAATACCGACTTCCTCGGCGACGAACTGGACCTCGACGTGATCTACGAATCGGTGCTGCGCGGAGCACTGTCCAGCGTCGGGTGGCCGGAGCGAACGCACACCCCGACCTGACGGGACCGATGAGAACTTACTGTTGTCAGGCCCAGGCGTCGGAAGGGCTCGGCCGCCACGTCGAGATCGCCCAGATCACCACCATGTCGAGCGCGATGACGATCACCGACCACCACGGATAGTGCGGCAGCCACAGGAAATTGGCCACGATCGAGATCGCGGCGATCACTATCGCCGACACTCGGGCCCACCGAGCGCCGGTGAACAACGCGAGGCCGGTCACGGCGACCAACGCACCGAGCACGAGATGGATCCAGCCCCAGACCGTGAAGTCGAACTTGTAGACGTACTCCACCCCCACCACGAACTCCTCGTTCTCATAGACCGCGGCGAGCCCCTGGAAGAACTGCAGGAGTCCGACGGTGACCATGATGACCGCTGCACCCATCGCGGTCCCTGCCGCGACACCCTGTTTGACCGACGAACCTTCGGACACGACCGTCCCCTTCCTCGCCGCAACCCACTGCCGGGTGCATTCATTGTCCGCCGAGTCGGTGTGCGTTCGCGTCGAAACGCGGGGGTTCCCACCCACCCGGAATCGGCTTGTTCCAGTCGAGCAGGCGACCGGACGCGCCCTGGTGCTCGGTACGTCGAGGGAGGTGACCTTGTCCCCTATCCCGCCGTCGCGTGGGTAGGTGACACTGGCGGTGACCGGGAGGGGTGCCCGTGCCCCGGCCGCTCCGCTCGGTCCACAACAGCGCAACCGAAAGTAAACACATGACACACCGCCAGGATTCGTCCGCGAGCGCACCGCATCACGCGATTCCGACCCGCCGGGCGCTGGGCACGCCGGAGATCCTGAGCCGAATCGAGGCGATGTTCGCCGATCCCGACGACCCCGGCACAGCCGGTACCGACCCGGAGTCGCCGCCCACCTGAACCCGCAGCCCATGCTCACCCTCGGTACTGCGAGGCGACGCGGATGGGCTGCCCACGGGCCCGGCCGCGCAATCACTGTTCTTCGCTGACGCTGTCCCACAATATATTTCGCTGGCGTCTCGACCGCAGACCGTAGGTGCGGCCGGACGTCGTGACACGTGGCCGACCCGGCCCGCGGACTTCTAGATCTCCGCCACTCGGGCCGTCTCGAGGTCGTCGACGAACTGTTGGAAGTCGGCGAGTTCGTCGGGGCAATAGGTTTTGATCACCAGGAGTTGGCCTTGGAGCAGTCGGCTGTCGGTGATGATCGGTCGGGTTCCTGGGCCGCCGGATCCGTTGGCCAGTTGTGCGGCGAGGGTGGCGCGGGTCAGCGCTTCGTTCGGGTTTGCGCACACCGCGCCGCCGTCGTCGCCGAGGACCCGCACGATCTGCTCACGCGAGGGTGCGGTCAGGCCCGCGCCTTGCAGTTCGGCGGTGAGCTGGTCGGCCTTCTGTTCGGCCTGCTGTGTCGTTGCCGCCGAGTGGTACGACAGCACGGCGACGACGAGCAACACCACGAAAATGACCGCGATCGTGATGTAGATGGTGATCCGCTGGCGAGCCAGTGAGGCATCCGTCTCGGTGCTCATGACGAGCTCACCTCCGGTTGGTCGGGTTGCTTCCAGGAGGGTTTACGCATCCGGTAGAACAGGAACGGCACCAAAAGGCCGAGGCCGAGTGCGCCGGCGGCGACGAACAGGAAGTACACCCCGGCGTTTCCGCCCCC
>SEEV01000108.1 GCA_004211695.1 Rhodococcus sp. (in: high G+C Gram-positive bacteria)
GCCAGTTCCTCGTCGTTCCATGCGACGAGGATGGCGCCCGACCGTTCGACGGGAATCCCGGTCTGCTGTGCGTATTCGGAGAGCAGCGTGTAGCCGCGGCTCACCATGCGGGATTCGAGTGTGCCCGGCTTCGCGTCGAATCCGGTGTGCAGGATCGCCGTGTTGGCCTTGCTCGTACCGTCGCCCACATCGTCTCTTGCCTCGACGAGTGCCACGGTGTGGGGGTATCCGGCCAGCTCCCGTGCGATCGCCGAGCCGACGATGCCGGCACCGAGTACGACGAAATCGTAGTCGGGGGGCGGAGGGGTGTCAGTCATCGCTCTTCTCCTGTGGCAGCGCCGTTCGTGCGGCCGCCCGCCAGTGGTGTCGGAATTCTGCCGTGCGGTCGACCGACCATCGCGGCTCGTAAGTGGTCGCCGGGTCCCAGTCGGCTACCGCGTCTTCCAGGGACAGGTCGGGGTTCAGCGACAACCTGGCGCAGGCCGCCGCACCGAGAGCGGTGGCGTGGGAAGACGGATAGACGTCGATCGGGATCTGGATCAGATCGGCTGTGGCCTGCATGAGACGGCGGGAGCGAGTGAGCCCGCCGTCCACCCTCAGCCGGGTGAGGGGAGCGCCCAGGTCACCTTCGACGGCAGACACCAGTTCTGCCGTCTGCGCCGCCAGCCCCTCGAGGACGGCGGTCACCAACTGGGATCGGTCGGTGGACAACGTCATGCCGGTGAAGGACGCCGTGGCGTCCGGCCGCCACCAGGGCGCGGCGAGACCGGCCAGCGCGGGCACGAAATACGTTCCACCGGAATCGTGTGCTGCCACACTGTCGAGGTCGCGCGCCGACTCGATCAAGCCGAGGTCCTGGATCCACCGGATGGCGGAGGCGGCGGTGTAGGCCTGGCCGTCGACGCAGTACGACGTCTTCCCGCGCACGTTCCACGCGACGCAGGACGCCAGGCCGGCGGAAGAGCGGACCGGGAGCGTACCCGTATTGGCCAGCAGGAACGCCCCGGTGCCGAACGTGCACTTGGCGGTGCCCGCATCGAAGCACCGCTCCGCCAGGAGAGCCGCCTGCTGATCGACGACGAGACCGCCCACAGCGGCATCGGATCCGAAGACATCCGTGGTACCCACCACGACGTCGTTGGCGACGATGGTGGGCATCCGCTCGGCGGAGAGTTCGAAAAGATCGAGAAGCTGCGGATCCCATGCGACCGTGTCGAGGTCGGTGAGCAGCGAGCGGCTGGCGGTGGACGAATCCGTGACGAATTCTCCGGTCAGGTAGTGCACGATCCAGGTATCCGTCGTGGTGACCACGCCCGCCGGAGTGGCGTTCCGGCGCAGCCACTGCATCTTCGGCGCCGAGAAGTACGGATCGAGCACGAGGCCCGTCCGGTGTTCGACCCACGACTTCGACTCGGACTTGCTCCGGCACAGCTGGTCCGACCTGCGGTCCTGCCACACCACGGCCTGGCTGAGTGGACGACCCGTGTCCGGATCCCACACCAGGACCGTCTCGCCCTGATTGGCGAGCGACACGGCGGACACCGGCACACCCGCTTTCGCAACTGCGCACCGTCCCGCTTCGAGGACCGAGCTCAGCAGTTCCATCGGGTCCTGCTCCACGCCTCCGGCAGCGAGATATGCCGGTCGGACCGGTGTTTCGGCGATGCCGAGGACGTCGCCGCCCTCGGAGACGACGACAGCCTTCGTGCCGGACGTGCCCTGGTCGATGGCAAGGACTGTCACGTTTTTTTCCTTTCGAATCGGCAGAGGTGGCACATGTCTAGTCGAGATGTTCGCGAGGATCGAACTCGAACTTCGCTGTCGGGTCGTCGACCCGCCACACGTCGACGTTTCCGTCCCACTGCGTCACCAGCCAGCACTTGCGCCCTCGCGACGGCACGACCATGGTGGCGTGCGCCCAGGGCGACGCCATACCGCTGCGCAGGTCGATCCGCCGGATGGTCCGTCCGACCGCATCTTCCGGCTCCCACGTGCTCCACGCGGTGTCGTGCCGGCTCGGCGCCGTCACGACAGGCTCACGATGACGTGCTTGACCCGGGTGAACTCCTCGAGACCGGCTACGCCGCCCTCCTTGCCGTAGCCCGAGCCCTTGAAGCCGCCGAGCGGTCCTTCCGGTCCGACCGCCATGTGGTTGTTGACCCACACAACTCCGGACTCGATCGCGTTGACGTTCCGCAGCGCCCGGCCGATGTCGCGGGTCCAGACCGACGCGGCGAGACCCTGCTCGACCGCGTTGGCCTTCTCCAGTGCGTCCGCCTCGTCCGTGAATGTCTGGACCGTGGCGACGGGACCGAAGATCTCTTCCTGAACGAGCTGGTCGTCCTGCTGCAGACCGTCGATGAGGGTGGGTTCGTAGAAGTAGCCTGGACCGTCGACGATCTTGCCGCCGGTCACGACCCTTGCGTGGTCGGGCAGGCCGTCGACGAGTTCCGCGACGCGGGCCCGCTGCCCCTCCGAGATGAGGGGGCCGAGCACCGTCGCCGTATCGGCGGCGTCACCGATCCGGGCCGCTTTCAAGCTGTCTGCCAGCGCCTGCACGAAGGTGTCGTGGATGTTCTCGCTCACCAGCAGCCGGGTTGCGGACATGCACTCCTGGCCGGCGTTGAACAGGATTCCGTTGGTGAGGATCGGGAGTGCGGCGTCGAGGTCGATGTCGTCGTAGACGACGACGGGAGCGTTGCCGCCCAGTTCGAGTACCAGTCGCTTGGGAGTGGCGCCCGCCGCTTCCGCGATCCGCTGTCCGGCCGACGTCGAGCCGGTGAACGACACGAGGTTGACGTCGGGATGACGGACCAGAGCGTCCCCGACCACGCTGCCCTTGCCGTGGACGACATTGAGAACGCCCGCGGGCAGCAGTTGCTGGGCCAGCTCCGCGAACCGGGTGGTGGCCAGCGGGGTGAGCTCGGCCGGCTTGATGACCACGGTGTTGCCTGCGACCAGTGCGGGTGCGAGCTTCCAAATGGCCTGCCAGAGAGGGAAGTTCCAGGGGGTGATTCCGAGTACGACTCCGAGGGGTTCGCGCCGGACGAAGCTGGTGTTGCCGGCGGTGAATTCTCCGGCGGCCTGCGCGGACAACGCCCGGCCTGCGCCGGCGAAGTGCCGGAACGCCGCGACGATGCCGGGAAGCTCGTCACCCTTCGCCGCCGTCGTCGGCTTGCCGGCATCGATGGTCTCGAGGTCGGCGAGTTCGTCCAGGTTCGCCTCGAGGAGGGTGGCGAGGTCGTGCAGAATCTGCGAGCGCTCGCCCGGCGTCTTCGCCGCCCAGGCCGGGAATGCCGCGCGAGCGGCGTCGACGGCGCGGTAGCCGTCCTCGACGGTCGATTCCTGGAGTTCGGCGATGACCTCACCGGTGGACGGGTTGACGACCCGTCGAACCTGTTCGGAGGATCCTGCCACGGCCTTGCCGTCGATGATGTTGGTGACGGAACGAAGCGTGGATGACATGAAGTTCCTTTCGAATGTATTTCGGCGCAGGGTGAGTGGGTCAGGGGGAGCAGGGTTTCAGAGGTGTCCGGCCTGGGTGTCGATGGACTTACCGCGCCGGCTCTTGGGGATCATCATGTAGATGACGGCACCGGACGCGATGACCAGCAGCATGCCGAGGCCGACATGGGTGGGGTCGGAGTAGATGAGGAGTGCGCAGAGGACGACGGACCACAGGATCGCCAGGACGAAGATGACCGGGCTGACGATGCCGTAGTGCCACGGGTGGGCAGGTAGCTTGCGCTTGATCAGTCCGTAGAAGCCGACGACGACCACGACACCGTAGGCCATTCCCCAGGCGAGTGCCGTCATCGCGGCGAGCACGGACAGCAGCGAGGACCACAGTGCGAACACCACGGAGATCGCGAAGATCGTGAGTGTCGCGTTGATCGGGATCCGCTGGGCGCTGACCTTGCGCAGCCAGGAGGCCGCCGGGATCTGACCGTCACGTGCCTGCGACCACAGGACGCGAATGCCGGTGAGCTGCAGCATGACCAGGGCGGCGAACAGGGCGATGATCGCGACCGCTTCGAAGATGTTCGCGAACGCGGTACCGACCGCGGTGTCGAGGATCAGCTTGACCGGGGTGGTGCTCTCCATGACGGCCGGGAGGTCCTGGATGGCCAGCATGATCAACGCGACCATGAAGATGCCGACGACGTAGGAGGAGACGTTGGCCATCACCGATGCCATCGGTGCCTTGCGGGCGGCGTCCTTGGTCTCCTCGGAGGCGTTTCCGGTGGCGTCGAACGACGAGATCGCATATGCGGGAAGGATCATCGCGAGGAGGAAGGGGACGAACCAGTTGCCGCCGGTGGTCGTTCCCCCGGACTCGTTCAGGAACGACAGCGGCTGGGTCGGATGCTTCACGACCAGCAGCACCGCTACCAGCGCGACGACGCAGAGTACCTCCGCCACCACACCGATGTTGTTGAGCACCGCGGCGACCTTGACCCCGGCGATGTTGATGACGGTGCCGAGCACGATCAGGCCCAGCGCCCAGGGCAGGGCGTCGGTGTTGTCCTCGAACGTGACGCCGAACCAGCCGGCGACGAAGGGAGCGATGCTCACCGCAACCGTGGTGACCGCGACGGTGTGCGCGATCAGCAGCCACCATCCTGTTTGCCAGGCCAGCCACGGCTTCCCGGTGATCCGCCCGGTGATCTGATACACCCCGCCTGCCAGCGGATAGGCGGAGACCAGTTGCGCGACCGCAAGTCCGACCGTGAACACTTGAAGGCCGCCGCCGACGAGGAACGACCAGAACGATGCCGGTCCGAAGAATCCGAATCCGACGATCAGTGTCGTGAAGATTCCGGAGGCGATGGCGATCGAGGTGAACTGGACGCCGAAGGCGGAGAACAAGCCCAGCGTTCGGTTGAGTTCCTGCTTGTAGCCGAGCTTCTCCAGGTAGGCGGAATCCGTGTCCGCTCCGGAATCGAGGTGCGCAGGTTCGGGTTCGGTGGGCGGTTGAGTGGACACCGGGGGCTTCTCCGGGGTTATGGCCATCGTGACCTCGCTGGTCTCTGTCGCGGGCATCTCGGCGGGGGATGTGCCGAGAGGAGGTTCGGTTGTCGTGGAAGAAGGCGACGGGGATGCATCGCGCTTGTTCTACTGTCGACAATCTACCACAAATCGGTGTGACCTCAATCACCAGTTGTTTCCGCTGGATTACCTTTGCGTCAACCGCGCCCGAGGCGACCGTCGCCGGCACTCAGATCGACGAGGGAGCGCGCGGTGTCGTAGCCGATCCGCTCGAGTCGCGACGCCAGCGCCAGGAACACCTGCGCCGTGGTGACGGCATCGCCCAGCGCGTGGTGGGGATCGACGACGGGAAGGCCGAGCGTGTCGGCCAGCCATTCCAGGTTCGGCTCATGCCGGTGCTGTCGCGGCGCCGCACCGAGCGCACGGGCGAGGGCAGCGGTGTCGACGACCGCAGGCCGGAACTTCAGCCCGTTGTCGCGGAAGGCGCGGGAGAGGAAGGCCGTGTCGACCCAGGCCGCGTGGGCCACGAGGACGCGGTCGGTGAGGAGATCTCGCAGGGTGCCGACTGCTTCGCTCAGCGGCGGGGCATCCGCGACATCCGCCTCCCGGAGCGCGTGGACGGCAACGGCCTCCGGTCGGATGTCGCACTCCGGGTGGACCAGTCCGTACAGACTCTCCGACGTGACGATGCGGCCGTGCCGGACGACGACCGCCCCGTACGACACGATGGTGTCCCGCGCGAGATCCAGCCCGGTCGTCTCCAGATCGACGACCGCGAACTCAGCATCCCGCCACGGACACTTCAGAGTGTCGGTGCGTCGGAACAACCGGTGTTCCCTCATGGAAGCCGCGCCACCCATTCGCTTTCCAACCGGTTCTGGACCTCGGCCACCGCACGGAACGACTCACGCAGATATCGGCGGGTCAGGGTGTCCAGTTGGTTGGGAGCGACCCACGTCGTCGCTGCGCTGCCGGCCTTGATGGCCTCGATCTCGCGGCCGAGGATCAATCCGTAGACGTACTCGAAGGCGCGGACGAGTGTCTCCGTCTCGTCGGCGGTGAGGAGATCGGCCTCCCGGCCGCGACGCAGCCGAGTGATGGTGGAGCCTCGATCGTCGCCGGTGACCACCGCGATCCACCGGCCCAGGGATGCGATCGGCACGAGTCCGCCCGCCTTGAGGTCGAGGTGGCCGCGGTTGGCGCCGGAATGCTCGACCACGAAGTTGCGCACGAACCCGACCGGGGGTCGCCGCGAGGTTGTGAAGCGCAGCAGGGCCGACAGATACTCGCGACTACGAGTGGTGGCGAGCATGGCGTCGGACACCGAACGTCCGAGAGATACCCCGCTGACGGGTCGGCTGTCGGCGATCATCGACGACAGCAACAGGGCGTTCTTCTGGGTGGGATTCGTGATCCACGACGTCGCGGCGGCGACGGCGTCGGTACGCGATCGCGCGAACAGCGGGTTGGTCGCGTTGGCGCCGTCGGCGCAGCGGGGTAGGCCGCAGCGTTCCATATTGTCCAGAACGCGTCCGGCCCAGTTCTGCAGTTTCCGCGCGGGCGAGTCCGCGCCGGGCAGGTCTTCCCAGACCAGCCCGGTATCGACGTCCGACTTCGGGAGAGGTTCGCGCCGGGCAACCGACCCGAGCAACAGCCAGGACGTGTGCTGGGGGACGTGGTCCTCGCCGATCTCGGTCAGTTCGACGAGTCGTTGGATGATCGAGTCGATCACCGCGGACAGCAGCCCGGCGACGTGCATGACGGAGGCTCCGGTGTCGTACAACTCGACCCAGGTTCCGGGGAGCAGGTCTGCCGCCGACGCCAGTTCCTCCACGGTGCTCGCGTCGTCGATGGCCCGGCGGACGACCAGGGGATTGCGCACTTCGGCCGAAGCGAGATCGACGACACGGAGAATCCCGACCGGTCTTTCACCGGTGCCGGTCACCACCAGGTGGTGCACCCCCGACTCGACCATCTTCAGGAACGCATCGCCGACCAGCGTCTCCGCGGGGACGGACCGGGCGGGGAACGAGGCAATCGACGATGCCGGAGTGTGCGCGTCGACGTGTCCGTCGGCGAACGCGCGCCGGAAGTCGTTGTCGGTGACGATGCCGATCTCGCCGCCCCGGTCCATCAACGCGTAGGACTGGCCGGCCTCGGTGATCACGGACGCGGCCTCACCGACTGTCGCGTCGGCGGGACACCAGACCACCGGGCGCATCTGATGACGTGCTGCCCGCAACGATTGATCGACGAGGCCGGAACGGGCCAGTCGCTCCCGCGTGACAAGAGTGCCGTAATGCCCGAACCGGAGCCGCTCCGGGTGGCGCAGCACCGGCCGCGGGTCCGGGAAGCGGTAACAGAGAGTGTCCTCCGAGGCGCGGATCGCGAGAGGCGGAGGCAGTCCGGACAGCACCGAGATCTGCCCGAAGGTTTCGCCGGGGCCGAGAAGATCGACGACCCGGCCGCGGTCGATCACCTCGACCTCTCCGGTGCGGACTACGTAGAAATGATCGAGTGGGGCCTCGCCGGCCTCGACGATCCGAGCGCCGGTGACGAAGTACTCGACCTCCACCATCCGTGCCAGGGCGTCGAGATCGGCCGACTCCAGTGCGTCGTACGGCGGCTGACCGCCGAGGAAATCGACGTACTCACGCATTCGACGGTTGAGTACCGTCGAATGCAGCGGTTGCAGCCGGGGCCGCGTCGGTCGAACCGTGGACGTGCCGGTCGATCTCGCGGGTGATCGCCTCGAGGTCGCCGGTATCGATGATGGAGAGCAGGCGCTCGTGTTCTGCGACGACGTCGTGCAGGTCGGGGAACGACTGATGATCCGCCGAGAGGAACAACTGCAGCTGGGATTCCCAGCTGCGCCACAGGTCCAGCAGGAGAGTGTGCTCGGACAGCTCGTAGATCACCCGGTGGAAGCTCATGTGCGCGTCGACGGTCCGGGCCATGTCGCCGTCGTCGGCGCTGCGGGCCATGTCCTGGAGGGTCCGCACGATCCTGGTCCGGCCGGCCCCTGAGAGTCGCGGCATCGCCAACTCGATCGCGTACGGTTCGAGCCGTTTGCGCAGGCTGGCGATCTCGGCCATCCCCTTCGCGCTGACCTCGGCGACGAACGCACCCTTGTAGGCGATCTTCACGACGAGGCCCTCGTCGGCGAGGATGCTCAACGCCTCGCGCAGCGGAGCCCGGCTCACACCCAGGTCGGCGGCGATGTGTGCTTCGCGGAGCTGACTGCCGGGTGCCAGGGTGCCGTCGAGGATCGCCGTGCGCAGGACGTTCGCGACGGTGCCCGGCGTGGTGCGCTGGTGGATTCGCCCGAGGGAGATGTCGCCGTCCTCCCGTCGACCCACATTCGATCCCGGGGGACGATTCGGTGACAGAGTCATCGGGTTGTCCTTTCTGATGACGGTTGATTCGACGTTGACCACGCCGGGAGCCTTTTGTCGACAGTAGATCAACACTGCTGAACTGTGGAGCGTCCGCGCTGCCTACTCGCCGTTCGCGGACACGTAGAAGTGGCCCCGTTCGAGCACCGGATCGAGTATTCCGGTGTCGAGTTCATTGGCCGCGTCCTCGAATCCGGCGGCGTCCCGGCGCTGTCCGGGATACCCGATCAGGGCTTTGACCTGGGGTGTCATGAAGTAGGCGCCGGCGAGGATCGAGGACAGCGGATCGAACGTGAACTTGTCCTCGGCCCACATTCTTTTCAGCCGTGCGCGTAGGTCCTCACGACAGAGATCGGTTGCCTCGTCGATCGCCGAAAGCACCGCGTCGAAGACGTCGGCTCGGGCGGCGAGCGCCAAATTCAGGTAGTGGAGGTACTCGTCGGCCTCGCTGGCGGCGGGATTCTCGCCGGATGCGGGGATCAGGCAGTCCGCGATCCGGAGGAGCGTCGCCAGTTCGGACTCCGTGAGCGGGCGCGGCGGGGCCGTATGCCTGCCCGGTACGGACAGTCGTCGCTTCGGTGTCGATTGCAGATCGAGAGATGCGGTGCTCATGCCGTTGCCTTCCGTGCGTTGACGTCCTCGACGACCTTCTTGCCGACCCGCAGGGCGAGGGCGCTGATCGTGCAGGTCGGGTTGGCGGATCCGGAGGTGACGAAGATGCTGCCGTCGGCGATGTAGAGGTTGTCGGCATCGTGGGCCCGGCCGTACGAATCGACCACGGACGTCTTCGGGTCGTCGCCCATCCGGGCCGTCCCGAGAAGATGTCCCGGCTGGTCGACCCACAGTTCCTGGGTGAAGATCTGCTTCGCGCCTGCCGCCTCGTGGAGTTCGACCATGCGGTCGACGGTGTACTTCAGGATCTTCCGTGTGTTCTCGCTGACGCGGTACTCGACTTTCGGCGCCGGCAGACCGTCGGCATCGAACTCTTCGGTGGAGAGGGTGACCCGGTTGTGTTCTTCGGGTAGATCCTCCACGTTGGCCGCCCAGAGGATTCCGTTGGACGACGCCCGCGCGACGTCGTGGATGGCCGGTCCCCACAGGTCGTCGAAATCGAGTTGCCGGTGCGTCTCGATCGTATTCAACGGTCCAGGAGTCGGGAGGGCGTGGAGCTTGGCCCCGCGGACGAATCCGCGGGAGGTGTCCGTGTCGTAGAACTGCATCGAGTGGATGAGCTGTCCGGCCGGCCCGCGCCAGCTCTCCAGGTTGTCCTCGTAGTACCCGATCGCGGTGCAGTTGGGGTGCAGCATGAGGTTCCGGCCGACCTGACCCGAGGAATTCGCGAGGCCGTGGGGATGCTTCTCGTCGGCAGAGAGCAGGAGGAGTCGCGGTGTGCCGATGCCGTTCGCACAGATGACGACTGCATGCGCGGGCTGGAAATGGACGGCGCCGGTGCGGTCCACCCATTCGGCGCCCGCGGCGCGGCCGTCGTCGTCGGTGACGATCTTGCGGACGCGCGCACCGGTTTCCACTCGGGCACCTGCCTGTTGCGCCTGCGGCATGTAGATCAGGTCGAAGGAGGCCTTCGCGCCCTGCGGGCAGCCCCATTCGCAGACACCCCAGCGACCGCACTGCTCGAGCGTCTTGTTCTTCTGGCTGGGAATCGCGTTGGTGCCCGGCCACCAGTGCCAGCCGAGCTTGTTCGCCGCTTCGGCCGCTTTCATGCCGGGTTTGCCCAACGGGTGTGGCGGCAAAGGATATTCGAGACCCTCAGGGTAGGCCGTGTCGCCGTCCAGTCCGGAGACGCCGATGAATTCGTCGACCTCGTCGTGGTACGGCTTGAGGTCGTCGTAGCTGATGGGCCAGTCGTCCGCGACACCGTCGAGGGTCTTGACCCGGAAGTCCGAGGGCAGCAGCCGTGGCCATTCCGCGCCGTAGAAGATGGAACTTCCGCCGACGGCGTTGAACATCACGGGCCACATGTCGGACTCGGTCACGTCGACCGGGTAGTCGGAGGGCAGGGCGCGGACATTCGGATCGTGCGCCCAATCGTGCTGGATGAGCAGTTCCCACTCGGGATGGTTGGCGGGGAAGTCGCTGGGGTTGACCCAGTCGCCCTGCTCGAGGCAGAGAGTGTTCAGTCCCGCCGTGGCAGCGGTGTGCGTGACCACCGCGCCGGACGGTCCCGCGCCGATCACCAACACGTCGACAACGTCGTGGTGGGTGACATCGGAGTCAGTGGAAGTCATCGTGGTCGACCTCATTTCGTCTAATTGTCGACATTACGTCAATGGTGATGCGAGTCACGTCGGGTGTCAACTGCGTCGGGTGTCGAATGGCAGTGCGGTGAGAGCCGGAGGCGGCAGGGCCCCCACCGCAGCACTGAGGGATCAGGCTCCGGCGAGGACACCACCGTCGACGACGAACGCCGTCCCGGTGATGGCGGTGGAGTGATCCGACAGCAGGAAGGCGACGGAGTGCGCGATCTCGATGGGAAGGATTGCGCGTCCGATCGGCTGGAAGTCGGGGAGTCCGGCCTCGAGTTCCTCGCGTCCGCCGAGCGCCGTGTAGTGCGGCACGTTCAGCGGGGTGTCGACGAAGCCGGGGCACAGGGTGTTGGCGCGGATGCCCTGGGCGCCGAAGTCCAGGGCGATGGCCTTGGTCAACGTGAGCACGGCACCCTTGCTCGCCGTGTAGGTGGTCAGCAGCTTCTCGGCGCCGATGGAGTTGATGGAACCGAAGTTGACGATCGACCCGCCGCCCACTTTCAGCATCTCGGGAATGGCGTACTTCGAACCCAGGAACACGCCCTTCACGTTGACGTCGAACGTCTTCTGGTAGTCCTCGACCGACGCGTCCAGGATGGTGCCGGGCTTCAGGATGCCGGCGTTGTTGACGATGCCGTCCAACTTGCCGAACGTGGTCACCGTGAAGTCGACGAGGTCCTTGACCTGACCTTCTTCGGTGACATCGACGACGCGGCCGATCAACCGATCGTCGTCGACCTTCAGCTGGGGCAGGCTGGACTCCGAGTGCACGGTGGCAACGACCTGCGCCCCCTCGTCGTGGAGGTGCAACGCCGTGGCGAGGCCGATGCCTCCACCTGCTCCCGTAACGATGACTGTCTTGCCCTGCAGCAGTTGGCCCATGGTGTTCTCCCTCGGGGTCGTGGTGGTGTGGAAGCGCGTAGACGCGGAAGCGATTGGCTCTTTGTCGACAATCGACCAGACGAGTGTGCGCCCTTCCAGGGTGGTCGGTCAAGCGCCGAGGCGGGATTCGTCCAGCGCTTGACCGTGAGGTGGAAGCGTCCTAGATTTCTAGTCGATTGTCGACTAGAGCACATTCGGTGCCTGACTGTTGCATCCCACACCCCACGCCATCGATCGAAGGACGAGTCTCATGACCCCGAAAGTCCGATTGCTGCACGAACGCCTGGCCGCCGTCGTGAGCCAGCTCCGGCACGGAGAGATGATCTACGTCGCGGACGCCGGTAGCGGCACCTCGTCGGCGAGCCTCGTGCCGCTGTCACCGGACGTCGAGACCATCGACCTCGGCATCGCGCCGGGATTGCCGTCGGTCGGCGACCTGCTGTCGGTGCTGTGTGAGGTGGGTGATTTCGAAGCGGCAATCGTCACCGAGGACATGGTGACCGCCAACCCCGAAGCCCGGAAGTTCGTCTCCGAACTGGTAGGGGAGGAGAACGTCCACGAGCTGCGGTACCTCCCCGAGTTCTACAATCTTCGCGACCGCGTGAAGGTCTTCATCCAGACCGGCGACTACTCGGTGCACGGCAACGTCGTTCTCGTCGCCGGCTACCCGAGCCCGCCGATTCCGTTGAACTGGCTCACGTCGCCGACCTGGTTCGAGGACTTGCCGCCCGCTCCGCCGTCGAGCGGTCCGGGAAGTCCGGAGGCCTGACATGCCCTTCTTCGACGGCGTCCGGAACAAGGTCTACTACCGGCGGTGGGAAGCGGCGGGGCCCTGGGCCCGAATCCTGCTCCTGCACGGATTCGGTGAGCACTCCGGTCACTATCACCGGCTCGCGGGGCAGCTGAACTCGGCCGGTCTGGACGTGTGGGCACCCGATCACCTCGGCCACGGTCACACCGGCGGACCGGGAGGACTCTTCCCGTCGGTGGACGAACTCGCTTCCAACGCAGGAGTTCTCGTCGAGATCATGAGGGACGAAGAATCCGATCTTCCGGTGGTCGTCCTCGGTCACTCGCTCGGTGCGCTCACCGGTGCTCTCCTCTCGATCCGGACACCGTCCCTGCGGACCGGGTTGATCATGACGGGAGCACCCCTCTGGGGTCTGCCGCGTGAGGCGGAGGGCCGGACCGACCTCGTCATGGCGAAGGACCGGTCGTACCTCGACGCACTCGAGAACGATCCGCTCGGCTTCGACACCGCTCCCGCCGAACCGAACCTCTGGCAGGCGCTCACCGTGGCCGGAGGGAAGGTGCGGGCGTGTCTGCCGGCGCTGACGATGCCGATCCTGTTGGTCAACGGCGAATTCGACGTCTTCGCGACGCCCGACCGGGCCGCCGGATTCGCGCGCGAACTTCAGCACGGGCAGAGCCGTGTGGTCCCGGGCGGCTACCACGACATTCCGAACGACGTGGCGCACCGAGAGGTCGGTTCGCTGATGATCGAGGCGGTCTCGGATTGGTGCCGAACCGTCCATCCGCTGCGCGCGGGAACGTCGTGACCAGGCGGCTCCGTCTGTCGCAGTGCCTGTTCCGAAGGCCACGCCCCGAGTCGGTGACCGTCGACCCGTTGCCCCCGAGCTCCGGCGAGGAACGGCAGCCGTTCCGCACGAGCGAGGGCAGACGGGTCCTGGAGTTCGGACTCAGCGCTCTCGTGGACCTCTAGATCTCGACTACCCATGCCATCACGGGGTTTCGGCCCCGCACACAACGGAGGAATGCGATGAGGAAGATCTTTCTGGCCTGCCCGTACAGTCACGCCGATCCGGCGGTGACGCACGAACGCTTTCTCGCTGCCAACGAGGTGGCGGGATACATCGTCGAATCCGGCCACGCGGTGTTCAGTCAGGTGTCGATGTCTCACCCCGTCAATCTGACGTTCGCCGGGAAGGACAATGCGAAAATCGGCGCGCTGTGGGGGCCCGTGGACGCGGTGTTCATGGACGCAATGGAGGAGCTGATCATCCTCGACCTCCCCGGATGGGATCGGAGTTCGGGGATCAGACGGGAGATCGAGTTCTTCGAGAGCAGAGGCCGCCGTGTGAGCGTGTGGTCCGAGGCGTCCACAGACTTCGTCGAGCGCGAAGGGTGCGGTTCCAGGCGTTAGCCTATGGCGAAAAATGATGCGGGCCTTGGTAGGTCAACGAACTGACGGTTGGGTTGCCGAACTTGACCGGGCTTGTGTGCGTGGGCCGGTGTGCTGGTTGTGTGGGCGATGGTTCTGAACGGAAGGCAGTTGGAATGCTGCCTTCCAGGGCGCGGACGCAGTCCGACCTCCGTATCGTTGTGGCGGCTGCCCAACCGGCCCTCATTCCGCGTAGTTCCCGCTTGCTCTCATGAGCCGCCGATGAGGCTGCACTGGCGTGGGAGTGGACTGCCTCACCGTCTGTGTAGGCACCGGAGGATCTGCACACCTGCGGCTGACGAGTCCCCTGGAGAGCGCTGCCGGAATTCGTCGAACCCTACGGATTCGTGCAGGTAGGGATTGAACTGGATGTGACGAGGCGGCGCCGGCTGCGGAGGGACGGGCCGCGGTAAGACGATCTTGTGCGGACGGCGATACTGAGCGGAACAGCCCTCGGACTCGGGACGGGCCCGGCGTGTACCGGCTTGTTCGCCTGCGGTTGTCGTACCTGGTGCACCGTTTCTCGCGGTAGTGCGCCGGCCACGGTAGACGTCCTCGATGTCGCCGACTTCGAACTCGACGACGAACACCCCTCGGTTGGGTGGCTGACCAGTAGTCCCTCCTGAGCAAGGCGCTGCACAGCCTCTCGGACGGGACCACGGCTCATCTTCAGGCCAGCTGTAACTCGCTGATCTTCTCGCCCGGTGCGAAGCTGCCGTCCAGGATCCGTTCCTGCAGATGCTCTGCGATCACCGCAGAGGTGGCCGAACGGGCATCGCACCTCGACGTTGTGGCGGCGTCCACCGGCCGTCGACCGGAGGGCAACTTCGTGGTCCGATCTGTCTTCGTCGGGCCGGGCCGCTGCACCGCAGGCAGAACGCAGTACGAGATGGAGGCGTGGGTTACCACGGCTTCACGTGGGCGGCATCTGCCGGAGGAGCGACTGCGGAATGCGTACGGACGCGACGTTGCCGGCCACCTCAGTCCGCCCTCCATCATCGGCGCAGATGTGTGACTCGATGTGAGCCCGTCAGGGAGGCGTCACCCGGATCGACACGGGTCATCGCAAGACTGAGCGGCATCCGGATAAGACGCGCGCAAACAGGATAGCTTCCGCCCTCGAACGTCACTAATGTCGTCGCTCACAGTCGAACGGAGATGTGATGCACAACGAAGTCGATGCCGTCATCGTCGGGTCCGGAATCAACGGACTCGTCGCCGCTTCAATGCTGGCACGATCAGGCTGGAAAGTGGCACTCCTGGAGAGCAATCCGGAGATCGGCGGCTTTGTCGGGAGCGGTGAGCGCACGGTGCCCGGCTACGTGCACGACACGTTCTCATCCTGGTACCCGCTGTTCGTGTCGGGCCCGGCGCACACGGCGCTCGGCGACGACCTGGCCCGTCACGGGCTGCGGTTCTGCAACACCGACGAGGCCGTGACCGCGAGCGTCGCCGACAGCGGCCGTGTCACCCTGGCGTACCGCGATCCGGAACTGACGGCAGCGGGCTTCGGCAACGAAGAAGACGGGAATGCGTATCTGGAGGCGTTGCAACGGTTCGGCCGCAACGCACCGGTCATCGGCGGAATGATGGGCAGCGAAATCCGCAGCGCCGGAGTCGTTCCACTGCTGGCGCGCTTCTTCAAAACCAATGGACGGCGCGGCTCCGAGCAGTGGCTCCGAGACCTCGCTGCGTCGGGCCGCGCCTACTGTTCTCGGGAGTACGTCGGTCCCGAAGTAGATCACCTGTGGGTGCCGTGGCTGCTGCACGCAGGTCTGTCGCCGGACAATGCCTCCGGCGGCTTCATGATTCCGGTGCTGGCGGCAACCGTCCACGGGTTCGGTCTGCCTGTCGTCGAGGGAGGCTCGGCACGACTGCTCGAGGCCTTTCGAGGACTACTCGACGAACTGGGCGTGCAGGTGCATACCGGATCCCGCGTCGACCGCATCATTGTCGAGGGGGGCCGTGCGACCGGTGTGGAGGCAGCAGGGCGGCGTTACCGGGCCCGGCGCGCCGTGCTGGCGTCGGTGACACCGACAGCCTTGTACGGGTCGCTGCTGCCTCCGGACGCCAGTCCTGCCCCGCTGCGTGCCCAGGCACGGCGGTACCGGTACGGGCGCGGTGAGATGCAGATCCACATCGCCTTGTCCGAACGACCCAAGTGGCGCGACGCCCGCCTCAACGAGGTTCCGCTGGTGCATATCTCGGACGGATCGGCGAGCACCGGCATTGCCCGTGCGGAAGCGGAAGCCGGCCTACTCCCCAGGAAACCGACAGTCGTGGTGGGACAACAATCCCTCTTGGATCCCTCGCGCGTTCCGGCCGGTGCCGCTTCGCTCTGGTTGCAACTGCAGGAAGTCCCGTACGAACCGCTCGGCGACGCCGCAGGCGAGCTGAACACCGCGGACGGTTGGACCCCGGAACTGGCCAAGGCCTACGCCCAGCGGGTCATCGATCGCTTGGACGCGCACACCCATGGTCTGAAGATTCTCGGAACGGATGTGATCTCGCCCGCCGATCTCGCGGCATACAACGAGAATGCCGTCGGCGGGGATCCCTACGGCGGCAGTTCGGAGCTGGATCAGAGCTTTCTGTGGCGCCCACTGCCGGAGGCGGGGCGGCATCGGACGTGCGTGGACGGTCTCTGGCACATCGGGGCGTCCACGCATCCCGGGGCCGGACTCGGCGCCGGTTCTGGCCACCTCGTTGCCACCAAACTTGCCGCGCAGCGGCACCGTAAATCCAATTAGGAGTTGACATGCCAGTAATTGCCGACCTGCTCGCGTCCATCGCCGGCGAGCGCATCGAACTGATCGACCTCACCGCACCACTGACGGACAAGACCCCGGTGCTGGCGTTGCCGGAACCGTTCAAGAACGCCCTGCCGTTCCGGCTGGAGTTGATCAGCCGATTCGACGAGGACGGGCCGGGCTGGTACTGGAACAACATCCACACCGGCGAACACACCGGCACTCACGTCGATGCACCGAACCACTGGATCACCGGCAAGGACGGACTGGATGTCTCCCAGGTGCCGTTACGCTCGCTGATCGCACCGGCCGTCGTACTGGATGTCACAGACCGGGTGGCCGAGAACCCGGACTTCCTCCTCGATGTCGCCGACATCGAGCAGTGGCAACGCACGCACGGTGCCTTCCCCGCCGGTGGTTGGCTCCTCTACCGCACCGGGTGGTCAACCCGTTCGGGGAACAGCGAAGACTTCCTCAACGCCGACGAGTCCGGCCCCCACACACCCGGATTCACGGCCGAGTGCGCACGCTGGCTTGCCGAAGAGACCGACCTGGTCGGGGTGGGCGTGGAAACGGTCGGCACCGACGCCGGTCAGGCGACCGCACTGGACCCGGCGTTCCCCTGCCACCACCACCTGCTCGGCGCGGGCAAGCTGGGACTGACCCAGCTGCAGAACCTCGATCGCCTGCCGCCGACCGGGTTCGCGCTCGCGGTCCTGCCACTGCCCATCGTCGGCGGATCGGGCAGCCCGGCCCGCGTGGTCGCACTGGTCGAGAAGTAAGGAAGAGTCAGAAATGGCCGAACGTTCTTTCGCCGCCGAAGTCGAACAACTCCGCAACGGCGCCGGCACCACCCTGCACGTCGAGGGCATCCTCGCCGTCACCAAGGCACTGCTGCAATCCGGTGTGGCCTATGTCGGCGGCTACCAGGGTGCACCGATCTCGCACCTGATGGATGTCCTCGGTGACGCCCACGAGATCCTCGACGAACTCGGGGTCTATTTCGAAAACAGCGCCTCGGAGGCGACCGCGGCCGCGATGCTGGCGGCATCGGTTCACTATCCGCTCCGCGGCGCGGTGACCTTCAAGTCCACAGTCGGCCTGAATGTCGCCTCGGACGCGCTCGCGAACCTCGCCAGTGGCGGCGTCACCGGCGGCGCGCTCGTCATCCTCGGCGAGGACTACGGCGAAGGCTCGAGCATCATGCAGGAGCGCTCCCACGCATTCGCGATGAAGTCGCAGATGTGGTTGCTCGATCCCCGGCCCAACGTCTCGGCGATCGTCGACGCGGTCGAGGTCGGCTTCGAGCTGTCCGAGGCGAGCAACACCCCGGTGATGCTCGATCTGCGGCTCCGCTCCTGCCACCTG
>SEEV01000500.1 GCA_004211695.1 Rhodococcus sp. (in: high G+C Gram-positive bacteria)
GCCGTACTGGACCACCGTGGGGATCGACTCGCAGATGTCGACTGCGATGATGTCGGCGCCCTCTTCCGCGAGGCGGACCGCGTGCGCGCGGCCCTGACCCCGGGCCGCGCCGGTGATGACGACTACCTTGCCGTCCATACGTCCCGCCACTGCAAAAGCTCCATTCTCGAATAGAAACCAGGGCCGCGTTTGCGGGCCTCCACTGGTCGTAGTGCTCGGCCTCGGGCCGCCGCTCGGAACGACCAAGTATCGGGAGTAAGCCACCCCGGCGGATGAGGTCGTCCGTTCATGTGACAACCAATATGCTGACATATATCGTCCAAATTTGGAAGAGTGGGCGCGCTGGTTATCGAATTGCGCGTCCTTCTCACGCACCGACGTTGGTATATGCCGATTTACATGATTCGACAACGATATTGCGATGAATCGTCGCGCAGCGCCGACCGCCGTTTGCGCTTGGGGCACTTCACCGACCGAGCGGGCCCGCTCCCAAATGCCTGTGTCACCCGATCGTTCGTTTCCACCGGCCGCGGCAGGCGCGATGGCCAATGAGGTGGAAGCCGCGATCCTCTGGGATTGCCAGGACCGCACCAACGTGTAGCCCATTGATGCCGATGTCGTCCACCTTTGATCTGTAACGTCCCTACTGCTCACCCGCCGGTTCGGCTGCGCATCGCTGAGGGAGGCGGTGGGACCTTATGCCTCGGAGTCGCTGTTGTTCCTGTAGTAAGAAGCAGCCTCCCTGAACGCAGTAGGCGGAATCCCTCGCCACCGTTTGAAGGCGATCGTGAAGCTGGCTGCGTCTTTGTAGCCCAGCATGCGGGATATTCGCGACACAGAGTGATCCGTATTCGAAAGTAGGTCGGAGGCGAGGTCACACAGGGTGTCGTCCCGTAGCTGGGCGAAGTCGTGACCAGTGAGTTCGAGCCTGCGTTGCAGGGTGCGTGGGGAGACTCGCAGTATTGCGGCTACATTCGCCAGTTTGCGGTTGAGCTCGGGCGCGGCCTTGATGGCTTTGGCGACGGTGTCGGGCCAGTCCCCGGTCGCCCTAAACGAGTCGAGAATTTGGGTATCCGCTTTGACCCACGCGGCGTGCTGGAAGGCGTTACCGAAGGGCAGTTCCTGTGTCGATATCGCGGGCTCCCACCACAGCCGCAGCGTCTCGGAGCCGCAGTCGATCTTGCAGGAGACGTACGTCAAAACCTCGGGTGAGACTTCCGCTAGAGGGAATTCGATATGAGTGAAGGGGAATGGGCCCCCGTAGAGCCACTCGAACGATCGGCTGGTGATATAGAGGTCGCGGTAGACGCTGAACGGGATCAACTCTTCCGGGGCGTCGGGGTAGGTGTACTCGATCCCCGTTACTGTGCCGTCCGGTGTGCGCAGTGGCGCGATCTCGAGGAGCCCAGGGGCATAGTCTACAGCGTTGACAACCTCCACCCACGCCGTAATGGTCGGCGCAGTAGCGAGGGCCATTCCGCGCGCGCCAACGGTGGCCGTGGTGTAGGCGCGCGCGGCTCGCAGCCATAGATCGACACGATCCTTTGTTAAAGCGACGAACTGAAGTTGGAAGGCCAGTTCCTTTTTTGCAGGGATAGTGCTTCCCGGGCGGTTCACCGCGGCGGGATCGATTTCGGCAACCGCGAGTGCAGTTCGCCAGTCGAGATTCGCTTCCTCGAGTAGTCGGCAGAGAACGTGGACACTGAAGTTCGCTACACGCAGATTCTGGTACGAGTTCAATTTCACCGCTGCGTCCTTTCACCGCGGACGCAGCGCGATGGTCCAGCGTGTTCATGAACTCTTCGAGGCCGCAGCGTCCACCGACGTCGGCCAGAAGCAGGACGGACAAGAGGTCTCGGTGAGGCCGACGAGGATGCCTTGCCTCCGCATGGTGCGTTCACAAGGCTGCCGGGAGGCGCGGTCCTAGGACGCATCTCTCTCCTCTTCGTTGAGATTACGAGGCTCCCGAGCGCCGCGGCGTCTAGCGTACGAGCGGTATTGGAGTCCGTCATCAGCTTTGCATCCTGAGCCTTGCACCAAGCGCCATCGCGCGGCAAGAGGACGTATCTGACGCCTTTTCCGGTCTTGTTGGCGTCGAATGCCGTGTCGGTACGGTGTCGACCGCTCCTAATCTGAACCGTAGCGAATGTGAGCAAAGACACCGACTTACTGCGTCTACGCCGGCATCGCGATCGGCTACCTCCGGTAGGCGAACGACGTGGCTAGCAACGCATTGAGCGAGGAGCAAACAGGCGGACTCGCTGACATTCAGCCCCCTACCGCGACTGCGTACTTCGCGTAATCCAACCGACACAGGCGCTCTTCGGGACCCGAGACCATAAGAATCTGGAGAAACTCAATGACATCGACGTCGAATAGCCGACTTGTCATCGAGCAGTACTCGCCCCCGGGCGGCACCGCCGGCCGATCGGTCAGGGTGCGAAACGAGAGTATGGAGCATAGGACGTGACAAGGTTCGACGAGATCGAGCGTGCGGTCGCCGACATCGCCGCCGGCAAACCCGTGGTGGTAGTCGACGACGACGATCGTGAGAACGAGGGCGATCTGGTATTCGCCGCCGAGAAGGCAACGCCCGAACTCGTGGCGTTCATGGTTCGTTACACATCCGGATACCTATGCGTACCACTGTCCGGCGACGACTGCGACCGCCTCGGTCTGCCACCGATGTGCGCTATCAACCAGGACAAGCACGGTACCGCGTACACGGTGACGGTCGACGCCCGTGAGGGCCTCGGAACCGGTATCTCTGCATCCGACCGAGCCGCGACCATACGACTGCTCGCCGACCCCACCGCCGGTGCCGGCGACTTCACCCGGCCCGGCCACGTGGTGCCGCTGCGCGCGAAAGACGGAGGCGTGCTGCGCCGCCCCGGTCGCACGGAAGCTGCCGTCGACCTTGCCCGCATAGCAGACCTCCGTCCGGTGGGCGCCATCTGCGAGATCGTAAGCCAGAAGAACGAGGGCGCGATGGCTCAGACCGACGAGCTGCGGGTATTCGCCGACGACCACGGCCTCGCACTGATCTCGATTGCCGACCTCGTTGCGTGGCGTCGTAAGCACGAGAAACATGTGGTTCGTGTCGCCGAGGCGCGCATACCGACCGCCCACGGCGCATTCCGAGCCGTCGGTTACCAGAGCATCTATGACGAGATCGAGCACGTCGCGCTCGTGTGCGGAGACATCGCCGAACCAGACGGCGACAGCCACGACGTCCTAGTCCGCGTGCATTCGGAATGCCTCACCGGCGACGTGTTCGGATCGCTCCGCTGTGACTGCGGTCCCCAACTCGACGCCGCTCTCGAAATGATCGCGCGGGAGGGTCGCGGTGTCGTTCTCTACATGCGGGGCCACGAAGGTCGTGGAATCGGTCTCCTGCACAAGCTGAAGGCCTACGAACTGCAGGACGCAGGATCCGATACCGTTGACGCCAACCTCCAACTCGGTTTGCCCGCGGACTCGCGCGACTACGGCGTGGGAGCGCAGATTCTCGACGACCTGGGGATCTCCACCGTGCGTTTGTTGACGAACAACCCCGCAAAACGTTTTGGGCTCGACAAATACGGACTGCATATCACTGAGCGTGTGCCGATGCCGCTACGTGCCAATGGCGAGAACGTCGCGTATCTGCGGACAAAACGCGACCGTATGGGCCACGATCTCATCGGCCTCGACGACCATGAACCCGAACTACGGGATAACGAAGCGTTCACCGCTCTCCGATAGCCGATTGAACCGCTGACTTGCCGAGCCGATAGGGCAAAGTAGGTTCAACTGTTGAGCAATACCGATCAGGTCTTCTATTAATCCAATTCGTACGGACCCTGTAGGACTTTCCAGATGGAATCGTCACTGGAAACGGGCAAATTATGGGGGTGCCAGCTTCCAGATGGAATTTAACCGACGCATGAACCCATTCAAATTTGCATATCGCAACGAAACTTCCGATCGAAAAATCATACGCAACTACTTGAGTCTGGACAATTGTAGTCAGTATCGCGGCCAACCCTCCCTGGCCCGAGTGGAAGATGTTGATGCAGACGTCCGGAGCAGGGATGACGGCGTGACGCTCGGTCATCGTGAACATCTGTCAGGAGAGTCAGTGAGCTTCAAACGAGTGCAGACGGCCGAGGCGTACCCCGACATGATCGCCGAGATCGCAGCGGAGTCGCCGGCGGCGATCTGTATCGAGGAAGTTCGGGGCGATCGAGGCGTCGGCCAACCCGGCGTACCGCGGTGCGCTGCTCGACCACATCGTCTCAGACACCCGAGCACGCGTCGCCGTCGTCGACCAGCGGTACCTCTCATCGGTTCGTGACGGGCTGGTGCGCGCCGCGAACATCGAGAAGGTCGTCGTCATCGGCGGCGACGGTGATCTCGACTCGGTCAGCTCGATCGACTTCGTTCGAGCGGACGCCATCCTCGGAGCGAAGGGCGTTTCCGCGGCGTCGGCGGGGACCGGGTCCGGCTCCCCCATACCTGGCCACGTGCCCGCCTGCATCCTGTACACCTCGGGCACGACGGGCTTGTCGAAGGGGGTCATCGTGCCCTTTGCTCAGCTGAAGGAAGCGGCGTTCGGGGTGTTCCCGCCGACCGTCCTCAGCCACGAGGACGCCATTTACCTCCCGTTTCCGCCGTCCCACATCACCTACCGCGCCAATCTGATCTCCGCAGCGCGGGTGCGTGGGCGGGCCGTGCTCCGCGAGCGGTTCTCCACCGATGCCTTCTGGGCGGACATCGAGAAGTACCAGTGCACCGCCACGCTGTTGCTCGGTGCGATGGCGAACTTCATTCAAAAACAAGACTTCCAACCGGAGTCGACGCCGTTGCGACGGGTTCAGATGATCCCGGTGATCCCGGAGGTCGAGGACTTCAAGAAACGGCATGACGTTCTCGTGACCACGCAATGGGGCATGACCGAAGTGTGTGCACCGATCGTCGCAGTCGACTACGACGTCAGCATTCCGCAGAGCTGCGGTCGCTTGCGAGAGGGGTTCGAAGCCAGGATCGTCGACGAGTTCGATCGCGAGGTGGAAGACGGGGAGGCCGGCGAGCTCGTCCTGCGATCCGTCGAGCCATGGCATTTCGCGTCGGGGTACTGGGGAAACCCGGAGGCGACTACCGCCTCGTGGCGCAACCTGTGGTTCCACACCGGAGACCAGTTCCGTCGCGACGCGCAGGGCAACTACTACCTGCTGGACCGTCTCAAGGACTCGTTGCGGCGCCGCGGCGAGAACATCTCCTCGGTCGAGGTCGAGGCGGCCGTCCTGGAGCATCCCGACGTGCTGGAATGTGCGGTGGTGGGCGTGGACTCGGAGTGGGGTGAGCAGGAGGTGATGGCCTTCGTCGTCCCCAAACAGTCGCGGCATCTCGATGAGTCCGATCTGGACACCTTCGTCGCCAGCAGACTGGCCGAGTTCATGCGGCCGCGATACATCGAGGTGGTCGACGCGCTGCCCAAGACGCCGACCGAGAAGATCCGCAAGGCCGATCTCCGTGAGCGTGGACG
>SEEV01000501.1 GCA_004211695.1 Rhodococcus sp. (in: high G+C Gram-positive bacteria)
CCCGCGGTCGGTGCGTGTGCCTCGACGACGATCAACAGCACACCCAGCACCAGCGCCAGCACGCCCAACGCGGTCATCTCGCATCACCCACGATCATGCTTCGCGAGGACCCGGTCGCATCGCATAGCCACTTGGCGATCGAGCCCTCAGTTCAACGGTAAGCGCAGGTCGACGGCAATGCCACCGCCAATTTCCGGCGGCGTACCGTTCAACGAATGACCAACCTAGATCACGGAGATCCCGGCGACGCCCCGACCGTCCCGCCGCCGCTGTCGGAGGTCGCCAACCCCGCCCGCCCGTCCGCCGCCGAGGAGGCCCGGACGGTCGCGGCCACCACCAATGTGGGCACCCTCGCGAGCCTGACCAGGGAGGGCGAGCCGTGGGCGTCGTTCGTCACCTACGGTCTGCTCGACGGCTCCCCCGTACTGTGCGTGTCGCAGATGGCCGAGCACGGCCGCAACCTCGCGCACGACCCCCGCGCCAGCATCGCGATCGTCGCGCCGAACCCGCCGTCCGATCCGCTGGCCAGCACCCGCATCACCCTCGCCGGGTACGTCTATCGCCCGGAAGGCGACGAACTCGCCGCCGCACGGGAGGCGCACCTTGCGGCCGTCCCGGCAGCGCACATCTACATCGACTTCAGCGACTTCTCACTCTGGGTGCTGCGCGTCCAGCGCGTGCGCTGGGTCGGCGGATACGGACGGATGGACTCGGCGACCGCCGACGCCTACGCCGCTGCCACCGCGGACCCGGTCACCCCGCACGCCGGCCGGGCCATCGAGCACCTCAACGCCGACCACGCCGACGCCCTGCGCGCCATGGCCCAGGCGCTCGGAGGTTTCCCCGACGCAACCACCGCCACCTGCGAGGGCGCCGACCGCTACGGGTTGGACCTGCGCGTCACCACGCCCCGCGGCGTGGCCGTTACCCGGGTCGGCTACGCAGAGCCACTCGACTCCGCCGACCAGTTGCGTGCAGCGACAGTCGCTTTGACGCGTCAGGCCCAGGCACTGACCGGCCGTTGAACCCGCACCCGCGGCGACTGGGCTGAACTGTCCGGTCGCCGCGGGACGGCTCTGGGGTGGTGATCAGGTTCCCTCCTGGGGTTGATACCGCCGGTGGCGCGCGCCCGGCAAGCTTCTTGTTGTCAGCAAAACCCCCTCTCAACAAGGAGATTCACATGTCGAACACCTTCAAGCGCACCGCTGCCGCTCTCGCCATCTCGGGCTTCGCTCTCGCCGCCGGGTCGGGCGTCGCCTCCGCCGGCCCCGGTGGTCCCGGCGGGTGGTTCAACGCAAATGTCGGCGGCGCCCAGATCGGTAACGGAAACAGCCAGGGCTCCCAGAATGCAGGCACCGGCGGCGGCAGCTTCTGCTTCGGCGGTTTCATCTGCTGATCGCATGCTAGGGGCCGGCCCGTGGTTGCCCACCAATGCCGGCCCCTGACTGCGACTTTCCCGCTGAACCCACCCCTGAAAGGCCTCCTGATGTCCACTCACACCACGTTCATGAATCGCACCGCCACCACGTTCCTTGCCGCAGTGTTCGTCATCGCTGCGGGCGCCGGCATCGCATCCGCGGAATCGAACGGCGGTAGCGCCAACGCTCCCGACCCCAGCTTCTCCGCGACCATCGGCGGCGCCTCCGTCGGCCCCCTCTCGGTCCCCGGCGTGCAGGCCGGACCGGGCGGAGTCGACGTCGGCGGACTGCGCGTCCCCACTCCGGCCCCGTTCGGACCTAACTCGCCTGGGTGAGAACAGCGAGCGTCACGCTCGCCGCATTACCCGACTGGGTGACCACGTAGCGGACCACGTAGTCACCCGCCTGTGTGCAGCCCGCGGACCGACCATTGTGATTCAGGTCATACCGCGATCTCGTCCCCGCCGAAATGTGCGGTGGACGACGAGCCGAGTTGCATACCAGGAAGGTCATTTCCATGACGCAAACCGTTGATCGATCAGTGTCCGTTCTCGCCGATCGGGAGCCTGTCGACTATCTCGCCCGGGCGAAGGCGGTCGCTCGCATCGTCGAGCAGGAGGCGGATGCGATCGAGCGTGACGCGACGATCACCAGGCCGGTCTATGAGGCCCTCGCCGAGGCGGAGCTGTTCTGGACCCTCGTCCCGACCGAGTTCGGCGGTGGCGGACTGGGCATCGTGCAGGCACTCGAAGTGATCGAGGAGATCTCGCGAGCCGACGCGTCGACGGGCTGGGCCCTGATGGCCAACTCCTTCAGCACCGGCATCGCCGCCGGATTCATGAACGACGAGGGCGCCCGCGAGATGTTCGGCGGGCCGGACCGCGGAATCACGGCGGGCATGATCATGCCGACCGGGAAGGCCGTCCGCGTCGAGGGCGGCTACCGCGTCACCGGCCGCTACCAGTTCGCGAGCGGATCGGCGCACGCCACCTGGATCGGCGCGGGATTCGTCATCCACGACGACAACGGGAACCCCATCGTGGACGAGGCCGGCACCCCCGACTGCCGCGTCGGCTTCCTGCCGCGGGCCGACGTCGAGTTCCTCGGCAACTGGAACGTGATGGGACTGGTCGGCACCGGAAGCTACGACTACGCCGTCCACGACCGCTTCATTCCGGACAAGTTCACGATGGAGACGTTCTCGACCACCCCCGTCCGCTCCGAGCCCGTGTACCGCCTGGGACTGCTCGGGATCGGCGTCGGCGGGCACGCCCCCGTGGCACTCGGTCTGGCGAAGCGGGCGCTCGAGGAGATCGTCCGGATCGTCGCGAACAAGGCGCGCCCCGGCTACGCCACCGTCGTCGGCGAGTCGGAACTGTTCCGCCGCGAGTTCAGCAAGTACGAGGCTCTCTACCAGGCGACGCGGCTGTACGTATACGCCGCCCACGAGGACGCCGAGGCCAGTGCGCGCGCCGGTGTGGAGATCACCGAGGAACAGCGCGCCCGGTTGCGTCAGGTCATCACCTGGTCGCAGGAGGTCGCCGGTGAGATCGTCGGCTTCGCGCACCGCTGGGCCGGCAGCCAGTCGATCCGTAACCCCAGTGCGCTCGGCCGGTGCGTGCGCGACGCCGCGGTCGCGACGCAGCACATGCTGGTCGATCAGATCACCCTCGTCGACGCCGCAACACCGATCATGCGCGCATACGCCGTCTGAAGACCCCAGTTCATTCACAACGGAAGGACCCTGATGGGACAGCTTGAAGGCAAGGTCGCGCTGGTAACGGGAGCTGCACGCGGGCAAGGGCGCTCGCATGCCATCCGGCTCGCGGAAGAAGGCGCCGACGTCATCATCGTCGACCTCTGCGCC
This sequence comes from Rhodococcus sp. (in: high G+C Gram-positive bacteria), assembly GCA_004211695.1. Classification (GTDB taxonomy): domain Bacteria; phylum Actinomycetota; class Actinomycetes; order Mycobacteriales; family Mycobacteriaceae; genus Rhodococcus_F. The sequence goes on from SEEV01000501.1 coordinate 3,286, forward strand.
AAGCCGGCAACGACGAAGTACCGCGGAGCAACGGAGGACGAACTGCAGGAAACGGCCCGGCACATCGAGAAGTTCGGGCAGCGCGCCCATGTCGCGGTCGCCGACGTGCGGTCGCTCGATCAGCTCCAGGACGTGGTCGCGGACGGTGTCGCGAAGCTCGGACGCCTCGACACCGTGGTAGCGAACGCCGGCATCTTCTCGTCCGCTCCGCTGCACGAACTCACCGAAGAGCAGTGGGACGAGATGGTCGACATCAACCTGTCGGGCGTATGGAAGACCATGCGAGCGACTGTCCCCGTCCTGATCGAGCAGGGCGACGGCGGATCGATCGTCCTGATCAGCTCCACCGGCGGTTTGCAGGGTTTCCCGAACTTCGCCCACTACGTCGCCGCGAAGCACGGCGTCACCGGACTCGCCCGGACAGCCGCCAATGAGCTAGGCGCCCACAGGATTCGGTGCAACTCCATCCATCCCACGTCGGTGCTGACGGACATGATCGACAACGAGGACATGTACCGCCTGTTCCGTCCCGACCTGGAGACGCCCACGCACGAGGATTTCCGTGAGGCGTGCGAGACGGCGATGAACGTGCTGCCGACCCCGTGGATCGAACCGGTCGACGTCAGCAACGCCGTCGTGTGGCTGGCGTCGGACGCGGCACGCTACGTCACCGGCATCGCGATGCCCGTCGACGCGGGCGCCCTCAACAAGGTCTGACCCGCAGACCCACGCGGGTGCGGGGCACCCGGAACTACTCCGACGTGCCCCGCCCCGTGTGCGCGAACGCCGCCGCGATCTCGTGACGCCTGCTCATCCCCAGCTTTTCCAGAATGTGTTCGACGTGCCCTTCCACCGTGCGCGGCGACAGAACCAGCTTGGCGGCGATCTCCTTGTTGGTCATGCCGGCGGCGACGTGCGCGGCTCCGCTGGTGTGACACTTCTCGAACTGATCGTCCCCCAGCACCTTTCGCGCCTGCTTCTCGAAACGTGCGCGCTGCTCCACCCAGTGACTCGAGCCGTACAACTGCATGCCGAACGACTCCCACATCGAGGAGGCGGCACCGAGGAGCACGGCCGACCGCTCCGCCGAACCCGCCTCGGCTTCCGCCCATCCCAGAAGGTCGGTGACCAGGGTGGTTCCGACGACGTCGTCGAAGTCACGCCTCAGGCGCAGGCTGTCGGAACCGAGCCTGAGTGCGTCCTCGAATTCCTCGTTCATCAACGCCACCAGGCCGAGCCCGTAGACGGCATACGACCGCAGCCACGACTCCCCGACCACGATGGCGCGGTCGTTCACCGTCTCGAAGAGTTCTGTGGCACGCGCCGTCTCGTCGGTGAAGCAATAGAGCATCCCCAGGTGGACGCGCAGTGTGTGGGCGAGATCCTCGCGGTCCGGGATCTCTTCATACATCTCCAGCGCAGTCGTGAGCCGGGTCTCCGCCTCCTCGAATTCACCGGCGAAGAAGGCCTTCAACCCCATGACGTCAGCCGTGAACGCGCCGGTGATGGCGTCCTCCGCGGTCAGGTTGACGGCACCGGCCTCGGTCAGCGCCGAGTCGGCGGACTCGCGGTCACCCTGCAGGGTCTGGACGAGGCCCAGATTGACGAGCATCCGCCCCCTGGTGGCGGTCGGCGCCGTCTCCCGTTCGAGGATGCGGTTCAGCCACATCCGATGCTCTCGCACCGAGAACCCGCACGACCAGAGAAACCAGGCGCGCGAGACCATGTCCGCGGCCATCCGCACTTCTCGATTTGCCGACCAGCGCCGAGATGCCGTCGAGCACGGTTTCCGCCGGGACGTCGTCGTCGCTGCACACCTCTTCGGCCATGCCGAGGTCGAATCCGCCCGCGAATACCGAGGCGCGCGACCAGAGAAGCTGCTGTTCGCGAGTGCAGAGTTCGAAGCTCCAGTCCATCGTCGCCTGGAGGCTGCGATGACGCTGCGGCCCAGTGCGGTTGCCGGTGGTGAGGAGATTCAGTCGGTGATCGAGCCGATCCGCCAGTTCATACACCGACAGCACGGGTAGCCGCGCGCAGGCCAATTCGATGGCGAGGGGTAGCCCGTCGAGGCGATCGCAGACGCGCATGACCGCGTCGCGGTTCTCCTCGGTCAGTTCGAACTTCGACAGCACGGAAGCGGCCCGGTTCACGAACAGCTCCACCGCGCTTCCCGTTCCACGCGCCGGGGTGGTCGACTCCGTCCCGTTGACGGTGGGCAGTGGCGAGAGCGGAAAGACGAATTCGTCCGGAACCGATAGTATCTCGCGGCTGGTGGTGATGATGCGCAGTTCCGTCGTGGAGCGCAGCAGCACCGACACGAGCTGCGCGCATTCGTCGAGGAGATGCTCGCAGTTGTCGAGGATCAGGAGCATCCGCCGCGTCCGGAGATACTCGATGATGGTGTTCTCCGTCGGGCTGGCATGCATGTCGCGGTTGGCCAGGGCGAGCCCGTCGACGACGGTCTGGGTGAGGAGGTCGGGGCTGCGCAGCGCGGCGAGTTCGATCACGCGCACACCGTCCGGAAACGCGCGGCGGTACTCGCCGGCGGCATGGATCGCCAAGCGCGTCTTGCCCATTCCCCCCGGGCCCGTGATCGTCACGAGCCGGTGGTCACCGAGCAAGCGCCGCAGTTCGAGCAGCTCGGTTCGACGCCCCACGAAGCTCGATCCGTAGACCGGGACCGACGGGACCGCGGACACCGTGTCGACGGGGCTGTCGTGGGACTCGCCGGACGACACCTCCTCACGGATGCTCGTGACCCGGCGGGCCAGCGTGGTCCTCGACTTGGTCCACTGGATCCTGCGCGCAATCTCCGCGATCGCAATGTCGGGGTCGTCGGCAATCAGCTCCCGGATGGCCGAATCGACGGGATCGACGACGGAGCCGCGCCGGCTTCGATGGTCGGTGGGAGGTTGGTCCAGAGTCAGCGCGCGGCGCACCGTGTTGCGCGACATTCCGAGCTGCACAGCGATGTGCTTGATGGGAGATCCTTGCCGGTGGAGTCGGCGAATCTCATCCCACTCGTCAGCGTTCACAAGGTCCCTTCTGGA
>SEEV01000109.1 GCA_004211695.1 Rhodococcus sp. (in: high G+C Gram-positive bacteria)
CGCGCCCCTCCCCGACACCGCATAACCACAACCCCGCCGGACCACGCCACCCCATCGGACATCGGCGGGTCGCCTACCCCTGTCCTCACCCGTGGTGGTCACCCAATTTTCGTGTCAGCAATTCAGGGGCGCTTCGCTGGCCCCTCCGTCGAGACGGAAAATCCGGGCGTTGATCTCACCCGGGCGGGCGGTCACCCCTGGCCTGCGTCGCGGCGGAGGCGCACGATTTCAGGGTGCGTGTTGTGGTCGACCCCGATCCGTCTGTGGTGCCGGTGAGCCTGCGTGTCAGCATGGTGGCGGAGGGCCAATCTTCATCCGCGGGAACCGTGGATTGTTGCCTTCGAGCACGAGTGGGAGAGTTCTGTTTTCATCCCGCCCTCCCCGCAACGCGCACGCCTGCAACGGGAAGTGTCGCACATGAAGGGCGAGGGAGTGATCGGTGATGGAAGTGGTGCACCCGCGGTGCGCGGGAATCGACATTTCGAAGAAGGACGCGAAGGTGTGCGTACGGATCCAGGGCCGCGGCAGCAGGCGCACCTCGGCGACGGTGACGACCTGGGGTGCGATGACCAACCAGATACTGGCGTTGTGTGAGCATTTGCAGGCCGAGAAGGTCACCTGTGTGGTGATGGAGGCCACCGGCGACTACTGGAAGCCCTACTACTACCTGCTCGAGGACACGCTGCCGGTGATGCTGGTCAACGCCCACGACGCTCGGAACATGCCGGGCCGCAAAACGGACGTCTCCGACGCTGCCTGGCTGGCCGACCTGGGCGCGCACGGGCTGCTGCGAGGATCGCTGGTGCCGCCGCCACCGATCCGCCGGCTGCGTGATCTCACCCGCGCTCGCACCGCGCTGACCCGCGACCGCGGCAGGGCGGTGCAGCGGATCGAGAAGGTCCTCGAGGACGCCGGGATCAAACTGTCCTCGGTCGCCACCGACATCATGGGTGTCTCGGGACGGTTGATGTTGGAGGCCCTCATCGACGGATCCGACGATCCGGCGGCGATGGCGGATCTCGCGAAACGGCGGCTGCGGGTGAAGATCCCGGCCTTGACCGAGGCGCTGACCGGACGGTTCACCGCCCATCACGGGTTCTTGATCCGCATGCACCTGACTTTGATCGACCAGTACGGGCAGGCTCTGGGTGAGCTCGATGACCGGATCGCGGAGGCGATCGAGCCTTTTCGGGCGGCCCGGGACCTGCTGATCAGCATCCCGGGTTTCTCGACGACCGTCGCTGAGGTGTTCCTCGCCGAGACCGGCGGCGACATGCGGATCTTCCCCACCGCGGGTCATCTGGCCTCGTGGGCGGGGACCGCACCCGGCTCGCACGAGTCCGCGGGACGGGTGAAGTCGACCAAGACCCGGCCCGGCAACCGGCACCTGAAGGGTGCCCTCGGCACCGCGGCGCTGTCCGTGTCCCGCTCGAAGGGCACCTACTTCTCGGCCAAGTACAAGCGGATCGCGTCCCACCGGGGCCCGATGAAGGCGCTCGTCGCCATCGAGCATGCGATGCTCGTCGCCGCCTGGAACATGCTCACCAACGGTGACCTCTACCGCGATCCCGGGGCCGACTACTTCACCACACGCAAGCCCGCCAGGACCAAAGCACACGCGGTCGGCCAGCTCGAGGCACTCGGCTACCGCGTCACCCTCGCACCACTCGCCGACACCGCATAACCCACCACCGCCGGACCCGGTCAACCCGTCGTAATCCCGGCGGGTCACCGACCCCTGTCCTCACCCGCGGTGGTCACCTAATTTTCGTGGGAGCGACGGAGCAGTTCCCGGCCCAGTCGAGTGCCTCACGAACCGCTTGCCCGCCCAGGGTCGGTTTGTCATTGAATGGAAGGACCGCACGTCGTTTCGTGCCGGGAGGATCACACTCTGCTGACCACCCGGGGCGACGTCGGTGACGCAACGCTCCGGCCCACCAGCCTGGAGGATCCTCAGTGACTGCAACCCTGCCCGCGGGCGCCGACGTCCGGCGCCGCGACACTCACGCCGCCGGACGTCGAGCGGCCGCGGCCGCCTTCCTCGGAAGCATGCTCGAGTACTACGACTTCGTCGTCTACGGGGCCGCCGCCGCCCTGGTGTTCCCGGCGCTGTTCTTCCCTTCCGGCACTTCCGGTCTCGGTGTGGTGGCGGCGCTCGCCACCTTCGGTGTGGGTTACATCGCCCGGCCGCTCGGCGGAATCGTCCTCGGACACTTCGGTGACCGGATCGGTCGCAAGAAGGTCCTGCTGTTCACACTCGTCCTGATGGGTGGGTCGAGCATGGGAATCGGTTTCCTCCCCACCTACGAACAGGTCGGTCTCCTGGCGCCGGTACTGCTCGTCGTCGCCCGGCTGGCGCAAGGATTTTCGGCCGGCGGCGAGGCGGCGGGAGCGAGCACTCTGACGCTCGAGCACTCGCCTGTCGGGAAGCGCGGGCTGTTCACGTCGTTCACCATGTCGGGATGCCAGGCCGGGACGCTGCTCGCGACGCTGGTGTTCATCCCGATCGCGTCGATGCCGGACGACATGCTGATGGCGTGGGGGTGGCGCATCCCGTTCTGGAGCAGCGTCGCGGTGATCGTCCTCGCGTACGTGGTGCGGTCGCGGTTGGACGAGACCCCGGTGTTCGAGGCCGAGGTGAGCGACGACGACGTCCCGAAGATGCCGATCATGGAACTCTTCCGGACGCAGTGGGCCGACGTGCTGCGGGTCGTCTTCGCGTCGATCTTCGCGATCTTCCAGACGATCGTCACGGTGTTCGGCGTCGCCTACGCGACCTCCGACGAGGTCGGGATCGACCGCGCCGCCATTCTCTGGGTCACGGTGATCGCCAACGTCGTTGCGGTGGTGATGATCCCGATCGCGGCCATGCTGTCCGACCGGATCGGTCGGCGGCCGGTGTGGATGACGTCGGCGATCCTGTGCGCGGCGTTGGTCTTCGTCTACTTCTGGGCGGTGTCGACCGGCCGCCTGCCGTTGATCTACCTGGTGGGAGCGCTGCTTCTCGGGGTGGTCTACTCGGGTGTGAATGCGCTGTGGCCGGCCTACTTCTCGGAGTTGTTCGCGGCCCCGGTTCGGTACTCGGGGTTCGCGATCGGCAGCCAGTTCGGGTTCCTTCTCGCGGGCTTCGCGCCCTCGATCGGCTATCTGATCATGTCGGACGGCGTCAACGGCTGGATTCCGGTGGCGGTGTTCGCCGCGGTGTGCGGTGTGGTGTCTGCGCTCGCGGTCTTCACGGCCCGGGAAACGCACGACGTTCCGCTGGATCGGCTCGGAAAGCCCCGCTGCGTCGGGTGACCGCGGGGGGTCTGAGCAAAGAACTTTTCCATTGAATGGAAGACAGGTACCGCTCCCCGTCGACGCCTGCGACTGTCACGGCACGCGAGTTGGCCGAACGGAGAGGCACCACCGAAGTGAAGAGCGCGAAAGATGTACTGGTCGTCAGCGGGGGAGCATCCGGTCTGGGAAGGGCCATCGCCGGCGCCGCCGTCCGCGACGGGTGGGCGGTGGCGCTCCTCGATCGCGACGCGGACGCCGTGAAATCCGCAGCCGACGACCTCGACGTGCTCGGAGTCGAGGCAGACGTCACGAGTCCCGAACAGCTCACCGCTGCCATGGCCGCGATCACGGCGGAGCTCGGCGACGTGAGTGGGCTGGTCAACTGCGCCGGACTCACGCGCCCCGGACCGTCCGCGGAACTGGCCACGGCAGACTGGCGGGCCGTCATCGACGTGAACCTGAGCGGCACGTTCTTCGCCTGCCAGGCAGTGTTCCCGCACCTGCGCCCCGATGCCGCAATCGTGAATCTCGCGTCGATCGGGTCGGTCCGCGGGTTGCCGCAGCGCACCGCGTACAGCGCGGCGAAGGCCGGTGTCGTGGGCTTGACCAAGGCGCTCGCCGCCGAGTGGGCGCCGTCCGGGGTGCGGGTCAACGCCGTCGGACCGTCGTGGGTGGACACACCGCTGATCCGCGGGCTCGTCGAGGCCGGAACCCTGGACGAGGAGGAGATGATCTCCCGGGTGCCCCTCGCCCGCATGTGCTCACCCGACGATGTCGCGGCGTCCGTCCTGTTCCTGCTGTCGCCTGCGACGTCGGGTTTCGTGACCGGGCAGGCGCTCTACGTGGACGGCGGGTTCGTGTGGGCGGGATGAGTCTGCCCACAGCGGTGCGGTCGAGGCAGGATGGTGAAGGTGGCACGGTCGACGTCGGGTGAGTCGGTGATGGAGCGGGTACTGCGCATCATCGAAGCGTTCGACGCGCGCACGCCGGTGCTGTCGATCTCCGACATCGCGCGCAGAGCGGATCTGCCGGTCACCACGGCGCATCGGCTCGTCGGCGAGCTGATCGACCTGCGGGTGCTCGAACGCAGCGGCCCGCGCGGGATCCGGATCGGGATGCGGTTGTGGGAACTGTCGGCGCGCTCGTCGCGGGTGGTCCGGCTGCGAGACGTCGCCCTGCCGTTCATGGAGGATCTGCACGCCGTGGTTCGTCAGCACACCCAACTCGGCGTGCTCGACGGTGACGAGGTGCTGTACATCGAACGACTGTCTGCGCCGGGGTCGATGGCCAACGCCACCTACGTCGCCGGACGGCTCCCGTCGCACGCGTGTTCCGCCGGTCTGGTCCTGCTGGCGTACGGCCCCGAGGAGGTTCGGGACGAGTTGCTGTCCCGGCCGCTGGCGCGCTACACCGCCGACACCGTCACCGATCCCGCCGCGCTGCGGGAGATCTTCGCCGAGATACGCGTCCGCGGTCATTATCTCGCCGCGGGCATGACGATCCCGAATCGAAGATCGGGGCTGCCGCACCGATCTTCGATTCGGCGGGCGACGTGGTGGCGGCCCTGTCCATCGTCGTTCCCAGTAACGCCACGCGGGTTGTCGGCCACATTCCCGCCCTGATGACGGCAGCGCGGGGAATCTCACGTGCCATGGGCGTCGGCGAATCCCTCGATCGAATTGCTCCGGTGGCGAGCGATCCGAGATTCTTTGCCGTTCATCGGAACAAGCGCCGCTGATCTGCCCGCCACGCGGCACTGTCGAGGGCGTTCAACGCAGCGAACCGGCTCTCGATTCGGAGGAAATACAGTGGCGAGCAAATCGATACGTGAATTCGACGTGGTTGTGGTCGGTGGTGGCGGGTCGGGACTCGCCGCAGCGATCGCCGCCGCGTCGGAGGGCGCGCGCACCGTGGTCCTGGAGAAGTCCACCGAGTTGCGCGGCAGCACCGGGCGATCCGTCGGGTCGATCGCCGCATCGGGGACACCCGATCAGAAACGGCTCGGGATCGCCGACTCGGCGGACCGGCACCTCGCCGACTACCGGGTGATCTCCGGGCATCTCGCCGCGACCGAGAACGTCGAGCTCGCAATGGTTCTCACGCACAACGTCACCGAGACCGTCGCCTGGCTGCGCGAGATGGGGATGGAGTTCTTCGGGCCAGTCGGGGAGTCCCCACACTCGGCGCCGCGGCTCCACAACGTCCTGCCCGGGTCCCGCTCGTACATCTACCACCTGGAGCGTCGGGCCCGCCGGCTCGGAGTCGTCATCGAACTCGGTGTCGCCGGAGACCGGCTGCTGCACGAGGACGGCCGGGTCACCGGCGTCGAGGCGCACGACGCCGTCGGCCACCGCCAGACCTATGCGGCGCGGCGCGGCGTCGTCCTCGCGGCCGGCGACTTCTCCGCCAGCGCCACCCTGAAGAGGGAATGGATCGACGACCGGGTGTCGCGGTTCGTGCCGGTCAATCCGTGCGCCACCGGCGACGCCCAGCGGATGGCACTCGAACTCGGTGGCCAGGTTCTCAACGCCGAGGTGTTCGACGTGCCGAGCATGCGGTTGGCGCCGCCGCCGTCCGAGGGTCTGTTCGGCCTACTGCAGAAGCTGCCGCCGCGGGCCGCGGTGACCAAACCGATCCGGTGGGGACTGGCGAATCTGCCGAACCGGCTGATCCGTTCGCTGATGATGGGTTTCGTCACCACGTACCTGTCGCCGCGTGAGGCGCTGTTCGATTCCGGGGCGATCCTCGTCGACACGCATGGACGGTTGCGCTCGAACACGTCCGAGAACATCAACCTGGTGGTCGCCGAGCTGGGGGAGGACGGCGGCTACATCGTCGGCGACCGCACGCTGTACGAGAAGTTCTCCTCGGACCCGCACTACGTGGCGACCGCACCGGGGGTGGCGTTCGCGTACATGCCGGACTTCCGACGGTCCCGGAAGGACGTCTACGCGGAGGCCCCCACCACCGACGAGCTGGCAGCCGAGATCGGGATATCTGCTGCGGCACTGAACAAGTCGATCGCCGATGCCGCTGCCTCCGTCACCGGTGGGGCGGCGCCCCTGACCGAAGGCCCCTACTTCGCTCTCGGCCCCGTCCGCGCGTACCTCCTGCAGACCAACGGCGGTCTGAAGGTGTCGACCCGGCTCGAGGTGCTCGGCCGCGACGACCGGCCCATCCGCGGACTCTATGCGGCCGGAAACGCCGGCCAGGGCGGGCTGGCCCTGTTCGGGCACGGACACCACCTCGGCTGGGCTTTCACGTCCGGCCGGATCGCCGGCCGCAACGTCGCTCGCGCCGCCTCGGCGCAGCACCTGGCCGCGGCGGAATGACCCGAAACCCCTCACGTTCGACGAAAGGAACAGTGCCATGGCAGTATTCGCAATCTCGTACCTCTACACCGATGATCCGGGTGGGCGCGACCGACACCGGCCCGACCACAAGGACTACATCTCGGGTCTCGCCGACCAGGGCGTGGTTCTGATGTCGGGCCCGCTCGGCCCCACCGAGCAACCGGGTGCACTCATCGTGGTGCAGGCCGACAGCAAGTCTGCCGCCCTAGCACTCACCGAGCAGGACCCGTTCCGGATCGCCGGACTGGTTGCCGAGGTGTTCGCCACCGAGTGGGTTCCGATGCTCGGCCGCCTCGCGAAGGAGATCTGAGCCGACGATGCCGACTTACGAAACCGATGTACTCGTCGTGGGATCCGGGGCCGCCGGCATCTCCGCGGCGCTCGCCGCCCGCAAGCAGGGACTCGACGTCGTGGTGGTGGAGAAGGAACCCCGTCTCGGTGGCACCAGCGCCATCTCGGGTGGATGGCTCTGGGTTCCGGGAAACAAGCAGGGGATCGCGGAGGGCGACACCCGGGAGGACGCCGAGACCTATATCAAGGCGCTCGCGGGCGACGCGTACGACGCCGAATCGGTGAAGACGTTCCTCGACGGGGTACCCGAGGCGCTGGAGTTCTTCGAGCGCGACACCGACGTGGAATTCGTGCATCCGAAGATGGCGCCCGACTATCGGATGGATGCCCCGGGTGCGAAGAAATCCGGTCGTGCCCTGACCGTCGAACGGGCCGATGCCCGGATGCTCGGCGACGATCGGCTGCGGATGCAGCCGTACCTCTACACCTACACCGTCTTCGGGTACATGCCCGAGATCGGGCAGGACCTCACGACGTTCCTCGAGGCGAATCGTTCCCTGCGCTCGTTCGGCTACGTCGGGCGGACCCTGTTGAAGACGTGGTTCGAATCGATCGTCCACACCCGCGCCTTCACCCGCACCAACGGCAACGCCTTGATGACCCGACTGGTAGCGACGGCGCGCGCCCTCGACATCCCGATGTGGACCTCCGCGGCGGTCACCGAGTTACTCGTCGACGACACGGGTGCGGTCAGCGGTGCGCGCATCACCGGTGGACCGGCGCCCACCGTGCGGGCCCGGCTCGGCGTGGTCCTGGCCGCCGGTGGCTTCGGCGGCGACAGCGAACTGCGGACGAAGACGTTCGTGCACGATACCCGCGGGGACGACCACGTGACGCCCACCGTCGGCCACGGCGGTGACAGTCTCCGGCTCGCGCAGGCGCGTGGTGGCGTCCTCGACACCCGACCCCACCAGCCTGCGTCGTGGGGTCCGGTCACCTCGTTCCGGACCCTGCGTGGCGAACGGCGGGTGTTCCCCCATCTGCGGGCCTTCGGCCTTCCGGGGTTGATCGCCGTGAATCGCCACGGTCGACGGTTCGCCAACGAATCGCTCTCGTACCACGACTTCGGTGCCGCGATGATCGACGACAACCGGGCCGAGGACACGACCTACGCGTACATCATCGCGGATCGTAAGGCGATGCGGCGCTACGGAATCGGTTACGCCAAGCCCTGGCCGCTGCCCACCTGGTACTACAAGAAGGTCGGCTTCCTCGTCGAGGGCCGGACGCTGTCCGTGCTTGCCGAGAAGATCGGTGTCCCCTCCGACACGCTGCAGCAGACGGTCGCCGAATTCAACGACGGCGCAGCCCGGGGCGTGGACCCGAAGTTCGGCCGCGGCTCCAACTGGTTCCACCATTTCAAGGGCGACATGAAGCATCAGCCCAACCCCAACCTGGCCACCCTCGACAAGGGTCCGTATTGCGCCGTCCGCGTGCAGGTCGGAGACCTCGGGACCTACGCCGGCCTTGCGGTCAACAGTCGCAGCGAGGTCGTCACCGGGACCGGCGACGCGGTGCCCGGACTGTACGCGGTAGGGACTGCCGCGGTCAGCGTGTTCGGCGGCGGCTACCCCGGGTACGGAGCGAATCTGGGGCCCGCGATGGTCTTCGGCTACCAGGTCGGACGCGACATCGCGGCTCACGCGGCCGAGCGGACGCAACAACGGCCGGAATCGGATGCGCCTTCTCGATCACCCCGACACAACCGGAAGAAAGTGAACTCGTAATGACACTCGGAGCAGACTGGCTCGACCTGAAGGACCGCGTCGCCGTCGTCACCGGTGCCGGCGGCGGAATCGGTGCCGCCGTGGCATCGGAACTCGCGCGCAACGGCGTGCGGATCGCCGCACTCGACATCAACGAAGACGGTGCCCTCGCCACCGCGGAACACCTGAAGAAGGCCGGAACGGACGCGATCGGCTTCCGTGTCGACATCGCCGACGAGTCCAGCGTCCGCGAGGCCGCCGAGACCGTCGCGGCGCGATACGGACCGGCCGACATCCTGATCAACAACGCCGGCGTCATGCGCTCCGGCGACCTGAGTGAGCTGTCCCTGTCGGACTGGCAGTTCGTGCTCGACGTCAACCTCACCGGATATCTGCTGTGCGCCCGCACTTTCGGTGAAGCCATGCGCGAGAGCGGGCGCGGCTCGATCGTCCACGTGTCGTCGATCTCCGCCGCGCACCCGCAGGCGTCGTCGGGGGCGTATTCGCCGAGCAAGGCGGCGGTGTCGATGCTGTCGCGGACCCTGGCCTTCGAATGGGGACCGTTCGGGGTGCGCTCCAACGTCGTCGCGCCGGGGATGACCCGCACCCCGCTGACGGAGAGCTTCTACGAGCAGCCCGGGGTGCTCGAGGCACGCGCCGCAGTGGTGCCGTTGCGGCGAGTCGGCGCGCCCCAGGACCTCGCCGACGTCTGCACCTGGCTCGCCAGTGACCGCTCCGCCTACGTCACCGGGCAGGAGATCGCCGTCGACGGCGGGTTCACGCAGACGCTCATGAGCCACGTGCCGCGGCCGGGGTACTGACACCGGGTCAGCTGACTACGTCGTCCTCGGCGACGACATCCGTCGGCAGGTCGATACGTCGTGGAGTGCCGGCTTCGTCGCAGATCACTGTGACGAACGTCGGAAAAACAATCCGCCAGGAACCGGCGACGGGAGACAGCGCGCTCGCGGCGAAGTCGGCCCACTGATCCGGCAGCAGGGTCACCGGTCCGTCCTGGTGCCATTGCGGCGTAGGAATGCGGCGGTTTTGTTCCTCCGCCGGGTCGATCACGAACCGCACGTTCGTCGCGGTCCCGGCTCCGACATTGCGGAGCCGGAACCGGTCGACCGGTCCGCGGATGCGCTGAACGTGGAAGTCGACGTTCTGCGGGGCGGCTGCCCGGGCGGCCTCGACGAGCTGCGTCAGCGCCGCGACTTGCTCCAGCGCCGCATCCCGCTCGGCTTCCACCCGGAGCCTCGCCTGATCGGCACGGTTCGCCGTCCGCCACGCCGCGGCGGCGACAGCGCCGGACAGCGCCGCAGTCCCGGCACTCACCCACGATGCGGCTCTCATGCGCGGAAACTTACCCGACCACCGCCGGGGCACTCGGTGCGGACGTCCGGGTCGCCTGTCAGTCCCGATAGATGGCCGGGGGTGAGCCCGCGACGGGTCCGAGCGGTCCGGCCAGCCACCGGTCGTAGATGCGCATCCAGGTGCCGTCCGCGCGGATGCGGTCGAGGGTGCCGTTGACGAACCGCACCAGGTCGTCCTTGTACTTGTTGACACCGATTGCCCAGTGCTCTTCTCCCTCTAGTCGTGGCCCCACGATCTGAAAATTCGGGTCCTGGGAAGCGAGTCCGGCGAGGATCGAGTCGGAGGTGCTGGTCGCGTCGGCCTGCTTCTTCTGCATGGTGACGAGGCAGTCGTCCCATTCGGGGACGGCGATGATCGTGGCATCCGGTGCGACCCGTTGGACGGTGCCGAGCGAGGTGGTGTCGATGAAGGTGCAGACCCGTTTTCCGGCCAGGTCCGCCGGTCCGGTGATGTCGGATCCGTGCGGGACCAGAATACGTTGGAAGGCGCGGACGTACTCGGTAGAGAAACCGACGCGCTGGGCGCGTTCGCAGTTGATCGAGAAGCCATGGGCGACGACGTCGACGTCGTTGTGCTCGAGTGCGGTGAACCGGCCGGCGGAGGTGAGCAGCCGGAACTCGATCCTGGTCGGATCGCCGAAGATGTCCCGGGCGATCTCCCTCGCCATGTCGATGTCGAGGCCCTGCAGGGTGTCGGTGGTCGGGTCGCGGAAGCTGAACAGGTTGGTGTTCTGGTCGGTCCCGACGATCAACCGGCCGCGGGCGGCGATCTCGGCGAGTGACCCACCGGGCGGCATCTGCCCGGGCGGGGGTTGCGGGCCGGGACGCAGGCTCGCGAGTGCCCCGCACGACTCGGGCGGTGGTGGTTCGGGCGGTGGATTGTTCGTGGGCGGGATGATCTGGGCGCCGTTCGTCATCGGTCGGGTGGTGTACGTGCCCGCGACGGTCGGGGTGAGAGGGTCGGGCGCGGCGCAGCCGGTGAGGACGGTGAGGACGGCGACGGCGAGTGTGCCGACGAGGTGCCGGGCACGCGGTCTGGCCCCCGGTCTCGAAAGCCTCATCTGTGTCATCAGTGGTACTCGTTCAGTCGCGGCCAGATTCCCCCGCCGACGGCGAATCCGCAGGATACGCCGATAACCATGCTACCGATGGCCAGTGCCGACATCGACCGGTAGACGTCCGTCACGGCGTTGGCCTCGTCGTCGCGGAGTCGGTCGATCGCGTTCCGGAGGGACTCGTCGAGGGCGGCGAACCGCGCCGCCGACGTGCCGGCGCCGGATCCGGCGGCGATCGCCGCGGCCGTCGGGTAGTCGCCGCGCTCGAGGGCGATCTCGATGTCCCGGTGCGCGGCCAGCCAGCCGTCGCGGGCCGTCACGGCGTCGCTGAGGTAGGGCGCGGCGTCGCGACCGTGCGAGCTGTCCAGCTGTCGGGTGAGCTCGTCGGAGAACGCCTGGGAGTGCCGCGCGTAGTCGATCTCCGATTGGGTGTCGGACCCGCGTTGCAGAAGGGCGAGGGTTTCGTCGGCGCGGGCCTGCTGCGCCAGGATGCGAGCGCGAGCAACGGTGTTGATGGGTTGCGTTCCTTCGGTTCTCGCGTGTTCGCTTGCCGACGTCGACACCAGGCTCGCGGCGGTCAGCCACACCAGGAGTCCGGCCATGAGCAGGGTGGCGACAGCGAGGCCGGGGTTGAACCGGCGCCTGCTCTTCCGGACGAGGTACAGCTGGGCGAGGACGAGCGCGACGAGGGCGGCCGCGGTCGCCGCGAAGGCGGTCGCGGGCAGTTGGGCGGTGTGTGTCTGGGTCTCGGCGACCGCTTCGGCCTGGAGTACATAGAGTCGCTCGGCCAACGGGAGGATGGTGCCCTGCATGAGTGCGGACGCGTCGTCCAGATACGCCACCCCGACCGGGTTACCGGCCCGGTCGTTGGCCTGAGCCGTGGCGACGAGGTTGAAGTACTCGGCGAGGTTGCGCACGACGTCCGACAACAGCGCCAGCGATTCGGCGTCCTGCGACGACACCCCATTGGTGGCTGTGACCAGCGCGTTCGACGCGTCCCCGATCGCCTGGGTGAACTGCTCCGCACCGGTACTCGCGTCGACACCACCGCCACCGGAGATGAAGGATGTGGTCGCGGCGGCATCGGCGATCGACAGCGAGCTGTAGAGGGCCTGGGCGGCGTTCGCCAGCGGCTCGGTGTGGGTGCGAAGGGTCTCGACGCGTTGTTGCCGCGCACCCACCGCCGCCGACGTGATCGCGCCCGCCGCGATGACCGCCACGATGAGCGCGATCCCCAGCACGGTCAGCCGTCCGGGCGTGGACGTGGCGAATTCGACCCACGGGCGGCGGGCTGCAGGCTCGACGAGCAGATCCTCGTCGAGCGTCGGGCCTTCGGTGACGACATGGTCGCCGCGGTGGAACATCCAATCCTCCTGCACCGCCGACACGGGTCCAGTAGGAGCACCGACCCGGGCCGTGTGGCTGAGTTCAGTGTGCGCCGACGGGGTCGAATCCGGCACGGCTTCTCGACGGCCCGGCGCTGGGAACCCCGGCCTACTGACCGAAGGAGTACCGGAGGTGGGCGTTGATCAGCTGGTTCATTCGTTTGCGGAGGTGACCGAGCAGGGAGGGGTCTGGCTCGGGCTCGTCGACCAGGAGTGTCCAGCGGAGATCGGTGCCCGCTCCGCCGTCGCCGGGGAGGTCGAATCGCAGCCGGGCGTCGGGTCGGGTGGTCCAGATCGAGGACCAGACCACCAGGTCTGGACTCCGGGTCTCGATCACGGTCGGTTCGATCTCGTCGTCCAGGACAATCAACCACGGTCGAGTGGGATCGCGGTGAGGGTTGGTGAGGGCCTCGAAGACGATGTGCGGCGGTGCCGGCTGGTTGCGTGCACGTGTGCCGACTTCGAGCATGAGCCGACATTACCGTCGGCCGCCGCGCGTGGTCGGTCCTCCGCATCGATCGCCGAACGCGAGGCTCATGTCATTCATGCGGAGTATTGATCTGGGGCGTTGACACCCAACATCTTTGCTGGGCGCACGAGGGTCGTGTTTGTCTGCTATGTATTGGCCATGACCGCAGCACCGCCACCGCCCGGTTGGCATCCCGATCCGGACGGCCGCCCTCAGCTTCGTTGGTGGGACGGTGCCCGATGGACATCCGCGACGCAGCCGATGGCCACCTCACCCGCTGATCAGTCGCCGGGCCCGGCGGCCGGCGGGACGGCTCCGTCGGTGCGCCCGGTGTCAGTGTTCAACGCCAAGAAGCGGGCCCAAGAGCTGCAGGTCGAGGTGGACCGGCTGCAGCGCCTGATCGACAGCATGGGACTGGCCGGGGTCGCCACCCTCGACGCCGAGACCACGCGGTTGACCAACGAGGTCACCCGGCTCCGGACCGAGCACACCACGCTGACCGAGCAGATCAATGCCGGTCGCCTCGAACTCGTCGAGACGCAGGCCCAACAGGAACTGCAAGCGGTCGGTCTGTATCGATACCACCATCCGGCTGAGTCGTCCGTGCGGCTCAAGGATGAACTTCTGAGGGTTCAGTCGGCGATCAAGCAGGCGGTGCGGGAGAAGACCGCAATCACCGCGACCGCGAACTTCACCTTCAACGATTCCACCGTCGAAGGTTGCAAGTTCGTCTCCGACATGTCCCGGATCATGCTGCGCGCGTACAACGCCGAGGCGGAGAATTGCGTGAAGACGGTCAAGGCGGGCAACCTACCGGCCGCGAGTCAGCGCCTGTTCAAGGCCGCCGATCAGATCGCCAAGCAGGGGCAGATGATCAGCCTGCGGGTGACCGACTACTACCACCGGTTGAGGTTGACTGAACTCGAATTGGCCGCGGACTTTCACATGAAGGTGCAAGAAGAGAAAGACGCCGAACGCGAACGCTGCGAGGAACTGCGTGAACAACGTAAGGCCGAGCAGGAACTGCAGGCCGAGAAGGCGAAGCTGGAGAAGGAATTAGCTCACTACCGCAATGCACTGAACGCGCTCGAGAGCAGCGGCGACACCGCGGGTGCGGAACGGTTGCGCGACAAGCTCGGTGACGTGCAGCGGGCTCTGGACGACGTCGATTACCGGGCCGCGAATATCCGGGCCGGATTCGTCTACGTCATCTCCAACATGGGTGCGTTCGGAATCAACATGGTCAAGATTGGGATGACCCGGCGTCTCGAGCCGATGGACCGGGTGCGTGAACTCGGGGACGCATCGGTGCCGTTCCGGTTCGACGTGCATGCGTTGTTCTTCGCCGACGATGCGGTCACGGTGGAGATCAAATTGCACCAGGCGTTCGCCGACCGCAGAGTGAACAAGGTCAACCCCCGACGGGAGTTCTTCTACGCCACCCCCGCCGAAGTCCTCGACGTCCTCACACAGTACGTCGGGGAGGTCATTTCCTTCACTGAAGAATTCGAAGCCGACGAATATCTCGTCAGCATCGGCAAAAAGGACCCCATGTTCTAACTGCACCGGCCAGGCACGTCGGGTGGCTTCGGACCGGCCCGTGTGCGGTGAGTCGGGCCCGGGGCAGCTACTGAGCGGTCGAGGGTTCTGGGGAGTGGAGGCAATGGCTGGGAGGGGACGTCTCGCGCGTAGTCGTGGCGAACGCCGACCACGCACGGCAAAGCCTGGCCAAGATATCGTCGGCACCGTCCTGTGTTCGCCTCGATGCGACGTGATGCAGGGGCGAGAGCAGCAGCGCTATGGCAGCACCGTACGTCGGCTATGAACACGGGCACTTCCTTGATCCGGACGGCGCCGAGCTCGCGTTCCCGCTGTCTCTGCTGCGGCTGTCCCACACCACAGAACGCGTCGAGCTCTACCCTGGTACCGCTGTCGTCAGGGGCACGATGCAGGGCGCGATCGAGATGCACGGCACCGCGAAGACTTTGAATAGCAGGGTCCTTGCCGTGTGGGTGGCTGACGATGACGGGTGGACGCTTGTCGCTTTCCAACCCACCCCGATGCCGCATAGTCGTGGAGACAGCGGCGCAAATCTCCGATGCAGTCTGCACCTACCGGCCGTCGTATCTTTAATCGACTGTGTTCTATCCGGTTCAGGGCCGGTCGGTTGTCACGTTCTGTGAAATAGCTCCAGTTGGATGTTGTCCGGATCGCGGAAGACGACCACGGAGTAAGGGCGCGCGCTGTCTTTTTCGATCACACCCGAGTGCGGGACACCCAGCTCGGTCAGCCATATTGCCCAGGTGTCGAGGTCGCTGCGCTGGGGCACACCCCACGCGATGTGATCCAGGCCGACGCGCCGCTCATCGAAGTTGCCTTCGATGGCAGCTGTGTGGTGGTGCAGACCGATGAGGAAACCAGTGCGCGGTTCGATCAACAAGACCGCGTAGCCGCCTTCCTCGTCGCCATGGTGGGGAGCGACAGTGGGTAGTCGCTCGAGTCCGAAGACTCGGCTGTACCAGTCGGCTGAAGCCTCGACGTCGGAGACCGTCGGGGAGAAGTGATGAATCCCGGTCGTGGGCGGTGGTTCAGAGTGCGGCACGAGCAATCACCCGATTTCTTTGTGAGGCGCGTCGGAACGTCACGACTCCTGCCGCCGACTGTCCGTGGAATCGGTGACCGGTGGCCGCCAGCGGCGCAGTTCGGTGCCGGCTTCGTAGGCCTGCGGGGAGGGGTAGGTCACCAGCTCGACGGTGCTTCCCCACGGGGTCCGGGCATACAGGTACCGGTTGCCGGGTCCGGCGTCCCCGCCGGGCAGGTCGCCCGGGGCGCTGAGCAACGTTCCGCCGGCCTTCTCGAGTCTTGTGGCGGCGGCGTCGATGTCGTCGACGTAGACGCAGAAATGCTGGATGCCGAAATCGCTCGGCCGCACCGGCTCTCGCTGTTTCGTCCCGGAGTAGACGAACAGTTCGAGGTTCGGGCCGTTGCCCAACCGCAGCATTCGAATCGACTCGATCGCGGTTCCCGGTGGAACACCGAGGCCGGATTCGATGCCGGGACCGGCCAGCGGGGCATCGATCATGTCGTAGATCTTCTCGGCGCCGAACGCGTCGGCGAAGAAGGTGGTGGCTTGTTCGAGGTCCGGCACGGTGATGCCGATGTGCTCGATAGCTCGGACGGTCATGGTTGTTCTCCTCAGATTCGTGCGGCTGTCCAGAAACCGGACTGGGTGGCCTCGTACAGGCGGCCGCCGCGGAAACGGGTGCCGATCGTCTGCACACGGTCGTCGTCGACGGCAGCGGACAACACTGTGGACGGGACCCGCGGGGTGGCCCAGACGACGGTGCCGGTCTCCGGGGCCGTCGCGCCGAGTCCGATGGTGACACCGTGTTCGGTGAGCAGGCCGGTGAGGTGTTCTCGCTCCATGTCGTTGGTGTCGACGCCGACGACGTCGTTCGGGGAGAGAAGGGTCGTGTGTTTGCCCTGCTCGGCGAGCCACAAGGCCGCGAACATGGCGGTTTCGGTCTCGCCGAAGACGGTGACGTCGTCGGTCGAGGGTGCGCGCCGCTCGGTGAGCATGGTGACCGCGTCGAGACCGTCGTGGGTGGGGATCGTGCCGGTCGCCAGCAGCACCGAGTCCCAGGCATCGACGGCGAGCGTGGTGGCGTCGGTTCCGAGCCGCAGGGTCACCTCCGACCGGTCGAGCTCACCTTCGTAGAAGGCCACAAGGTTCTCGATCTCGGCGTGGAACGCACCTGGGGCGGACCAGGCACGGAGTTGCCCACCGATGTGGTGTGCACGGTCGACCAGCTCGACGTCGTGGCCCCGGGCGGCGGCGAGCAGGGCGGCTTCGCAGCCCGACGGGCCGGCGCCGACGACGAGCACCCGCCGCCGGATCGCGGCGGGACGTCGCGCTTCTGCCGCACGTCGTTCCTGGCCGAGGGCGGGATTGATCACGCACTGGGTGCGCTTGCCGTTGAACATCCACCGCGAGATGCATTCGTTGACCGCCAGACAGCGTCGCACCCGATCGGGCTCGCCCCGACGGGTTTTCGCCACCGTCTCGGGGTCGGCGAGCTGTGCGCGGCCCAGTGCCACGAAATCGAGTTCCCCGTCGCCGACGGCCTTGTGCATGTCGTCGAGCAGCCAGGTCAGGCGACCGACGCCGATCACCGGAACGGACACCCGCCTCTTGACCGCCTTCGCGTACCCGACGAGGGATCCCGGGGCGATCATCGGCAGCAGGGTCGCGGCCGTGTCGTAGTTGCCCGCACTGACGTCGAGTGCGTCGACGAGCGGGTCGAGCATCTCGCAGAACGCGAGCCCGTCGTCGAGGCTGAGGCCACCTTCGTAGGGTTCCTCGGCGCTGAGGCGGTACAGCAACGGGACGTCCGGTCCGATCTCCGCGCGGACGGCCTTGACGACCTCGAGCGCGAACCGGGCGCGGTTCTCGAGTGGGCCGCCCCAGTCGTCGGTGCGGTGGTTGGTGAACGGGGACAAGAACTGTCCCAGCAGGTAACCGTGGGCACCGTGCAACTCGACGGCATCGAAACCCGCGGCGACGGCGCGGCGGGCACCCTGCACATAGCGATCGATGAGTCCGGGAATCTGATGTTCCTCGATGGCCCGCGGCGGCGTACCGAACGCACTGGTGATTCCTGCGGTCGGAGCGATGGGTGGTTCGTTGCGCTCGGTGTTGCCCTGCGAGTTCTGGCGGCCGGTGTGATGGAGTTGGACGGCGATCTTGGCGCCCTCGTT
>SEEV01000502.1 GCA_004211695.1 Rhodococcus sp. (in: high G+C Gram-positive bacteria)
GCCGAGCTTCTCGAGCTTCACCGGAAGCGTCTGGAGAACGCTGTTGACCGTGTCGGAGTTACGGTTCAACGTCGTCGCCAGCGTGTTCAGCGACGTGATGGATTCCTGGATGGACGGTCTGGTGGGTTCGAGCAGATCGGCCGTCGCGTCGGTGAGCCCCGCGAGGGACGTCACCGCCGAACCGACGGTTCCCCGCTCATCGGCCAACCCCGTGACCAGCTGCTGGGTGTTGACGATCAACGAATCGAGTTGATCGTCACGCTGATTCACCGTTGCGAGCACGTCGTTGAGGTTGTTGATCACCGCACCGATCACCCGATCCTTGTCGGCGACGGTGTTGGTGAGACTGGCCGTGTTCTTGACGAGTTCCGTGATGGTTCCCGACTCGCCCTGGAACACCTGGATGATCTGGTACGACAGCTTGTTCACGTCGTCGGCGCTGAGAGTCTGGAACAGCGGCCGGAAGCCGTCGAACAGCGTGGTGAGGTTGACGGCAGGCTTGGTCCGCTCCATCGGAATGGTGTCGCCACCGCTCATCTTCATCCCCTGCTGGCCCTCACCCTGTTCGAGCGCGATGTAGCGCTGCCCCACGAGATTCCGGAAGCGGATGGTTGCGGTGGTGCTGGCAGGCAGCCAGTCCCGTTCCGACACCGTGAACTGGACCTCGGCTTCACGGTCGTCGTGGATCGAGATCTTCTCGACCTGACCCACGCGCACACCGGCGATGCGGACCTCGTCGCCCTCGTTGAGAGAGGTGACGTCCGAGAAGATCGCGTTGAACTTGGTGCCACCGCCGCCACCGAGGTTGGCGATGGTGGCGGCCAGCAGACCG
Organism: Rhodococcus sp. (in: high G+C Gram-positive bacteria); assembly: GCA_004211695.1. GTDB lineage: Bacteria > Actinomycetota > Actinomycetes > Mycobacteriales > Mycobacteriaceae > Rhodococcus_F. The sequence goes on from SEEV01000502.1 coordinate 833, forward strand.
GTCGCCAGGACGGTGACCACGGCGAACACGATCAGCTTGACCAATGGTGCGGTCAGGCCCCTCACTTGAAGCTCACCTCAGTCCCCCTCATGGTCGGCGCGCCGACGAGTGTCGTCCAACTCGGCACGTCTTCCGGCGCCATGCCGCCGGCCTCGCCGTAGACGACGTCCAACGTGTCCTGCTCCATCTTCGAACCCGCGTAGCTGGCGGGCGTGACCTCGGCTCCGTACCCCGGGACCTGATCGGGAACGCCGGCGGGCGCCGGGAAGAAATCGATGGTCGACGGGCCCGGGTTACGCGAGGGCACCTGGTAGGCGCCGTCGTTGTAGGAAGACCCGCCCGGATACTGCGGGAACTTTCCACCCGGTGCGGTGACGTTGTCGTAGCACGCGGGTCCGCGGTCATCGAGCAGGCGCGGCTCGTCCTGGTTGGGCACGTAGCGCCCCTTCGGGTTGACGAACTGCACGCTGGCACGCACACCCGGGTACGGATCGTCCGGCGCCAGCAGCTCCCGGGCGACGGGGGCAGACTTCGCGAAGCCCGCGAACGTGCATTCGAAGCTCGGCGAGTAGCGGCCCAAGATCTGCAGCGCCTCACGCGAATCGGCGGCGATGCTGACGATCGATTCGGCGTTGGTCTGCAGCAGATCCGCGGTACTCGATGCGGTTCCGGTCAACGAGGCGAGCAGCGTGGAGATCTCACCCTGCTTCTCCACCACGGTATTTCCGGTGGTGCGCAGGCTGTCGAGGGCGTTCACCAGATCGGGGGCCGCCTCCGAGTAGGTCTGCGAGAAGTCCGCGAGACCGCGCAGATCCTCCTGAATTGCAGGAAGTTCGGTATTCAGCCCGCCGAAGATCTCCTCGAGCCTGTCCAGCGTGAGACCGATCTCCGCACCGCGGCCGCTCAGCCCCTGCGACAGCGCGCCGAGCGTGTTCGCCAGGTCCTGCGGCGGAATCGCCTGCAGCAACGGCAGCAGACCGTCCAGAACCTCGCCGACCTCGACGGCGTTCCCGCTCTTGTCCTGACGCAGCGTGTCGCCGGCCTGGATCGGCGGCGCGGTGTCGCCCTCCGGAACGATCAGCGACACATAGCGTTCGCCGAACAGCGTCTTGGGCAGCAGTCGTGCCGTCGCGTTGGACGGAATCAACTCGGCCTTGTCCGGCTGGATCGCGAGAGCCAGAGTGACCTCGCCCTCCTGAGAGGACGCCGAGCGCACCTCGCCGACGATGAGGCCACGGACCTTCACGTCCGCGTTGGGCGGCAGGGCATTTCCGGCGGTGTCGGTGAGGAGGTCGATCTTGACGACCTTGGTGAACGTCTTGTTGAACATGCCGATGGTGAACGCCAGGAACAGCGCGAGGACCAGGAAGAACACAAGCCCCAGCACCCGTCGGCCCACAACAGATGTCGTGTTGCTCATCCGGCCACCCTCACTGTGGTCGTCGTGCCCCAGATGGCGAGGCTGAGGAAGAAGTCGAGAACGGCGATGGTGACGATCGCAGTGCGGACCGCCCTACCCACCGCAACACCCACGCCGGCGGGACCACCCGACGCGTGATAGCCGTAGTAGCAGTGGATCAGGATCAGCACGAAGGCGAAGATCAGCACTTTCGCGAACGAGTACAGGACGTCCTGCGGTGGCAGGAACAGGTTGAAGTAGTGGTCGTACGAACCGGTCGACTGCCCGTTGAACACGGTGCTGATGATTCGGGACGCGAGGTACGCCGCGAGCAGACCGACGATGTACAGCGGGATGACGGCCACGAATCCCGCGATCATGCGGGTGGTCACGAGGAACGGCACACTCGGCACCGCCATGACCTCCAGCGCGTCGATCTCCTCCGAGATCCGCATGGCGCCCAGCTGTGCCGTGAAACCACAACCGACGGTGGCCGAGAGCGCGAGTGCCGCAACGATCGGCGCGATCTCACGGGTGTTCACGTAGGCGGACAGGAAGCCGGTGAGAACCGAGCTGCCGAGCTGTTCGAGCGCGGCGAAACCCTGCAGACCGACGACGACGCCGGTGAAGCCGGACATCATGGCGATGACGCCGATGGTGCCGCCGATAACGGCGAGTGCGCCGCTGCCGAACGTCACCTCGGCGAGCAGGCGGAGCACTTCCTTGCGGTAGTGCACGAGAGTGTGGGGCGACCAGGCAATAGCCCTGGCGTAGAACGACATCTGCTCGCCGGCCTTGTCGAGCACGTTCAGTGGCGCACGACCGACTCGGCGGGCCGCCATCAGAGTCCGGTCACCGCGTCCCTTGGCGATTGTCATCGGGTCACGATCCCTTCGCCGGAACGATCTGGAGGTACACCATGGTCAGGATGAGGTTCGCGAAGAACAGCAGCAGGAACGTGATCACCACCGACTGGTTCACCGCGTCACCGACGCCCTTGGGTCCGCCCTTCGGATGGAGTCCCTTGTACGCGGCGATGACACCGGCGATGACACCGAAGACGGCTGCCTTGAGCTCGCCGACCCAGATGTCGGGGAGCTGCGCGAAAGCCGAGAACGATGCCAGGTACGCACCGGGATTACCCCCTTGGAGGATGACGTTGAAGAAATAGCCACCGGCGATACCGACCACCGACACGAGGCCGTTGAGCAGGATCGCGACGAGGACCATCGCGAGCACCCGAGGCACGACGAGTCGCTGAATCGGGTTGATACCGAGCACTTCCATGGCGTCGATCTCTTCGCGGATCGTCCGCGCACCGAGATCCGCCGTGACCGCCGAGCCCGCAGCTCCGGCCACCAGCAGTGCCGTCACCAGCGGGGAACCCTGCTGGATGACGGCGAGAACGCTGGCCGCTCCCGTGAACGACTCCGCACCGAGCTGTTTGATGAGCGATCCGGTCTGCAGTGACACCACTGCTCCGAACGGAATCGCGACCATCGCGGTGGGCAGAATCGTGACGCTGGCGATGAACCAGGCCTGTTCGATGAACTCACGGAACTGGAACGGCCGTTTGAACGTGTTTCGTGCGACGTCGACGAAGAGCTCGACGATGTTTCCGGCCTGCGTCAGCGCACCGTTGACCGGCCGCAAGACCGAGCTGCGGGTAACCCCCATCCGTTATGCCTACCCTTGCCCGTGAGTGGTGTTTTCGTATCCTTCACCCCGGTATGCGGGGATGACCTGCGTATCTTCCTGGCTGTATGCATAGTCGTAGCCCCCGCCGCCGTTTCCGCCGGACGTCTCGTCGAGGCTCTCCTGGATGGCGATCTGGGCGTTCTCCGGCAGGGTGTGCATGATGTGCCGCACCCGCTCCTGCCGGCGGGCAACCGCCTGCCGGAACGGCATCCCCGGCGTCGCCTTCATCTGCGGAAC
>SEEV01000110.1 GCA_004211695.1 Rhodococcus sp. (in: high G+C Gram-positive bacteria)
GAGATCCAGCAGTACGCTCGTGAGCCCATCTCCCTCGACCAGACGATCGGCGACGAGGGCGACAGCCAGCTCGGCGACTTCATCGAGGACTCCGAGGCCGTCGTGGCCGTCGACGCCGTGTCGTTCACCCTGCTGCAGGACCAGCTCCAGTCGGTGCTCGAGACGCTGTCCGAGCGTGAAGCGGGCGTCGTGCGCCTGCGCTTCGGCCTCACCGACGGTCAGCCCCGCACCCTCGACGAGATCGGACAAGTCTACGGGGTCACGCGTGAGCGCATCCGTCAGATCGAGTCCAAGACCATGTCGAAGCTGCGCCACCCCTCGCGGTCGCAAGTACTGCGCGACTACCTGGACTGACGGTCACACACAGTGACCGATGCCCCCGGACTCCGAGCGAGTCCGGGGGCATCGTCGTCTGTGCCGGGACATCCGGCTGTGGCCCGCTACGCGCTGGTGCGAACCCGGATCCAGGCGCCCGCCACCGGTTCGACCGCGCGCGCCGCCACCGGCCCGATGACGGCCATCAGGAGGACGTATGCGGTGGCGAGTGCGACGAGTTCGCTCTCCACGGCGCCGGCCGACAACGCGAGGCCGGCGATGACGATCGAGAACTCGCCGCGCGCGATCAGCGCCACCCCGGCCCGGGCCCGGCCCAGGCGCCCGACGCCCTGTTGTTTCGCCGCCCATGCGCCGGTGACCATCTTCGTCAGCGCGGTGATGACGGCGAGGAGGACGGCCCAGCCGAGGACCGGTGGGATCGCCCGGGGATCGGTGTTGAGCCCGAACACCACGAAGAACATCGCCGCGAACAGATCGCGGAGCGGTTCGAGAACACGGCTGGCGTTGTGGGCGGTCGTACCGGAGATCGCGATTCCCAGTAGGAACGCGCCGACAGCGGCCGACACCTGCATCGCCGAGCTGATCCCCGCAACGAGGAGCGCGGCACCGAGCAGTTTCAGGAGCAGGGTCTCGCTGTCCGGGCTGTCCAGCAGCGCCGACACGTAGCGGCCGTACCGCAGTGCGATCACGAGGACGACCGAGATCACGACCAGTGAGATCGCGACGGCCTCGAGTCCACCGGCGAAACTGACGCCGGCGAGCAATGCCGTCAGGATGGGCAGGTACACGGCCATCGCGAGGTCCTCGAACACGAGTATCGCGAGCACGACCGGTGTTTCGCGGTTACCGAGCCTTCCCAGGTCGCTCAGCACCTTCGCGATGATGCCGGACGAGGAGATGTAGGTGACGCCGGCCATCACGACGGCGCCGGTGGTCCCCCACCCCAGCATCAGGGCGACGACGGCTCCCGGTGCCGCGTTGAGGACGGCGTCGACGACACCGGCCATCCACGACCGTCGCAGCCCGGTGACGAGCTCCGAGGCCGTGTATTCGAGACCCAGCAGAAGCAGCAGGAGAACCACGCCGATCTCGCTGGCGAGGTGGCTGAACTCGCTGATGTCACCGAGATTGACGAACCCACCGCTGCCGAAGCAGAGTCCGCCGAGCAGGTAGAACGGGATCGGCGACATGCCGAACTGAGCCGCGAGACGGCCCAGCAGCCCGAGCGCGAAGAACACCGCGCCCAGTTCGATGAGCGCGAGCGTGGTGGTGTTCACGGGACTGTCAGCCGTTGGCCAGGAGCTTGGCTGACGCGTCCAGTCCGTCTGTGGTTCCGACGGCGACCAGGAGGTCGCCCGAGGTGAGCAGGAAGTCAGGCTTCGGCGACGGGTACACCTGGCCGGCCCGCATGACCGCGACGATCGAGACCCCGGTCCGCGTCCGCATCGCCGTGTCGCCGAGCGGCCGGCCGTCGAACCGGGAATCCTCCTTGATGTACAGCTGCTTCGTCCGGATGCCGGGCAGATCCCGGTGTTCCTCTTCCAGCTGCGCCACGAGTTGCGGGGCACCCAGCAGGTTGCTGAGGACGGCGGCCTCCTCGGTGGTGAGCGGGACGGAGGCCGCGCAGGAGTCGGGGTCGTCGGCTTTCGAGACGATCAGATCCGTGCGCCCGTCGCGATGGGTGATGACACCGATTCGGCGACCGGAGGCGAGTTCGAAGTCCTTACGCACCCCGATACCCGGTAGTGGCGTCACTTCAACGTTCATGACTCCACGGTAGTCCGATCCGTGGGGACAACCGTGGGAGGCTCGCGTCAGTGCCGGGCGGCGAACGTTCCGTCGGCGCCGGGGCGGTAGTCCTCGACCGACGTCACCGCCGTGACGGGCAATGGCCCGTACAGATGCGGAAAGAGCATCGACGCCGGATCGGTGGGAACACCCGGCTCCCACTTCACGGGTGAACCGAGAGCCGCGGGGTCGAGGGTCAGCAGGACGAGGTCCGTGCGCCCGGCGAACAGTCTGTTGGCCGGCAGGTGCACCTGGGTGGGCGTGGACAGGTGAATGAATCCGTCGGCGGCGAACCCGGCGGGCACGCGACGGCCGTCGCGCTCCGCGGTCCGCCATTCCTCGCGGCTGCAGAGATGGACGAGCCGGTCGGATCCGTCAGGGCGCGCGTGTTCGGATTTCACACGGCGAGACTAGCGTCACGCCCCGAACCGAATCAGCTGTCAGCGAACTCGGACCGCTCGGTCTGTTCACGTCCGCCCTCTTCAGGGCTCTTCCTGCACGTTTCCGGCGCGTTTCGTGTGTGATGCAACACTGAGAAACGCCGTCGGGAACAACGCGTAAACCCCAAACGTCTGACAGAGTAGATCCACCGCGCCACCCCGACGCGGCGGACCAAGGCCCCAGGCACTCGGCATCAGTCGAAAGCCAGTACGGAGGAGTCATGCCCGGAACACTGACCAGCCCCCCGTTGACCGCAGCCGACCGGTGCGACCGGTGCGGTGCGGGAGCCCGCGTTCGCGCGGTACTTCCGACCGGAGGAGAGTTGCTCTTCTGCGGTCACCACGCCAACGAGCACGCAGACCGACTTCGCGAGATGAACGCCACGATCGTGTCCGAAGCCGAAGCTGCAATCTGATACGTCAGCCCGGGTGACCCGTCCCAGGCTCACCTCGTCAGAACACGAGACCGGCGAGTGCACTGCACTCGCCGGTCTCTTCTGTTCGGCGGTCCGGGTGACGGTGGTCACCACTGTCGCAGTGTGGAGATCCGCTCGGTGAGCTGTTCGACGGTGGCGATCGCGGTGGGCGGCCCCCCGCACACGCGACGCAATTCGCCGTGGATGGTGCCGTGCGGTTTGCCGGTCCTGTGATGATGCATGGCCACCAGACTGTTCAGTTCCCGGCGCAGCTGCGCGAGCTGTCCTGCGGCCGCCACCCGGTCCGCGACCTGCGGCACGGGTATGTGGGCGGGCGCGGCGGGAGCAGGCTGCGGCTTGTCCAGCTGCTCCGACTGCCGCTGACGCAGCAGGGCGCGCATCTGGTCGGCATCGAGCAGCCCGGGCAGACCGAGGTAGTCGGCCTCCTCGTCGGAGCCCGAGAACGTGGCCGTCCCGAAGGACGAGCCGTCGTAGATCACCTGATCGAGCTCGGCATCCGCGCCGAGGGAGGTGAACGCCTTCTCCTCCTCGCCGAGTTCGTCCTTCTGCTTGTTCGCATCGGCGAGAAGGTCGTCGTCGAATCCGTCCTTCTCGCGGTGCGGCTTGCCGAGCACGTGGTCGCGCTGCGCCTCCAGCTGGCTGGCCAGGTCGAGCAGCACCGGCACCGACGGGAGGAACACGCTCGCGGTCTCCCCCTTGCGGCGGGACCGCACGAATCGCCCGATCGCCTGCGCGAAATAGAGCGGGGTGGACGCGCTGGTGGCGTACACGCCGACGGCCAGACGCGGCACGTCGACGCCCTCCGACACCATGCGGACGGCGACCATCCACTTCTGGGTGCTCGCCCCGAACTCGGCGATCCGCTTGGACGCCGTCGGGTCGTCGGAGAGCACCACGACCGGATCTTCCCCGGTGACCGCCTTCAGCGTCTGCGCGTAGGCGCGGGCCACGGTCTGATCGGTGGCGATCACCAGACCACCCGCATCGGGCATCCCGCCCGTGCGGAGCTGGCCGAGCCTGGTGTCGGCGGCATGCAGGACCGCGGGAATCCAGTCACCCGACGGATCCAGTGCCGTCCGCCACGCCCGGGCCGTCTGTTCCGCGCTGAGCGGCTCACCGAGACGCGCCGAGAACTCCTCGCCCGCATTGTTCCGCCAGCGTGCCTCGCCGGAATAGGCGAGGAACACGACGGGCCGGACGACGCCGTCCGCGAGCGCGTCGGAATACCCGTAGGAATGATCCGCCTTCGAGCGCATCAAGCCCTCGCGATCGGGTTCGTACGTCACGAACGGGATCGCACTGTCGTCGCTGCGGAACGGCGTTCCGGTGAGGGCGAGACGGCGGGTGGCGTCACCGAACGCCTCCCGGATGGCGTCACCCCAGCTCTTCGCGTCACCGCCGTGGTGGATCTCGTCGAGGATGACCAGCGTGCGCCGGCTCTCGGTCCGGACCCGGTGCTTGAACGGGTGCGACGCGACCTGCGCGTACGTCACCACGACACCCTGGTAGTCGCTGGACGTCTGACCGGTCGAGTTGGAGAAATACGAGTCCAGTGCGATGCCGTTGCGCGCCGCCGACTCGGCCCACTGGTGCTTGAGGTGCTCGGTCGGCGCGACCACGGTGACCTGGTCGACGGTGCGGTCGCGCAGCAACTCCGACGCGACCCGCAGCGCGAACGTGGTCTTACCGGCGCCCGGCGTCGCGACCGCGAGGAAGTCCTGCGGTCCGGTGGACAGATACTTGGTCAGCGCGCGACGCTGCCAGGCGCGCAGTGATCCTGCGGGCCTGGCCGGTTCGGTCTGTGCGAGGTAGGCCTCGGTGCCCACTATCTGCGCGGCCTCGGTTTCCACTCTCGGCGCCGACTGGGAGCCCACTGTCTCAGCACTCACGGGCTGCCCTCCGCTGACATGGCACTGTTTGCTCGCACTCCTCGGTATTCGATCGACATGTCCGGGTCCAGTCCCGAAGGCGCTGTCCGTCAAGGAGCCTAGCGCCCGGATCCGACGCGAACCGCATTCGCGAGTTCCGATAGTGACAGATTTGTCGCGACACGAGGACAGCAGCGGTGGGCAACCGGGCGTGTCGTCAGGGATGCTGGAAACATCATGACCGAAACGCCCTCGAAAACGCCGGAGAGTGGCGGCGACCCACCCAGGTCCGGGTGGCATCCGCTACGTCGGACGCTGAGCGTGATCGGTCGCACAGCGAGCAAGGCCTGGGACGATTCGATCTTCGGGAAGGCGGCCACGGCGGCGTTCTGGCAGACACTGTCGCTGCCCCCGTTGCTCCTCGGGCTCCTCGGAATGCTCGGGTACGTCGGCGGATGGTTCGGGCCCGACACCGTCGACATCATCCAGTCGAAGATCATCAACTTCAGCGGGACGGTGTTCAGCGACAACGTCGTCGAACAGATCATTCGACCGACGGTCGGCGACGTCCTCGAACGCGGACGCCCCGAGATCGTCTCGCTGAGCTTTCTGCTGTCGCTCTGGGCGGGCTCGTCCGCCATCTCCACGTTCGTGGACTCGATCGTCGAGGCACACGGCCAGCAGGAGGCGCGGCATCCGGTGTGGCAGCGCGTGTTCGCGTTGCTGCTCTACGTGATGTTCCTCATCCTCGCCGTGTTCACCCTGCCGCTGGTCGCGCTGGGACCGACGCTCGTCGGCCGGGTGCTCCCGGAGGGGTGGCGCACCATCGGGACGGAGATCGTCGACACGTTCTACTACCCCGCCGTCGGTCTGCTGCTGATCGTCGGCCTGACGACCCTCTACAAGGTGGCGCTACCCCGCTCGCTGCCGTGGCACCGACTGCTCGGCGGCGCGCTGGTCGCGGGCGTGTTCTTCCTCGGGGCCAGCACCTGCCTGCGCTGGTACCTCTCCTGGGTCGCAGGCACGGGGTACACGTACGGGGCACTGGCCACGCCGATCGCGTTCCTGCTGTTCACGTTCTTCCTGGGTTTCGCGGTGGTGCTCGGCGCCGAGTTCAACGCCACCGTCCAGGAATTCTGGCCTGCCCGGGCAACCCGTATCGACCAGATGCGGGACTGGATCGCAGCGCAGGCCGACAGCTCACCGTCGGCAGGCCCGGTGACCAGCCTCACACGGCGTATCGCCACCGGTCCGATCAAGATCGTCGGCGAGCGCACATCACCGGACCGTCCCGAACCGGAATCCGGGAACGACGTCGAGCCCGACAGCTCGGTACGGGAACGTCCCGAGCCACCGGGTGTGCGGCGCGCGCCGGCGAATCCTCAGTCGCCCTTGCGTAATCCTTCGTAGATCTTCTTGCAGTCGGGGCAGACGGGCGATCCCGGCTTCGCCGATTTCGTCACCGGGAACACTTCGCCGCACAGGGCGACGACGTGGGTGCCCATGACGGCGCTCTCCGCGATCTTGTTCTTCTTCACGTAGTGGAAGAACTTGGGAGTGTCGTCATCGGTCGACTCGTCGGTGGTGACGTCGGGCCGTTCCTTGGTTTGAGTGCTCACCCCTCAATAATGCCGCAACCGGCCCGCGATCCCACCCCCTGCCGACCCCTTGTGTGCAATTGCCGCCCGACAGTGGAACAGTGGAGGCATGGCACGAAGTGCAGGGTTCGGCGCGTCCGACGACGCCGGCTCACCGAACAATCCGGTTCTCATCACCGAAGCAGCGCGATCCATCGAGGATCAACATCGCGCCCGTGTCCGCAAGTACCTGCTCATCATGTCGTTCCGTTTCCCCGCGCTGATCTTCGCGGCAGCGGCGTACGGCATCTGGGAGAACCCGTGGATCTCGATGGCGATCATCGGCGTGTCGATCCCGCTGCCGTGGATCGCGGTCCTCATCGCGAACGACCGGCCCCCGCGCACCAAGGACGAGCCCAGCCGCTACGACCACCGCGAATCGCCGTCCACCGCCCTGCCCGCACCGCCGCACCACACGATCGAGGGCTGACGCCGCCGCACGATCGAGGGCTGACGCCGCAGCGGCGCGTACTGACACAATGCACGGGTGAACCGTGACGAACTGCTGTCGATCTGCCCCTCACTGCGTGAGGCGCTCCTCCGCAACCGTTACGACACGGACACCCTGCTCGACGCGCTCGGCCCCGAGAATCATGCCGCGCTGAGCCGCAGCGAACCGGTCCCGGTGCGCCGGGCCAGCGCGGGCTGCGGAGAACTGGGCACCCTGATCCGTCTGTTCCTGCTCACCGACGACTGTCCCGCCGCCGAGGTGGCGGCGGCGCTGGCCCCGCTCACGGTCGACGATGCCGTCTCTGCCGGCTTGCTCGAGTCCGACGGCGACGTCGTCCGGGCCGCCCTCGACCTCCGGCCCATGGACATCGGCGGGGGCAACCGCTGGGTGGTGTCCGACCTCGACGGGTCCCTCCGCCCCCGCGAGACACCCGTCGACCACGTCATCGGCGTCGGGCACGCGTCGCTGTCGCTGCTGCAGGCCACCCCGACGGCACCGGTCGGGTCGCTGCTCGATGTCGGGACCGGCTGCGGCATCCAGGCACTGCACGGAGCCTCCTACGCCGACACGGTGACCGCCACCGATCTCAACGTCCGTGCCGTCGATCTCGCGGCCGTCACGGCGGCGCTCAACGAGGAAAGGCTGGAACTGCTCGCCGGGTCGTGGTTCGATCCGGTGGAGGGCCGCACGTTCGACCAGGTGGTGGCCAATCCGCCGTTCGTCGTCAGCCGCGCACGGGTGGGGCACACGTACCGCGACTCGGGTCTCGACCTGGACGGCGCGAGTGAATTGATGATCTCCGGGGTCGCCGACTACCTGGCACCCGGCGGGACGGCGGCGCTGCTGGCGTCCTGGATCCACGTCGAGGGCGAGGACTGGCGGGCCCGGGTGGCGTCCTGGCTTCCCGCCCACGGGATCGATGCGTGGGTGGTGCAGCGGGATGTCGCGGACCCCGCCCTGTACGTGGGCACATGGATGCGGGACGGGGGCCTCGACACCCGCGACCCCGCCACCGCGACCATCGCCGAGGAATGGCTGGATCACCTGGCGAGCGCCGACGTGGAGGGAATCGGCTTCGGGTTCGTCTACCTGCGCCGGACCGACGCACCCACCGACCTGATGGCGGAGGACCTCACCCACGGCTTCAGCGATCCGCTCGGCGCGGAGGCGCTCGGATACTTCGAGCGGGTGGCGTGGCTGCGGGAGCACGACGTGCTCACCGCGCGGTTCCGCGTCGACGAGAGCACCGCTCTCGAGCGGGTGTTCCTCCCCGGCGACGAGGGCTGGACCCAGGTGGTCGCGCGGTTGCACCGCGGCAACGGCCCGGCGTGGCAGCACGAGGTCGACGATCTCGTGGCCTCCCTCGTCGCGGGCATGCGCGGCGGCGACGGCCTCGTGCTGGGCGAACTGATCGAACTCCTCGCGGCCGCCCACGGCGTCGACGCCGAGGAACTCGCACAGTCGGCCGTGCCCCTCGTGCACGCCCTCGTCCGGCACGGATTGGTGCTCCCCGCGTAGCCGAAGGTTCCCGAACCGTCCCCCTTATACGTGTTCTCAGCAACTTCTCAGGACCGAATCGAGGAACCCGCAGGTCACAGCCTCTTCGTAAATTACCGGCCGGGAACTTTCCCAGGCCTTCGGTGCGTTGATCCATATGAGACACCACCGATGAGGAGGCAAGTCATGACAAGCCCCAGCACCACAACTCGCATTCGTCCCAGCGCTGCCGATCTGGACGCCCAGAGCCCCGCTGCCGACCTGGTCCGCGTCTACCTGAACGGAATCGGCCGCACCGCTCTTCTGACGGCTGCAGACGAGGTGGAACTGTCCAAGCGAATCGAGGCTGGGCTGTACGCGGCGCACATCCTGGACACCGGGAAGCGACTGTCCCCCGCCAAGAAGCGCGACCTCGCGACGATCGTCCGTGAAGGACAGTCCGCCCGCGCACACCTCCTCGAGGCCAACCTGCGGCTCGTCGTGTCGCTCGCGAAGCGGTACACCGGTCGTGGCATGCCGCTCCTGGACCTCATCCAGGAAGGCAACCTGGGGCTGATCCGCGCGATGGAGAAGTTCGACTACGCGAAGGGGTTCAAGTTCTCGACGTATGCCACCTGGTGGATTCGTCAGGCGATCACCCGCGGCATGGCCGATCAGAGCCGGACGATCCGGCTGCCAGTGCACCTCGTGGAGCAGGTCAACAAGCTGGCCCGCATCAAGCGTGAGCTGCACCAGCAGCTCGGGCGTGAGGCGACGGACGACGAGCTGGCCGAAGAGTCCGGTATCCCGGCCCACAAGATCGCCGACCTCCTCGACCACAGCCGCGACCCGGTAAGCCTCGACATGCCGGTCGGCAACGACGAGGAAGCCCCCCTCGGCGACTTCATCGAGGACTCGGAGGCCACGTCGGCGGAGAACGCGGTCATCGCCGGTCTCCTGCACAGCGACGTGCGCACCGTCCTCGCCACCCTCGACGAACGTGAGCAGCAGGTCATCCGCCTGCGTTACGGACTCGACGACGGTCAGCCGCGCACCCTCGACCAGATCGGCAAGCTCTTCGGGCTCTCCCGGGAGCGCGTCCGCCAGATCGAGCGTGAAGTGATGGGCAAGCTCCGTCAGGGCGACCGCGCCGAGCGGCTGCGCTCCTACGCCAGCTGACACTCCCCCACCCGGAAATCAGCGCCGGTGCCGGTCGTACGCGACCGGCACCGGCGTTGTGCTGTCCGCCCGGACCTCGATTCGGGTTGGCGCGGGACAGTGGTCAGCGCAGGCGGCGGGGACCGAGGTCGGCGACACTCGGCTCCGGGCCGATCCGCACACGCGAATCGGTGATCTGGGCGCCCTCCGCCGAGGCGAGGACGGGTTCGCAGGCCAGTTCCCGCACCTCGGGGAGGTCGTCGGCGAGAGCCGAGATCCGCTGCACGAGGTCGACCAGGGCGGATTTGTTCACGGGCACCGCACTGCGATACCCGGACAGCAGCGGCGCGGCCTTCGGTGCGTCGATCAGTTCGGCTGCGGCGTCCTCCGTGAGGGGCAGCACCCGGTAGGCGCGGTCACCGAGGAGGTCGGAGATCACGCCCGCCAGTCCGAACGAGATCAGCGAACCGAACGACGGGTCGTCCTGCACACCCACCACACAGCCGATTCCCTTGGTGGCCATCCGCTGCACGTGGAGCAGTGGCTCACCGGACGCGGCGGCGAGGTCGCGGTAGGCCCAGCGGACCGAATCGGGCCCGACCAGGTCGAGTCGGACACCGCCGAGGTCCGGCCGGTGCCGCCACTGCTCACCGGTCGCCTTGACCGCGACCGGGTACCCCAGTTCCTCCGCGGCCTGCACGGCCTCCTCTTCGGTGGTGGCGGACCGGAAGTCCACGACGTCCACGCCATAGCACGCGAGGAGCTGCGACGCCTCGAAGTCCGACAACCAGCGCCCGGACGACGCCCCGAGCCAGCTGTCGACCATCTCCTTCGCCCGCTCCGGATCGATCCCGTTGGGGCGCACCACCTTCGACGAAGGTTTACGCTTCCACGCCGCATACCGCCACGCACGCGCCAACGCCAGGGCCGCGCGCTCGGGGCCGGGATACGAGGGAACCGAACCCCGGGTCGGGTGCCCGTCCTCGCCCCGCACGGCCAGCACGTCGGGCACGCCCTCCGCCGCGAGAAATGTCGTCAGCACCGGTTTGTCCGCTTCCCGGACCGCTTCCCGTAGCGCCTGGGCATAGGGTTCGGCGGGCACGGCGACCGGCGGGACGAAGACGGCGATCACCGAATCGACGTCGGACGACGCCAGCGCGGTCCGCACCGCCGTCGCGAACTCCTCGGGACCGGCCTGCGGGCCGAGGTCGACCGGGTCGCCGACGTGCAGTCCTTCACTGCGTGCGGCGTCCGCGGCGAGAACGCCCAGCGCGGTGGAGTTGCCGACCACGGCGAGCCGGGGGCCTGCCGGCAGCGGCTGGTACCCGAACAGCAGCGCGCAGTCGAACAGCTGGGAGATCGACCCGACCTGCACGACCCCGGCCTGCTCGAACAGGGCGCGCACGATCGAATCGTCCATTTCGCCACCGCTGGCCGCGAGCGCGGGCGGGACGGCGTGCCGGCCGCTCTTGACCGCGACGATCGGCTTGTTCCTCGCCACCCGGCGTGCGATGCGTGAGAACTTGCGCGGATTGCCGAAACTCTCCAGATACAGCAGCACCACCTCGGTGGCCGGATCCGAATCCCAGTACTGCAGGAGGTCGTTGCCGGAGACGTCGGCGCGGTTACCCGCGGAGACGAAGGCCGACAGGCCGATTCTGCTCCGTGCGGCCTCGTCGAGAATGGCGATGCCGAGTGCACCGGACTGGCAGAAGAATCCGACGTTGCCCGGACTCGGGAGCACCGGCGCGAGGGTCGCGTTCAGCGACACCTCGCGGTCGTTGTTGGCCACACCGAGCGCGTTGGGACCGATCAGCCGCATCCCGTGCGCACGCGCGGCATGGACGAGCCGGCGCTCGGACTGCCTTCCGTCCGAACCGGTTTCACTGAAGCCCGAAGACACGACGACGAGCGCCTTGACACCCTTGTCGAGGCAGTCGTCGAGGACGGCGTTGATCGATTCGGCGGGAACGGCGACGACTGCGAGATCCACCTCGTCGGGGATGTCGCGGACCGTCGGGTACGCCCGCACCCCGTGAACCGAACGGTGCTCGGCGTTGACCGGATACACGGGACCGGCGAATCCTGCCCGCAGCAGGTTGGTCAGAACGGCGTTACCGACCTTCGCTCGGTCGGTCGAGGCACCGATCACCGCGACCGATCGCGGACTGAGCACGTTGCGCATGCTGCGCGCCTCCGCCGCCCGCTCGCGGGAATTACGTACGGACACCATCGCTTCGGTGGGGTCGATCGCGAACTCGAGTCTCAGCACTCCGCCCTCGAAACTGCGGCTCACCTGGTACCCCGCCTCGCGGAAGACCGTCACCATGTTCCGGTTCTCCGCGAGAACCTCGGCGACGAACATCGTCAGGCCGTTCTCCGCGGCCGCCGCGGCCAAGTGCTCGAGCAGGATAGGCCCCAGTCCTCGGCCCTGATGCGCGTCGGCGACGACGAACGCCACCTCCGCGGATTTGCCGTCGCCTTCGCCGGTGAGCCGTTCGTACCGCCCGACGGCAATGATCTCGTCGCCGAGCACCACCACGAACGCCACCCGGTCGTGGTGGTCGACGGTGGTGAAATGGACGATGTCCCGTTGCGACATGGTCGGGTAGGGGCCGAAATACCGGAGATAGCGGGTGCGTTCGGAGAGCTTCGAATGGAACGACACGAGTTTGTCCGCGTCCTCGGGCACGATCGGCCGCAGCGCCACCGCCCCGCCGTCGGCCGCCAGCACGTCGGCGACCCAGTGCCGCGGGTAGTTGTGCGCGGCGTCGGGCGGATTCCCCTTCGGCTCGGTCGTGACCGCCTCCGCGCCGGTGTCCGTCGTGGCGGTTCCGTCCGTCGGCTCAGTCACGGGGATCCTCCGGGTCGAGTCCGAGTAGTGGGAAGCAGGCGCGGCGGGTGGCGATGACGGCCGAGTCGATGCGTGTCAGGGCGCGGTCGATCGACGGGACCCCGGTCTCCGGTGTGCCGCCGGGTCCGTCCCAGGGCAGGTAATCGACCTCGCCGCCGTCACCCATCGTGTCCGGCAGGTCCACGCTGGGCGCCAGCGCGTGGGCCCGCTCCTGCCAGTCCACGGGTACGGCACGGGCCGTGTCGATCTCGCGGTCGAGTGCCGCGGCGATGAGGTGGGTCCAGGCACGGGGGACGACGCGGACGAGTCCGTACCCACCGCCGCCCACGGCCAGCCAGCGACCTTCGGCGTAGCGGTCGGCCAGATCACGCATCGCGAGAAACGCGGCCCGCTGGCCGTCGACCGTCAGCGCGAGGTCGGCCAGCGGATCCTCGCGGTGACTGTCGACACCGCACTGGCTGATCACGATCTGGGGACGGAACGCGGCGAGAGCGCCCGGGACGACGGCGTGGAAACCTCGCAGCCACAACGCATCGACGGTGCCGGGCAGCACCGGAAGGTTGACGGCGGTGCCTTCCGCGGCCCCCTCACCGACTTCGCTCGACCAGCCGGTGTTGGGCCAGAGTGTCGCCGGATGCTGGTGGAGCGAGATCGTCAGCACCCTCGGGTCGTGGGCGAACGCGTGCTGCACCCCGTCGCCGTGGTGGGCGTCGACGTCGATGTAGGCGATCCGGTCGAAACCGTTGTCCAGCAGCCAGGACACGGCAATGGCGACGTCGTTGTAGACGCAGAAGCCGGACGCCCAGTCGGGCATCGCGTGGTGCATGCCGCCGCCGATGCTCACCGCGCGCCGCGTGCGTCCCGCCGCGATCTCCTGCGCCGCGGCGAGGGAACCGCCGGCGAGGATCGCGCTCGCCTCGTGCATCTGGGGGAAGACGGGGTTGTCCTCGGTGCCGAGACCGTGCGGGGCGTCCGCGCCGAGCACACCCGACGTCGCCGAGTGGCCGGCCTGCTTGACGGCTTCGACGTACGCGGGAGTGTGGATCCGCAACAGATCCGCGTCCGACGCGGCGGCGGGCCGCAACAGTTCGACCCCCTCCAGAATCCCGAGGCTGCGGGCGAGCGACATGGTCAGCTCGAGCCGTGTGGGATTCATCGGGTGGTCCGCACTCCACCGATAGCTGAGATAGTCCGGGCTCCACACGACGGCACGGTTCGATACCAGTGCAGCCGAATCCTCCCCGGAACTGAACGACGCGGTCATGAACTCACGCTACTGGTACCCCGCGGAGGGTGCGAGCAGACCCCGCTACGACTACCGTCGACGCGCTGCGAGGCGGACGGCGCCGGTGAGGGGTAATCACCGGTAGAATCAACCGAGACGAAGGGGTGTGAGTGTGAAGGATCTGGTCGACACCACGGAGATGTATCTCCGGACGATCTATGACTTGGAAGAAGAGGGCGTCGTCCCCCTTCGAGCACGTATTGCCGAACGACTCGAGCAGAGCGGTCCGACGGTCAGCCAGACCGTCGCCCGGATGGAACGTGACGGTCTCCTCCTGGTCGCCGGTGACCGCCACCTGGAACTGACGGAGAAGGGCCGCGAACTCGCGGTGTCGGTGATGCGGAAGCATCGCCTCGCCGAGCGACTCCTGGTCGATGTCATCGGCCTCAAATGGGAAGAGGTTCACGCGGAGGCGTGCCGCTGGGAGCACGTCATGAGCGAAGAGGTGGAGCGGCGCCTGGTGGAGGTGCTCAACAACCCGACGACGTCGCCGTACGGAAACCCGATTCCGGGGCTCGCACAGCTCGGGCTGGACCGCCCGGTCGACGCCCCCGAGACGCTCATCCGTCTCACGGACGTACCGCCTGGCAAGCCGACCGCGGTCGTGGTCCGGCGTCTCGCGGAGCACGTGCAGTCGGATCCCGACGTCATCGGCCAGCTGCGTGAGGCGGGCGTCGTGCCCGATGCGCGTGTCACGGTCGAGACCAAGCCCGGTTCGGTCACGATCACGGTGCCCGGCCACAGCGGTTTCGATCTGTCCGAGGAGATGGCGCACGCCGTCCAGGTGAAGCAGGTTCAGGGATAGCGGATGAAACTTCTGGTCACGGGCGGCGCCGGCTACGTCGGCAGCGTCTGCAGTACAGTCCTGCTCGAACGAGGACACGAGGTCGTCATCATCGACGACCTGTCCACCGGTAACGCCGACGCGGTGCCGCTCGGCGCCGACTTCGTCGAGGGCGACGTCGCGGAGGTCGTGTCGGACGTGCTCGGCACGGGCGGCACTCCCCGTTTCGACGGCGTTCTGCACTTCGCGGCTCAGTCGCTGGTCGGCGAGTCCGTCCAGTACCCCGAGAAGTACTGGCGCGGTAACGTCGTCACCACGCTCGAACTTCTGGAGGCCATGCGGAATTCGGGGACGCAGAAGCTGGTGTTCTCGTCGACCGCCGCCACGTACGGCGAGCCCGAGCACTCGCCGATCACGGAGGCCGATCCCACGCGTCCCACCAACCCATACGGGGCGACGAAACTCGCGATCGACCATGCCATCACGTCGTATTCGGTGGCTCATTCGCTCGCGGCGACCAGCCTGCGGTACTTCAACGTCGCGGGTGCGTACAAGTCGGCCGGCGAGAACCGGGTCGTCGAAACGCATTTGATTCCTCTCGTGCTCCAGGTGGCGCTCGGTCAGCGGGAGAAGATTTCGATCTTCGGAACCGACTGGCCGACGCCGGACGGAACCGCGATCCGCGACTACATCCACGTGCTCGACCTCGCCGAGGCGCACGTACTGGCACTGGAGTCGTCGATCGAGGGCAGGCACCGCATCTACAATCTCGGTAGCGGTGCGGGTTTCAGTGTGCGCGAGGTCATCTCGGCGTGTGCGCGGGTCACCGGGCTCCCTATCGCGGTCGAGGACGCACCACGTCGGGCGGGCGATCCCGCCGTGCTGGTGGCGTCGAGCGATCGTGCCATTGCGGAACTCGGGTGGCGGCCGGGGCACACCGATCTCGACGAGATCGTCGCCGACGCCTGGTCCTACCTGCAGAACCTCGGCGACAGGTCGCACGCCGCGCAGCGGTGACGTCCGCTCACCCCTCGACCTGCGGGGGTAGCGCGACGCCGACCTTCGCCGCACTGTCGTAGCCGACTCCGGCCAGGCCACGCACCTCGGCCGGCCGGAGTCCGGCGTGCAGTGCTCCGTCCAGCAACGTAGCCAGCACGTGTCCCGGATCAGAGTCCAGGGCTATTCCCGCGAACGGCCCGTCCCCACGAATATAGGCGCTGTAACCGAGCAGTGCCGCCGCGTTCACGCGTTCCGGGTCGGGGAGGTTGCGGGCGAGGAGAATCACAACTGCTCCGCGTCGCCAGCGTAGGCTCTCAACTGTTGCCACCATATCAAATACTATTGAGCATGTTCTGACACTGTCTGTCGATGCGAATTGGTGAGGCTGCGGAATACTTGGGGCATGTCGGTAGTTGGGGTGCGCAAGGCGGCATCGGAGGCCGGTTGCCTTCCCCGCGCACCGGTTCGGGTCACCGAATCCGCCGGGCGTCGGGCTCGACAGGGCAAGAGGCGTAGCTGGCCAATCAGGAATAGATGTTGCGGGAGAGTGCTACTGGTGAGGCATGTCGACCCTACAAGGAGCGCGGTTGCGGATTTCTGGGAGGGGCGGGGCGCGGCGCGGCCGGATGCTCGACGACGCGGCCGAGGGCGGGTTCACGGTGGTGCGGGTCGTGTGGCGAGATCGGTTGGCCCGGTTCGCCGGTGGCGTGGATCTTGCGGTTCTTGTCGGAGGTCGGCGTTACAGTCGAGGTCCTGCGAGAGGCGGGCGAGGCATCGCTGGCGGGAGGGTTGATGGATGACGTCACGGGTTGCCGGCATCGTTGTCCGGCCGGTTCTCTGCGCTGCGGTCGACACGGAATCAATACCGGCTTCGGGGCGGCGCCGCCACACGGCTGGGAAAGGGGTAACCGGTGAGCATCTCGGGGGATCGCGGGTCTTCGTCGACCGCGAAGGTGCTCGCCGATCGTGAATTGGGCCCGGCATGACCGGGCCGGGATCGAATGCGCCACGGCAATTCGCATTCACCACCCGCGCCCATGTGGCGGTCGACGACGCGACCGGCGAGTCGATCGGCCTCGACGACGTCGATACCCGGGTGCGGTGGCTGCTCGACCTGGTCACAGCGGCCGGCGCCGAGTTGGTGTCGCGGCTGTGGCATCCGGCGACGTTCGATGTGCTCGCCGCCGGTCGTGACCGCCAGGACCGCAGGCTGCCCGCACAAGGCCATGTCGCCGCGGCCCGTCTCGGCTGGGTTCGGATCTACCCCGACGGTGTCCATGTGCCATCGCGGGTGACGCGGGTGGTGACGTCGCAGGTGGTGGCCACCCTGCGGACCCTGGCCTACCGCGACACCGCGATCGCGGCGCTGTCGGCCCGGTTCGACCCGGCCACCGGTCGTCTGACCGCACCCACCGAGCCGGGCGATGATGTGCCAGCGGGTTTCGCCCGGGGTGTACGGCGCCAGCTCGTCGCCCGCTCACGCCGCGGCGGCGGGGCACCGGCCGGCCGGTTGCGGATCACCGACGTGCAGGGACCACCACAGACGAGCGCGATGGCCCGGCTCTCGGCCGCCGATCGGCAGCTCGCACAGCTTGCCGTCACCGGTCACGAGCTGGTGTTGACGGTGAAGCTGCCGACCTGTCCCGCCCCGGCGGGGCGGGCGCAGTGGCGCAGTGTCCGGCTGACCGCGACCATCCCCGAGCACCTGCACGGCCGGGCGATCACCGATTGGCATCTGCCGACCCTGGTCCTCGACCGCCGGGGCCTGCTGTGGCGGTGCGCCGCGACCGAGCTCGTCCCGGCAGCCGACCTGGAATCGGCCGCGGTCGCTGTGGGGGTGGATTGGTCTCCGTCCACTCTGGGTGCCGCCGCCACCGCGGCAGAGGCCATAGTTGGGTTGTCCTCGGATTACCGGGGCTGGACCTACGACGACCGCGGCCTCGGGATCAAACTCGCGCGCCTGCAAGCCGAGGGGCAGCTGCTGCACGCCAAGGCGGCCCGGTTGACGCAACTCGCCGGCGCCGCCCCGCCCGAGGTTCGCGCCGAGCTGGAGGCGAAGATCGCCGTCCTCGACGCCCACCGCACCGCGGTGGGCGCC
>SEEV01000503.1 GCA_004211695.1 Rhodococcus sp. (in: high G+C Gram-positive bacteria)
ATCGTGAGCGCCGCGACATAGTCCCAGCCGTTTGCCTCCGGCACCCGATGAGCGTGGCGTCCGATCACCGCGACCAATTCCACTTCCCAATCGGTCCGCGGACCCGGAATCTCTACCTCGCCCCTCGGGTCAGCGAGTGAACTGCGGAACTTTGTGAACACCGGGGGGAATTCCGGGACGTCGTACTGCGACTCGGCCGCGTGTGCGGCGTAGTTGAGGCCTATGGCAAACACCTGCGGCGGCGCCGGGACCGGGTTTTGCAGTGCTGTCGGGTCGAATGGCGCACCCTGACCGTTCAGCTCGTTACCTTCGGCCCACCGGGCGAACTCGTCCCACTGCTCCAGAACGGCGGTGGCGCCGGGGCCGAAGCGATCGCCGCTGGCGTCCGCGACATCGATCGCTCGGTCGCCGGCAATGATCACGGCTCGACCCTCGATTACTCCTACACGCACGACATTGGCCTCCGAGGCTCGGCGGCGCGGTTCAACCCGCGCCAGTAGTTGAAATGTGTACCACCAATGTGTACTCCGTCACATTCGCAGAGTCAATGAACTTTCGAAAGTGTTGCTGACTTACTCGAGTCATTCCATCCTTCGATACACTCGGCATATGGCGGAACGGCGCGGCAGGCAGACACGGGGAAATGCGGTGTACGACGTGCTGCGCGCCGAGATCCTCGGCGGTCGGCGGCTACCCGGCGACCGCCTCAAATTCCCCGAACTCTCCGCGAGCTTCGACGCGAGCGTTAGTGTCCTGCGCGAGGCGCTGACCCGGCTCGCGGCGGAAGGCCTCGTTGTCTCCGAACCCCACCTTGGTTATGCGGTGCCCACACTGTCGGCCACTCAACTCGAGGAACTGACCGACGCTCGCCTCGAGCTGGAAGCGCTGGTCTTCTCCCGCTCCATTCAGGAGGGTGATCTCGCCTGGGAATCGCGACTCGTGGCGGCACACCACACGCTCGTCGGCGTTCCCTTCCTTACCATCGAACATCCGGTCCGGGTCACCGACGAGTGGGCCGAAGCCCACGCCGCGTTCCACTGCGCCCTCCTCGATGGCTGCACCAACAGGCGCCTGCTCCAGATGGCAACCGGGTTACGTGACGAAGCGGAATTGTATCGACGCTGGTCCCAACCCCTCGGGACCGAGAAAGACCGCGACTTGGCCACCGAACACCGGCAATTGATGGAATCCGCTCTGGCTCGTGATGTTCCCGCCGCCAACGCAATGTTGCGCGAACATATCTCACACACCACACGCCTGCTGCTCGCGGCGGCCGAAGCTGGGTCGACAGGCGTTGCCCGGCGGTGAAGGGCTGAGGGCGAGGACTGACATGTACGCCACCGCATCGCTCCTGACGATCAGCGGCGGCGCTCCTGAGCAGTGGGGGTCCGCGGGCATGGCGCGATATCCGACATCGGAAGTCGGCATTCGCGGATGCGAGGAATTCCATGCCACCGTCACTGCGGAATTCCCTCGGGACAAGAACACCCGGGTGTCCTGATGGGGACGGTCCTGGGTGGGTGCAACGACTAGATAGCTGCGTTCAACCGTCGATTCTCATCGCGGATGACGACCTCGGCACGGTTCGACCACCACGCCGACTGAGCCGCGATGCGGGGATGCCAGGTGAACGAATCCTCGTATCGGAAGCGGCACGCGCCGGGGCGGTCGCGATCGCGAAAGGCCATTGTCCGCAGGTCCACCTACGCGAAGGGTCCTTCACACCGCTCGCAGGTCCATTCCCCGTTCGCGGCTCCTCACCGTGACGCGCTTTGCTCGTTGGTCAGTCGGTCTATCGCCCAGCGGGCCCAGTTCGCCTCCATTTGGTGATGGCGCAGGCCGTACTCCAGTGCGATACGGGCAAATTCGTCCGAGCGGCCATCCCATTGGGCCTCCTGGAGTATCGCGGCCAGGTGCTTGAGCTCTTCCTCGGCTTTTCGTTGGACATCGGCGAAGAACTCGACCGCACTTGGCTCATCCGCTTCGGACAGAAGGAAGACTCGAAGCAGACGCACACTCCGGGGCGGGGTGGCATCAGGGGTTGCGAGCCACTCACGCAATGCATCGCGGCCGGTGTCGGTAATGGCATACATCTTCCGCCGGCGGGGTCCCTCCGCTGCCACCTCGATCAATCCCTCGTGCTCCAGCTTGCCGAGCTCGCCGTACAACTGGCTCTGAGTGGCGGCCCATACGTTGGCCATTGAAGAGTCGAAGCGCCTCAAGAGGTCGTAGCCACTGCCGGGTTCTTGCGCGAGGAGGCCGAGCGCAGCGAATCTGAGACTCATATCGACACGATACCCCAGCGTTGACATGTCACTCCTGACATGTCACTCTGCATAGGTCACTACTGACCTATTAGGGGTGCCCATGTCCGTCATTTTCGCTGTATGCCCATGGATCGTGTACGCGATCGTCTCGTCATTCACGTCGGTCGCGGTCGCATCGCTCGTTAGTGGTGCGGCAGCTCTGATCCTCATCGGGCTGCGGATCGCCAGGGGAGGTCGTCCCGCAGAAATGACCATCGACATTGCTTCGGCAGTCTTCTTCATTGCCATAGCGGTGTGTGCCGCGGCAACCGGTTCTGATCTGGTCGGCCGATACATCGGTGCTGCGTCCGAGCTATGGCTCGCTCTGGTGGTCGCCATTGGACTCGCGCTCAGTCGCCCATTCACTGAGCCCATCGCGTCGCGCGAGGTGCCGCCTGAGTTGCACGGCACTGATGCCTTCCGCAAATTCAATGTCAAAATCACCAAGGCATGGCTGGGGAGCTTCCTCGCAGCGGGCCTACTGATCCTGGTGTCGATCGCAATTCTCGGCCCAGAAGGCCGGTTCGCCACCTACGTTCTCATTCCCATCTCGATCCTGGTTCCCGTGAGATACACGGCGTACCTCGCCGGAAAGGAACGACTCGATGCCGTCCCTGCATGACAGTGACTTCAATCTGCCAGCCCTCCACCTGCGGGGGAATCGCGCTCCCGTCAACCGCGAAGTTACCGTCGACAAACTCCGTGTCACCGGCCGAATTCCCGCTGAGCTCAATGGTTGGTACCTTCGCAACGGTCCCAACCCGCGAAATGCTTCCTCGCACTGGTTCCTCGGCGAGGGCATGCTTCACGGGGTCCGTCTGCGTGACGGCAACGCAGAGTGGTACCGCAACCGTTGGGTGCACACAGCGAAGTTCGACGGTGACCCCACTCCGCTTTATGATCAGCAAACCGGCAGCCGCAATCTGCATGTTTCCGAGGCCAATACGCACATCGTAAGTCACGCCGGGCGCACTCTTGCGCTCATCGAGTCGGCGTTGCCCTGGGAGGTGACCCGCGAACTCGACACCTTGGGTGTATACGACTTCGGCGGTGCCCTGACCAATTCGATGACCGCCCATCCCAAGACCTGCCCTATCACCGGAGAACTGCACTTCTTCGGCTACGGCAGCCTGACCGCCCCGCACGTGCGTTACCACCGCGCGGATGTCGACGGCACCCTCGTCGTGGATCAGCCGATAGACGTCCCCGGTCTGACGATGATGCACGACTTCGCAATTACCGAGAAGTACGTCCTATTCCTTGATCTGCCAGTCGTGTTCAATGTCGAGCTGGCACGACTGGGAACCATGCCGTATCGCTGGAACCCCGACTACAAAGCGCGCATCGGTGTACTTCGTCGCGATGACCCGACCACCGCAGTGCGGTGGTTCGACATCGAGCCCTGCTACGTATTCCACGTCGCAAACGCGTTCGACACCAACGACGTGATCACCCTGCATGCGGTGCGCTACGAGTCGATGTGGGTCGATTCCAGCTCAGCATTCGATGACCATGGAACATTGCACGAGTGGACGATCGACCTTAGCCGAGACAGGATCACCGAACGCGCGCTAGACGACCGGAGCATCGAGTTCCCGCGAATCGACGATACGTTGACGGGACTGCCTCACTCTCACGTCTTTGCGGTCGGGGCGCACCACCTCACCAGGTACGACGTAAAGTCAGCGGCTTACCAGACACGCGAGTTCGGGGCAGACGAGCCCGGCGAGTCCGTCTTCGTGCCCACACCCACCGGTGCGGGATACCTTCTGCTATTCGTGTATCGCGCCGACACCGACACCAGCGACCTCGTGATTCTCGACGCCGGCAACCTGGCGGCTGCGCCAAT
>SEEV01000504.1 GCA_004211695.1 Rhodococcus sp. (in: high G+C Gram-positive bacteria)
GTGATCGCCGGGTTGTACTTCGGGAAGAACTGGCGATCGTCCTCCAGCAGCACCAGATCGAGCGCGATGATGCGGCCGTCCGTCGTGAACACCTCGCCGAACTTGCACTGCGTCCCGTCGGCGGTGGCCTGGTAGATGATGCCTGTCTGCAGGATCTGGCGGTTCGCGCGGGCGGGGTCGAAACCGTACTTCGCGGCCATGCCGGGGAACCCGTCCTGCCGGACGTTGAACTCGGTCTCCACGCAGGTCGTCGCCGCCGCGGGATCGCGGTTGACGAGGTCCGCGTACTGGGACAGCGTGGTGATCCCGGTCTCCTCCGCGGTCTGCCTGCTCATGGCCAGTGCGTACGTGTTGTTCATCGGGGCGGGATCCACCCACACCATGCCGTTGCGTTCGAGGTCCTCGTCGCGGACCGCCTCGAACTGTGCGGTGGGGTCCGGGATCGGGATCTCGTTGCCGAGATAATTGATCCACCCGGTCCCGGTGTACTCGTAGGTGACGTCGATCTGCCCGTCCAGCTGGGCGTCCCGGGTGCTGTTGGACCCCTGGATATTGGTGAGGTCGCGGACGTCGGCGCCGGCGGCGCTCAGCGCGAACTCGATGATGTACCCGAGGGTGACCTGCTCGGTGAAGTCCTTGGAACCGACGGTGATCTTGGCACCTTCGAGTTCGGGGACGGGCTGGATGCTGCCCGGTTCCACCGACAGCGGCAGGGCGCCACCGGATTCGAGGCCACACGACGCGGCGAAGACCCCGCACAGTGTCACCGCCGTCGCGGCGATCGCCTTCCGGACGACGTTCATCAGCGCAGCCCCTTCGGGCCGAGGAACTCCTCGGCGAGGGCGCCGCACCAGTCGACGAGCAGCGCGAGCGCGACCGCGAGGACGGCACCGACGACCAGGGTCACGTTGTCCCGCAGCTTGTAGCCGGTGTCGATGAGGATTCCCAGGCCACCGGCGCTGACGAGGAAACTGAGCGTCGCGGTGCCCACGGCGAGGACGAGTGACGTGCGCAGACCCGCGAGGATGTACGGGACGGCGAGCGGGAACTCGACCTTGCGCAGCACGAGCCCGGCGGTCATGCCCTGTCCGCGTCCGGCGTCGATGACCGCGGGATTGACCTCCTGCAGGCCCAGGATCGTGTTCCGCAGAACGGGCAGGAGGGAGTAGAAGGCGATGGGGAGGACGCCGATCCAGAAGCCGGTGGTTCCCGTCGCGAGGAAGAGCAGCACCAGCAGTCCGATGGCCGGCGCGGCCTGCCCGATGTTGGCGATTCCGATGAAGATCGGTGCCAGCTTGGTGAACCCGGGCCGCGTCAGCAGGATTCCCAGCGGGACGGCGACGACGACGACGATCGCGACCACCACCACAGTGATCAGCACGTGCTGCCACGTCAGGGTCGCGATGTTGGCGGCGTTGAGACTGCCCTTCTGCGTGGCGGTGAGTTCCCGGCTGAAGGCCCAGGCGAGGACACCGACGACCAGGATCACCACGATGATCGGCTGGACCAGCAACCGGGCCCGCTCCGAACGTCGGGCGGCCGGCGCGGAGGCTTTCGTGGCGACGGCGGCCGTCATGACGGCGCCCCGCCCTCACTCGCCCCGTTCTCGCTCGCCCCGCTCTGCTCCGGCTCGGTGTCCTCGTCGTCGTGCGCGTGTTCCTCACGCATTGCGGACAGGTGCTGCACGAGGGTGTCGATCGTGATCAGGCCGTGGTACTCGCCCCGCCGGCCCGTGACGATCGTCGACGCGCTGCTCTCCGCCAGCAGCGCCTCGAGCGCGTCCTGCAGCGTCGACTGGGTGGACACCACCTCTTCGATCGGGTCGCCGACGTCCCGCAGCGAGGTGGCGTTGGCCAGCTGCCGGAGGGACACCCAGCGGATCGGACGATCCCGTGCGTCCAGGATGATGCCCCATTTGATCTTGCGGGGACTGATCGCCGCCCGCAGGTCGTCCACCGAGCCGTCCTCGTAGGCGGTCGGGCAGTCGAGGAGATCGACCTCCGCCACCCGGGTGAGCGTCAGTTGCTTCAGCGACGCGTCCGCTCCGACGAACCCCGCCACCATGTCGTTGGCGGGATGGGCGAGGATCGCGTCCGGGGTGTCGTACTGCATGATGTGCGACTGGTTGCCCAGCACCGCGATGCGATCACCCAGTTTGACCGCCTCGTTGAAATCGTGCGTCACGAAGACGATGGTCTTGCCGAGTTCGGACTGCAGTCGCATCAACTCGTCCTGCAGCAGGCCGCGCGTGATCGGGTCGACCGCACCGAACGGCTCGTCCATCAGCAGCACCGGGGGATCGGCGGCGAGCGCGCGCGCCACCCCGACCCGCTGCTGCTGCCCGCCCGACAACTGCCGGGGGTAGCGCTCGCGGTAGAGGCTGGGTTCGAGTCCGACGAGGTCGAGCATCTCGTCGGTGCGATCGGCGATCTTCTTCTTGTCCCAGCCGATCAGACCGGGCACGGTGCCCACGTTCTTCGCGATGGTCAGGTGCGGGAACAGCCCGGCCTGCTGTATCGAGTAGCCGATGCCGCGCCGCAACTTGTCCGGGTCGATGGACAGGGCGTCCTTGCCGCCGATCGTGATCTTTCCCGACGTCGGTTCGATGAGCCGGTTGATCATGCGCATCGTGGTGGTCTTCCCGCAGCCGGACGGGCCGACGAGCACCACGATCTCCCCGGCGGGGATGCGCATCGACACGTTGTCGACGGCCGCCAGGTCCTGACCGGGGTAGCTCTTGACGACGTCCTCGAGGACGATGTCCACGCCGGAGACGGTGCTGCCGTTGGTACGAGGTGTATCGAGATCAGTCACGGATCCCCCTGGAGGTGGTGAGTCGGCCGATGACGGCGAGGACGCCGTCGAGTACGAGGGCGAGGATCACGATGAGAACGGTCCCCGTGAGGGCCTGCGGTATGGCCGTCGGGCTGCCGACGCGGGACAGTCCCGAGAAGATGAGGTTGCCGAGCCCGGGACCCTTCGCGTACGCCGCGATCGCGAGGATGCCCATCAGCATCTGCGTGCTCACCCGCATGCCCGTCAGGATCGACGGCCAGGCGAGGGGCAGTTCGATCCTGCTCAGCACGGTCGTGCGGCTCATCCCCACACCGCGGGCGGCGTCGGTGACCGCGGGGTCGACGGACGCGAGTCCGAGGATGGTGTTCCGGATGATCGGCAACAGCGCGTACAGCACCAGGGCGGTGACGGTCGGGGCCACACCGAGCCCCAGGATCGGGATCAGCAGGCCGAGCAGGGCGAACGACGGGATGGTGAGGATCGTGCTGGCGAGTGCGGTGGCGATGGCGGAGCCCGCCGGACTGCGGTACACGAGGATCCCGATCGCCACCGCGACGATCGTGG
The DNA here is from genome assembly GCA_004211695.1 of Rhodococcus sp. (in: high G+C Gram-positive bacteria). Taxonomy (GTDB): domain Bacteria; phylum Actinomycetota; class Actinomycetes; order Mycobacteriales; family Mycobacteriaceae; genus Rhodococcus_F. The sequence continues at coordinate 3,361 of SEEV01000504.1, forward strand.
CGATGACCACCGACTGCACGACGGCACTGACGTGCAGGAACGAGTCGGTGAGCAGTTGCTGCTTGCGGGCGGAGACGAAGTCCCACAGTTGCTGCATGTCCAACCGTGAACACCTCTCTCCAGATGTGAAAACAGACCTCGGTTCTTCACAGTGCTATGTACCCGAACATCGCGCAGGTGAATCGGAAAGTCTGTTACGTGGTCGGGATCATGAACAGCAGCGTGCACACACCGATCGAGATACCGAACAACGCGATCATCACGGCGTAGCCCACGTTTCGCCGCCGGGTGGAGATTCCCGGATCCATCCACCACCCGAACGCCTTGAACGCAGCGGGAACGGCCCACCAGCCGAGGATCTGAGTGGTGACCAGGTTACCGACGAACAGGGCCACGGCGATCGGCACCCCGCGCGACTCGATAAGCGGTGCACTGAAGAAATGTCCCCAGATCACGACGAGCGGGTACAGCACCAGCAGCGCCAGGAGATTGCTCCGGGCGACGGGCACCGGGGGCGGCTCGTCACCGGCAGCGCCGCGGAACCAGAAGTCGAAACCGTAGCTCGCCTTGCGGATTCGGAGATTCTTGTTGAACTTCTCGCCCTCCGTCAGGAGGGCAGCCCGCTCGGGTGAGTCCATCCACGACGCCAGGTTGTCCTCGGTGTCGAAGCTGAGCACGATCGTCCAGTCCTCGGTGATCCCCTGCACCGGCCTCTCGACCTTGTGCCCCCGGAAACCCCGGAACCCCGCCTCCGCGGCGGAGATCTTCCGCTGCCAGTCCATGAACGCCGA
>SEEV01000505.1 GCA_004211695.1 Rhodococcus sp. (in: high G+C Gram-positive bacteria)
GCGATCCGGCGAGACTTCGGCGCGACGCGCCGGGTGGTCCCATAACTGGCAATCCGAGTGGTCCCATGAGGGTGGCAGAAATCCGGTTCAGACGGTCCCATGCTCATGGCAGGCGACAGGCGGCTCCGCGGAAGACACCCGAGAGGGAGGAATCATGGCGACCGACTATGACGCACCCAGAGTTACCAACACGGACGACGAGCCATCCGAGGACTCGCTCGACCGGGGTGTTCACCTATCGCGAGCAATGATGCGGGCCTTGGTTGCTCCACGAACTGACGGGCCGGTAATCACGCGCTAGTAGGGCTTCTAATCACACCTAATTCCGCTTGCTGCTGGCCCGTTCGCGCACTCCAGGCGAACGGGTGGTAGATACAGATCGTTCTGATGGGCGCAGTGCCGACGGGTGACTGGAGTGAGTGCCTCACCGTCAGCGTCCCCACCGGCTGACCTGCTGAGCCGACGAGGAGCCGAGGTCGCTACCGGTCTGTGGGGAGACTGCTGTAAAAGAACTTTACACAGCGTCTCGCTCAAACCGCGAGGTCAGGATCCTTTTTGCTCTGCAGGCCCTGTCGCAGCGCCTCGACGTGGATTTCGTGCAGGTGGGGACGGAAATGTCCGTGACGGGCCGGCACCGGGCGGCGCTCGGTAACAGCACAGCTGGTGATCGCGAAGTTGTTCGGATTCCGGTACTTGTCGGTCTGTGGTGTGTAGCTACTGCTGACGCCGTCCGGTCCCGCTGAGGTTCGGTGGTCTTATCGGCGGAGTGTGTGGGAGGGCGGTTCGCCGAACTTCTGCTGGTAGAACCGGGCGAAGCGGCCGAGGTGGTTGAAACCCCACCGGTAGGCGATGTCGCTGACGGTGGCCGTGTCGTCGGTCGCGGTCAGAAGGTCGGACCGCACGCGTGCGAGGCGGACATTGCGCACGTACACCGAGGGGCTCATGTCGTATCGGTCCCGGAAGAGTTTTTGCAGTTGGCGTGCCCCCACACCGGAAACGCGGGCCAGGTCGGTGATGGTGTGCTGGGCGCCGGGGGTGTTCTCGATGAGTTCGACGACCTTCTGCAATGCCCTCGGATTCTCCGGGGTGTCGTCGGTGTGGAGTGCTTCGGTCAGGGAGTTGCGGTGGTTGAGCAGCAGCCCGGTGATGAGTGCGCGTTCGAGGTGGTCGACCTGGGCGGCGAGGACGCGGCTGGGGATCGGGCCCGGGTCGTTGATGGTGTCGACGAGGATTTGCAGTGTCGACCACCACCGGCGTCCCGGGGGTGTGGTCAGGTCGAGTGCGATGTCGAACTTCACTCGCCGATCGAGGGGCCGCCCCAGGATGTGGGTGAGTTCGGTTTCGAGTGTGCCGCGGTCGATCTTGATGCAGATCTGGGTGGCGTCGGCGCTCCACGAGGGCAGGATGGTGTGTTCGTTCGGGGTGAAGACGGCGGCGTGTCCTGGGGTGACGATGGTCTGTTGTGCACCGCATCGGGAATCCACTGCCCCGGACAGGGGGATGTTGATGTGGTAGCCGCCCACATCGCCGGGGTCGATGAGGACCTCGGCGCCGAAGTGGACGATTCCCAGGGTGAGGTGGCTCAGTTGCACGGCGGAGAGCCGCGCGTGCGTCAAGTGTGTGCGCGGACTGACCAGGTCGAGGCGAGCGGGGTAGAAGACGCTGTTGACGCCGGCACGGTAGACGTCGAGATCGTCCGATCGGTACACCGTGCCGCCCGGCAACTCGACCGGGAAGCCCGGTGCCGCTTCCGGTGGGTCCTGGGGATCGATCACACGCATTACGTCCTTTTCACTGTTCGGGCGCAGTCGGTGCCGGGTTCGGCACGCTTGCAGCATCGGTCAATGGATGCGGGTTCGGAAAGCGGCCAGGCCCTCTCGTAAAGCGGATTTCCGGCCGCCGCACGCACCTTTACCGTCGGATTTAGCACGACAGAGTGACCTACGCAACAACCCGCTTGCGTGGTGTTGCGAGCCACCCCACCGAGGAGCACTCACATGACTACCGCACCTGGCCGTGAGCCGACCGTATCCGCTGGCATCGACTCGAAGAACTTCCGGGATCTGATGTCCCGGGTCTGCGCACCGGTGACGATCGTGACCACTGCCGACGACGACGGCCCCCATGGAGCTACTGCCAGCTCGTTCGCCGCCCTGTCGCAAGACCCGCCGCTGATCACGGTCGCCTTCGATCGTCGATCCGCACTACTGCAGCGCATCCGGTCCACTGGCCGCTTCGGGATCAACCTGCTCGGGCACGGACAGGACGATCTTGCGATGGTGTTCGCCAGCCGCGGTGCCGGCGCGGAGCGCTTCAACAGCACCTCGTGGCATCACGACACCGGCCTGCCGCGCATCGACGGCGCCGCCGGCTGGGTCGCCTGCGAGTTGTACGACACCGTCGAGGGCGGTGACCATCTGCTGCTGTTCGGCCTGGTCACCAGGGTGAGCAAGGCGGAACTGCCTCCGCTGGTGTACGCACACCGCACCTTCGGCACCCATTCCCGCTACGCCGAACGTCCCCGCCGACCCATCATCGACCAGATTGCCGCCTGCGCGTCGAGCTGAATCCGCCCCTCCCTGCCTCCATCCACCCCATTTTCCGAAAGGTTCCATCATGACAACCGTCACCGAACGCGCCACCTCTTCCAGCGCCTCTGTCCCCACCGCCACCGACCTCGTCGGCCGTGTCCGCGACATAGCGCCTCTCTTGACGAAGAATGCGGCCGAGGGGGAGAGAAACCGCCGCGTCGTCGAGGAATCGATCCAGGCGATGACCGATGCCGGGCTGTTCAAGCTCGCGGTACCGAAGCGGTACGGCGGCTATGAGACGTCGATGCGCACCATGCTCGATGTGTCTGCCGCCGTTGCCGAGTCCGACGGCGGCACCGCGTGGGTGCTGACGCTGACCAACGTCTGTGCATGGCTGACCGGGTTGTTCCCGACCCGCGCTCAGGACGAGGTGTTCGGCGCGGACCCGGACGCGAAGGTGTCCGGTGTCCTGACACCGACGTCGGAGACCACCCGGGTCGACGGTGGCTACCGGGTCACCGGCCGCTGGTACTACAACTCGGGATCCTGGCATGCCACCTGGGCGGTCCTGGGGATCCCGATCACCAACGACGCCGGTGAGGTCATCGATCAGGGACTCGCTCTCATCCCGACGAGCGAGATGCAGCTCGAGGACACGTGGTTCGTCGCCGGCATGAAGTCCTCCGGCAGCAACTGCCTGGTGGCGACGGATGTGTTCGTGCCCGACCACCGGGTGATGGCCGTGCCGCCGGCGATCGAGGGAACGTACCCGTCGGAGAATCTGGCCGACGAGCCCTTCTACCGTTCCGCGTTTGTCCCGATTCTCGCGCTCGTCCTGGTCGGGCCCCAGCTCGGTTTGGGGCGAGCCGCACTGCAGCTCGTGCAGGCCAAGGCGAACAAGCCGATCGCCTACACCTACTTCACTGCGCAGTCCGACTCGGTCGCATTTCAGTTGCAAGTTGCCGAGGCCGCGATGCTGATCGAAACTGCCCATCTGCACGCGTATCGGGCGGCGGACGACATCGACACCGCGGCAGCAACCGGCACCTACCCGGACTTCGCGCAACGCGCCCGGCTGCGGGCCGATACCGGTCTCGTCGCCGAGAGCATCGTCAAGGCCATCAACATCCTGCTCAGTGCGCACGGCGCCGGCAGCTTCGCCGACGTCAATCCCCTTCAGCGGATTTGGCGCGACTCCTCCACCGCTGCCCGCCATGCCGTCGTCGCCCCGGCGGTGGCGTTCGAGTCCTACGGGAAGGCGCTTCTCGGTGTCGAGGAACGGATCACACCGCTGATCTGAGTGCGCGGAGCAACCCTTCGTCCACCAATGCTGTGACGGGCCAAAAGGCCTTCCGCTCAGCACTATTCACACTTCTTGTAGGAGAACTTGTTTCATGCGTATCGCCAATATCGACAGCCGTGCCGTTCTCGTCGTCGGAGACGAGGGTTCCGAGCGAGGCGTCGACCTCGCCACCGCCTCCCGTGGCCGGTTCGGCCCCGAACTGCCCGCCGTGTACGACGCCTGGAACGACGTCACGGCATGGGCGGCCGAACAGGACTTCTCGGCCCTCGCCGACGACAGCTTCCCGATCGACCGGGCCC
>SEEV01000506.1 GCA_004211695.1 Rhodococcus sp. (in: high G+C Gram-positive bacteria)
GCGAAGAAGGAAGTGTTCGACAACAAGATCTCGGGCCCGATCATGCGCGCGCTCAAGCACATTCCGGTCGACCGGGCCGCCGGCGCGGATTCGTACAAGGCGGCCGTCGACTTCCTGCGTCGCGGAGAACTGGTGGGCGTCTACCCGGAGGCGACCATCAGCCGGAGCTTCGAGATCAAGGACTTCAAGTCGGGTGCCGCGCGCATGGCGATCGAGGCGGGCGTGCCGATCGTCCCGGTGGTCATCTGGGGTGCACAGCGGGTATGGACGAAGGGGTTCCCGAAGCGGCTGGGCCGCACGAACACTCCCATCTCGATCGCCGTCGGCGAGCCGATCCAGCCGTTCGAGCCCGCGTCCGGGCTCACGGAGAAGCTGCACGCCACGATGAAGACGATGCTCACGGACCTCCAGCAGGGATACGACCACCCGGCGGGCGAGTACTGGGTGCCCGCGCGCCTCGGGGGCAGCGCACCGACGCTGGAGCAAGCGAACAAGATGGACGCCGCCGACGCCGAGGCGAAGGCAGCGTCCCGCCGGTCCCGGGAGACCGGTAGCTAGAGAGTGCCGGTGGAGCCTGTCTACACGGCTGTCGAGTCGACGGCCAAGGCGTTGTCCCTGTTCCAGGGGTTGCGGATGACCCGGGTCGGTCTCGGCAACATCCCCGCCGAGGGCGGTGCGGTGCTCGCGGTCAACCACACCGGATACCTGGACTTCGTTCAGCTGGCACTCGCGGTCGGTGCGGTCGACCGCAAACTGCGGCTGATGGCGAAGGCCGAACTCGCGAACAACAGGGTGATGGCGTTCCTGATGCGCGGGTGCGGGGTGATCCCGGTCGACCGGACGGCGGGCGCCGGGGCGTACCGGGCCGCGGTGGAGCGGCTCCGAGAGGGTGAGCTGGTGGGTGTGTACCCGGAGGCGACCATCAGCCGGAGCTTCGAGATCAAGGAGCTGAAGTCGGGTGCGGCGCGCATGGCGATCGACGCGCAGGTGCCGATCGTGCCCGTCATCGTGTGGGGCGCTCAGCGGATCGCCACCAAGGGCCGGCCGAGACATCTTGGGCGGCACCGGTTCCCGGTGACCGTCGAGGTGGGCCGTCCGATCGCCCCGCGCGAACCGGCGGAAGCCCTCACCGCGACCCTGCACACGGAGATGGACGCGATGCTGCGCCGGGTGCAGGACGGATTCGACCATCCGGCGGGCGCGGACTGGGTGCCCCGACGCCTCGGCGGCAGTGCGCCCACCATCGAGGAGGCCACCGAGATGGACCGCCGCGAAGCCGAGCAGCGCGGGGCGGTGTAACGGCCGCCCGGCGGGGTCGTCGGCTCGGCAGGCAGAATGGCCGGGTGAGCCCAGACCGACCGAGCCTTGTAGCGTCCGATGTCGACGGCACCCTGATCGGGGAGGACGAGCGCGTCAGTGCCCGCACCCGAGACGCCGTCGCGTTGGTGGTCGCGTCGGGAACGCCGTTCGTGCTGGCCACCGGCCGGCCGCCGCGCTGGATCCATCCGGTGGTCGAGGGCCTCGGCTATGCGCCGCTCGCCGTCTGCGCCAACGGCGCCGTCATCTACGACAGCGACAGCGACCGCGTACTCAGCGCCGCGACCCTCGACGTGGACACCCTCACGTGGCTGTCGGCGATCGCGCTCGACGTGCTTCCCGGTGCCGGACTCGCGGCGGAGCGGGTCGGTGTCAGCGCCCATGACGCGGCGACACCGCAGTTCGTGAGTTCGCCCGGATACCAGCACGCCTGGCTCAACCCCGACAACACCGAGATGTCGGAGCATGAGGTGGTGGCGGCCCCCGCGGTGAAGCTGCTGATCCGGGTGCCGGGAATGTCGAGTCAGGCGATGGTGGACGCGCTGGCACCGCACATCGGTGGCCGGGCCGACGTCACGTTCTCCACCGACAACGGGCTGATCGAACTGTCGGCGTCCGGCATCACGAAGGCGTCGGGTCTCACGCTGGTGGCCGAACGGCTCGGCGTGACGGCGTCACAGATCGTGGCGTTCGGCGACATGCCCAACGACATTCCGATGCTGAACCTCGCGGGCCGGGGTGTCGCCGTCGAGAACGCGCACCCCGACGCGAAGGCCGTTGCCGACGAGGTCACGGCCACCAACTGGGACGACGGGGTCGCGAAAGTGCTCGAGCGCTGGTGGTCCTGAGACCACCAGCGCCCGAGAGGGTGAAACCTGATCAGCCGGCCGGAACCGGTGCGGGCTCGACGGGAGCCGGCGCGGGAGCCGGTGCGGGCTCGGCCGGTGCCGGCGGAATCTGCGCCGGGTCCGCGGGCGGTGTGACGGGCGCCGCGGCATCGACCCGGGCCCCGTTCTTGTAGGCCTCCGCGTACGTGTCGTTGTACGTCTTCAGGACCTTGGTGACGATGCCGGTCAGTTCGTTGAAGATCAGCGAACCGTTCTCGAAGTCGGTGCGGAGACCGCCCGGGATCGCGTACTCGTCACTGGTCGGCAGGCCCAGTTCGCCGTTGTCGGCGCCGAGACTCTGCCATGTCTTGAAGATCTGACCGAGGACCGCCCACACGCCACCGTTGGGCGAGGTGAAGATGGCGCCGTTGGTGAACTCGGCGCCCGAGTTCCCCGCCTTGGCCTGCAGCAGTCCGCTGAGGGCCTGACCGAGCCGGCCGGTGTCGCCACCCTCCGCGACCCACTTCTGCGCGACCGGCGACGGGTCGGTGAGCCGCAGCAGCTCGTTGACCAGGGCCGGGATGCCCGCGCCGGGGCTGGCGCTGGCGTCGGTGCCGGGACCGCCGGACGGTGCGGGAGCCTCGCTCGCGGGTGCGTCCGAGGCCAGTGAGGCGTTGCCACCGCCGAGGTTGGCGGCCGCGATCTGTCGGATCTCGTCCATGTGTGAGTACGCCGCGTCTCCCGGGCAGGACGTGTTGCCGACGTCGCGGTGCGCGAAGATCACCGGCAGGTCGACGGCCTCACCCTCGGCGTACGGGGTGAACTCGGTGCCCTCGGAGTACATCGTCGTCTCACCGAGCGGGTCGAGTCCCGCCTTGCCGAGCTTCCAGCCGAGGAACTTGCCGACGGCGTCGAGGGTGGCCTGCGGCGGATCCTCGGACGAGAAGTCGCCCATCATCGCGACGCCGGTGGTGTTCTCGTTGAATCCGCCTGCGTGTGCGCCTTGGACGGGACGGTCGAGACCGCCGGCGCGACCCTCGAAGATCTGACCGTACTTGTCGACCAGCGCGTTGTAGCCGATGTCGCACCAGCCGAGGGTCTGCGCGTGGTAGGCGTAGATCGCCCGGACGATCTCGGCCGATTCGGCCTTCGAGTAGTCGTTGGCGCCCGCGGTGTGGTGCACGGTGGCTCCACCGATGAAGTCGTCGTAGTCGGGGTCCTGGCAGCGGATGGACTCGTCCGCACCCCACTGCTGGCGGCTGATGACCTTGGGACCGCCGCTGTCGAGCGGGCTCGCGATGTCGCCGAGGGTGGCGTCGCCGGGGCCGCTGCCCGGTTCGATGAGCACGGCCGTGACGTCGTCGGCAGCTGCCTGTGCAGGCTGCTGACGCAACGGTGTGTTGACGGCGGCGGGGGTGTAGCCGAGCGGCGCGGCGCCGGCGGGGGCTGGAGCTGGAGCCTCGGGGGCGGGAGCCGGAGCCGCTTCGGGCGCGGGCGCGCCGGCGGGTGCGGGCGCCGATGTCGGGGTCAGGATCTGGATCGCCTTGGTGAGCCCGACGTACACGGGTTCGGTGGCGACCTTGCCGTCGGACGCGGTCTTGTCCGTGCGACGGGTGTCGATCATGTCGGGGGAGACCCACTGGCCCCACGTTCCGTCGGCCTGCAGCGCGCGGACCTTGGACTCCGCAGATGCGAGCGTCTCGGAGGTGAGCGCCACCATGCTGAACGGGGTGTCGCGGGAGAGTTCCTTGACGATCGCGCCGGGCTGCTGATCGGCCGGGGGCAGGATCGCGGGGTCGGAGACGTCGCCCGGTGCGGGGATCTTCAGCGGAATCTGCAGGCTCGGGATCTGGATTCCGCCGGGAAGCTGCACGTTGCTGGGGATGTGGAGGTACGGCGGGATCTTCAGGTTCCGGAGGTCGCCGATGTTGACGTCGGGCAGGTTCAGCCCGGTCAGTTCCTTCAGCGGAATCACGATGTCGGG
>SEEV01000507.1 GCA_004211695.1 Rhodococcus sp. (in: high G+C Gram-positive bacteria)
ATCTCGAAGGTTCGCGACGGTGCGAAGGTCAGCAAGAAGTACGACAGGGCGACCACCCCACACCGCCGCGCCGAACGGCACGACGAGGTCGGCGTGGAGGACACCGCGATCCTCGCCGACACCTATGCCACACTCAATCCGGCCGCGATTCAGCGTGGGATCCAGTCGCTCACCACCGAGTTGCTGACGCTGACGACCAGTAAGGCGGGGCCAGCGCGAAGGGCACCCGTCACGCGGGCATCTGTGCATGAGTCAACGAATCAGACTTCGCGGGCATCTTGACATGAGGCAACAGGCCCCACACTCACGCCGCCACCCAGATCGGCAACGTCACTGACGAACACCTACCCGCTGCTCGGCACCCCGAGCGACGCTCAGCACTCCTGTACGAGCGAGGCGACCTCGATCAAGCCGAGCATCTGTTGGACGAGAGCTACAAACTCGGCACCGAAGGTGGCATCGTGGATCTGCTGCTCGCCAGCTACGGCACCGGATCGCGCATCAAGGCGATTCGCGGCGACTTCGAGGCGGCCACCGAGCATCTTGACGAGCGTGCACGCACCGGCACGAAACTGTCGTTACCCCGACTCATGGCGCGCGTCGACAACGAGCGCATCCGCATGGGAATCGGTGACCGAAGCGAAGAGTTGTTGCGCTCGGAACGGGCAACAGCCCGTTGCCACCAGGGACGCGGTGTCGCGAGGGTAACTGCCGACCTCGACGAGAATTCCGCGATTCGAATTCTGCTCACGGACCCCACTCCTGCCCGTCTCGACCTGGCGGGTCACCGCGCCGCTGCGCTGGTGCAATCGATCGCTGCCGCTGATCGACCCAGAGCCGCCCTCGAGGCGACCTTGCTGCACGCACAATGTCTGGCCGTGGCCGGTCAAACCGACCAGGCGATGCACGTACTCGCGCCGGCGGCAGCTACCTGCGCCCGGCATGGCTTGACCCGTCCGCTGATCGATGCGGGCCCGGACATCGTTGCACTCCTGCGCGATCACTGCGCGGAGCACGGAATCGTCACATCGTCGCCCCCGCTCATCCCCGGCGACTTCCTCACCGAGATACTCGCCTCGCCCAGAGCACCTCGCATCAACGTGGGCGGCACCAGCTAGAAGCTGGTCTATCACCACGACAAGCCATTTCGCCGCCATGACACTCTCAGGAGCTCAGCCGAATCGGCGGATCCGGAATAGCTTGGCCAGCCCCACGCCCCGAGGCCTGGGCGGGAGGGTGGTCATCCGGATGAGGTCGGTGTGGTCCGGCCGCCGGCTGTTCTGACCAAGCCGTTTCGGGGGCGCTGCGGAAACCTCTTTTTGTCGACTTCAGCACTGCCCCGTGGCGGAGTCGTCGGTGCGCGGTCATCCATTTGCGCATCAACGAGGCTGAGGGATTCGGCCAACAGCCCTTCCACATCTGCGTCTTCAACGCCCAACAGTCGCAGGCAGATTGTCGCGAAAGACTCTTCGTGCGCCAGTGGCTCACCGTCGGAATCAATTGCTGCGCAGTGCAGTTCGGAGAGTAACAGCCACGGCAACGTCCGTATCCAGGCCTTGTGGCCCGCCGCCGGTCTCAGTGCGCCAGACTCGATGCCGGGCGTTTCGAACCGTTCCATGAAGGGCTCGGCCTGCTTTTGGAACGTGTCTATCAACAGGTAGGGGCGTTCGAGCATCCAACGAACGACCGCGTCACTGAGAAACGAACGAAGGATCACCCGAGCGCCGACGCACGGCAACAACCGGGGATCGTTGACCTGGGCCATGATGGCGGCGGTGGCACTCAGGATGTCCTGCACGCTCTGGACCAGCAAGACTTCGGCGATATCCTCGAGTCCGCGGAAGTGGTTGTAGAACGATCCGTAGCCGACATCGGCACCTTCGGCGATCTGCGCGATGGCCGTCGCCTCGACTCCTTGTGCGGCAAAGAGCTCGGCGGCGCTCGCCAGGAGTGCGTCGCGGGTGCGGGCCCGTCGTCGCCCCTGTCGGCTCTGCGGCAATTCGTCTCTCGCGTCGTCTCTGTCATTCACGGTGTCATCGGGCCTCGGAGTCGGTGGGCCTCGCGGCCTGCGGAAGCCTCATAGATTACACCCGTGCCACGCGACGTGATGCGCCGTCGTCATCGATGGTGCGCATGGGTGCGCGTGAGGTGTGGCACGTCGCGACCCACGTCGTGATTGACGCCACATCAGAACTGACATACGGTCAGTTCTGTTGCTCGACCACATCGACAGGAGAAGATCTGATGACCCAAGTGACTGCCCCTCCGCGCAGTACCCGCGCCGCTGAGTTGCTGGAGCTGGCGCAGGCTCTCAAGCTTGACCTGCGCGCTCACAACGAGCAGACGGAAGCCGACCGGTGGATCGGCGATGATCTCTCTCGCCGTCTCAACGACGGCGGCTTCTATCGGATGTTGGCGCCGGAGCGGTTCGGCGGCGCCGAATTGAGCCTGTGCGAAACTCTCGAAATCCTGACGACGATCGCCGAAGGATGCCCGTCGGCAGCGTGGGTTGCCGGTATCCACAACGCCGCCATCTGGTTGGGTTCGCTGTATCCCCTGGCTGCTCAGGAAGAGCTATTCGGGGATTCGGCGCCTACGGTTGTGTCGGGCACACTGGCCCCACTGGGCACGTTGACCCCTGTTCCGGGTGGCTATCGCATCAGTGGCAAGTGGGGGTTCGCTTCCGGGGTCCTCGATGCCACCTGGATGCTGCTCGGCGCGCCCCGCCCGGACGCCGGCGACAATCCCGGCCCCGTTTTTGCGCTGGTACCCATGTCTTCCATTCAGATCCACAAAGACTGGGACACGATGGGGCTCGCCGGAACGGGTAGTAATAGCGTTGAGGTGAAAGACGTCTTCGTGCCGGAGTACCGGATCATCGACCCGGTGGCCGCCTCTGCCGGCGAGTACCCGTCGGAGTACGCCAGCGAGGTACCTCTGTACCGTGCGGCGTTTCTTCCCGTCCTGTCAGCCGTGCTGGTGTGTCCGGCGCTGGGCGCGACGAAGCGCATGCTCGAGGAGTACCTGAAGCAGGTTCCCACCCGCCGGATTGCGTACACGATCTACGAAAAGGCGGCAGAATCGGTGGTGACCCAGACCCGGTTGGCCGAAGCTGCGATGCTGATCGATGAGGCACAGTTCCACCAGGACCGCCTCGGAGCCGACATCGACAAGTGGGCGGAAGGCCCCGACTACATGCCCGAAGCGCTCCGAGTGCGTGCCCGCATGGACATCGGACGAGCGCTCGACCTGTGCCGCGATGCGGCGAACCTCATCTTCAGTCTCGGTGGTGGCTCGGGCATCGCAAAGTCGAATCCGGTACAGCGCCTTTTCCGCGACGTTCAGGCCAGTAACAGTCACCCACTGCAGATGGCGACCGTCCAGTACGAGGTGTATGGGCGCCAGATGCTTGGGCAACCTCAGATCACTTCGTTTATCTAAACCCCACAGTCGCAAGGAGAGGGGCTGGCGTGTTTCCAGGACCAAAACAGCCCACCCCCTCTCCTTGTCCTGTCCACTGCGCCCCTGATCATGAAGATCCAACTCCGATAGACATGTTCGCGAACAACGACACGTCGATCATGGGGCCGTCGTGGCTGCGCTCCCAGCGCACCAAGGCGAGGAGCAGGCCGGCGGCGAGGGTGAACCCGGCGAACGTGGTGGTGCTGCCCCATCCGTGTTCCGGTGCTTCGATGATGGTGTAGACCAGAGTGCCGACTGCGAGCACGGACAGAATCAGTCCGCCGACGTCGGTGCGTGGCGTGCCGGGATCACGGGAAGTGGTCACCACGACGACTGCTTGCACCGATCGCAGCGAGTGCACCGAAGGCGAGAGCGAGAAAGACACTTCCCCACCAGAAGTGTTCGAGCAGCCAGCCTCCGAGGATCGGACCACCCGCCACACCGACTCCCGTGGTGGCTCCCCAGATGCCGATGGCCTTGGCCTTCTCGGCGCGTTCGGTGAAGACGTTGGACAGGATCGACAGTGTCGTCGGATGGGCCTTACCCCCGGCTTGTGGACACAGGTGGTGGATTACGCGGCGGATGCCAGCGTAGCTGTGTAGAGACTCTCGTAGGTGTTCGGGGACCGGTGTCCGCACCAGGAATGCCTCCTT
>SEEV01000508.1 GCA_004211695.1 Rhodococcus sp. (in: high G+C Gram-positive bacteria)
ACCCTCGGCGCGAAGAACGTCACCTACAGCTTCCCGCCCCGCGGCATCCACACGTGGCGTTACTGGCAGCAGCAGATCCACGATCTGGCCGGCGACCTCGGCAACACGATCGGGTAGCTGGGACGTAACAATTGCACCAGCTGTAACAGCGCGGCACCCCCACTCGTCTGTTGTTTGCGTGTAGAAAGAACCGGAACGCGAGGCCGTGCTCCGTGTTGTGGCCTCGACGCGCAGAGAGAGAGTGAACGTCATGCGAGTAGGCCTGTTCAGGGCAGAACGTCAGCGTTCGTCGGCCGGAAACGTTCGAAGGCGGACGCTCGCCTCGCTTGCCGCTGTGCTCGTGGTGCCGGTGGCGGTCGGGTTCACCCAGACCGCCACCGCCTCGGCTCTGCCGGTCGTCCACGCGGCGCCCGCCGCCGCGCAGGCCCCCAGCCGCGCGACGATCCATCACGTCGACTGGCTCTCCGATCGTCGCGTCGCGATCTGGATCAACTCCCCGTCGATGGCCGTGCCGATTCAGGTGCAGATGCTGCTGGCACGCGACTGGAACTCGAAGCCGACGGAGAAGTTCCCGTCCGTCTACATGCTCGACGGTCTCCGCGCGCAGGACAACGAGAACGGCTGGACACTCGAGACCGACGCCGAATCGTTCTTCGCCGACAAGAACATCAACGTCGTCCTCCCGGTCGGCGGACAGTCCAGCTTCTACTCCGACTGGGTGGCCCAGGACAACGGCCAGAACTACCAGTGGGAGACGTTCCTCACGAAGGAACTGCCCCCGATCCTCGAAAGCGACTGGCGCACCACGCAGACCCGCGGCGTCGTCGGTCTCTCGATGGGCGGCACGTCCGCGATGTTCCTCGCGGCCCGCAACCAAGGATTCTTCAAGTTCGCAGCCTCGCTGTCGGGCATGCTGACCACCACCGCGCTCGGCATGCCGCAGGCGGTCGCGTACGCGATGAGCGACGCGGGCGGATTCGACGCGAACGCGATGTGGGGTCCCCCGACCAGTTCGGCGTGGGAGGAGCACGACCCCTACCTGCTGGCCGACAAGCTCAAGGGCGTCAGCCTCTACATCTCCAGCGGCAGCGGAACCACGGGTCCGTACGATCAGCCGTCCGGGATCCCGGGCGTCAGCACCAATTACGCCGGAATGGGGCTCGAGATCCTGTCTCGCCTCACGTCCCAGACCTTCGCGACCAAGCTCAACAAGCTGGGCATCCCGGCACAAGTCAACTACCGGCCGTCCGGCACCCACTCGTGGCCGTACTGGCAGTTCGAACTGCACCAGCTGTGGCCGCAGCTCGCCAGCGCCGTCGACGTCGATCCCGAGAAGCCGGCGTGCACCACCGGTGGTTCCATCGCCGGGGTCGCGGGCGCCAACCCGTGGATCGGTGATTGCCTCACCCCCGAGTACAGCCTCGCGGGCGGAACGGTCCAGGACTTCCGCCACGGCCGCATCTTCGCCAAGTCCGACACCGGCGCGCAGCCGGTGGCCGGTGCCATCGGCGGCGTCTACCAGGCGACCGGTGGTCCGGGCGGGCCGCTCGGCTACCCGACGACGCCGGAGCTGGGCACCCCCGACGGCCGCGGTCGTTTCAACCACTTCGAGCACGGTTCCGTCTACTGGACCCCTCAGACCGGTGCACACGCAGTCCGCGGCGCGATCCGCGACGAGTGGGCACGTCAGGGCTGGGAGGGCGGACCGCTCGGATACCCGGTGGCCGACGAAGTTCCGACCCCCGGCAAGGACGGCGCGGTACAGGGCTTCGAGATCGGTGCCATGTACTTCAGTCCCGCGAACGGCACCCACCGCGTGCAGGGAATGATCATGGGCAAGTACGCCGAACTCGGCTACGAGGGCGGCTGGCTCGGATTCCCGAAGACCAGCGAGATCGCCGTCAAGGACGGCGGCAGGTTCAACCAGTTCGAGAACGGCAACATCTACTGGAGTCCGCTGTCGGGCGCCTGGGCCGTCGAGAACGGGCCGATCTTCGACGCCTGGAAGAGCGCCGGCTACGAGGGCGGTCGGCTCGGATTCCCGATCAGCGACAAATTCGCCATCCCGGGCGGCGTCCAGCAGAACTTCCAGACCGGTTACGTCACACTGATCGACAACAAGGCCGAGATTCACTGATGGCCGAGCAACGCTAGAAATGTCACGCGCAGCGGGCGGGGCCGGGTCCGGCGGACCAGGTTTCCGCCCGAACTGCGTCTGTACCCTGTCGAGAGACAACGACTTGGAAAGCAAGGACGGAATAGATGCCGCAGCACTCACGTATCAGCACCACCTTCCGACGGGCGATCGCGGTAGGCGCGCTCGCCGTCGCAGCGAGCGGATTGTTGGTCGGGTGCGGTAGCGACGACTCCACGGCGACGTCCAACCCGTCCACCAGCGCAACGACATCCGCCGCGGCGTCCAGCTCCGCCGAGAGTTCGGCGTCCGCCGCGCCCAGCGCCAGTGCGGCGGCCTCGGCCTCGGCGTCCGCGCCGGTGACGAGCCCGGGTGAGGCGGCGACGGCGCCGCCGGAGCAGCCCGAGGAAGTTCCGGGCGATTTCCCCGGTCCCAGCGAGGTCCCGGTCAGCGCCGAAGGCCAGAAGTTCCTCGACGCGCTGAAGAGCAAGGGCATCGAGCCGGCCGCCGACGGCACCATGGCCGTCAGCACCGCCGACTTCATCTGCCAGGCCAAGGCCGAAGGCAAGAGTGACGTCGACACGATGGTGTTCGTCACAGCGATGGTCGGCACCGAGGCCTCTGCCGCGGGTCAGGAACTGACCCAGGAGCAGGCCACGGCCAACGCGCAGACCTACGTGGATGTCGCCCACGCGACCTACTGCAAGTAGACGCTGATGACGTTGACCGGGCGCGGAACGCGGAAGAAGAAGAGCAGCCCCCTGCGCAAGCTGACGGTGCTTATCGTGATCCTGCTGGTGATTCTCGTCGCAGTGATCGCGCTCTGGTACCTCCTCGCAGGACGGCTGCCGAAACCGATCCCGATCCCGCCCGGTCCCGAACGTCCCAACGCCCAGCCGGCGTCCTGCCCCGACGTCCAGGTGGTGGTCGTCCCGGGCACGTGGGAATCCAGCCCCACGGACGACCCGTACAACCCCACGGCCAACCCGGCGTCGCTGATGCTCAACGTGTCACGGCCCCTGCAGGAGCAGTTCGAGTCGTCGCGCGCCGACGTGTACACCGTTCCGTACGTCGCGCAGTTCTCGAACCCGGTCGCCTTCCCGCCGGACGGGCAGCAGTCGTACAACAACAGCCGCGGCGCAGGTACGGCCGCCACCAACGACATCCTGGTGCGTCGCCACGCCGAGTGCCCCCTCACCAGTTTCCTGCTCACCGGATTCTCCCAGGGCGCCGTCATCGCCGGCGATGTCGCGTCGAGCATCGGTGCAGGTGACGGGCCGATTCCGGAGGATCTCATGCTGGGTGTCGGGCTCATCGCCGACGGTCGTCGGGATCCGGCCGCCGCCACCGACGTGGGCCGGCCCGTCGCCGGCGTCGGAGCCGAACTGTCGCTGGCCGGGCTGCAGATTCCGGGAATCACGATGACCGGTCCCCGGCCCGGTGGCTTCGGTGATCTCACCGACCGGGCGGTCGAGATCTGCGCCCCGTCCGACGGGATCTGCGACGCCCCGGCGCAGGCGTTGAAACCGAGCAACTGGATCGGCAGCGGACTGCGACTTCTCGAGTACAACAACAACCCCGTCCACGCGATGTACAACTCGTACGTGGTGGACGACTCCGGCACGACGGCTACGCAGTGGATCGCGGGATGGGCTGCCGAGAAGATAGCGGCCGCCCCGACCCCGGCCCACAGTTGATTTTGTGGCGGATGGGTTCATCGTGGTCGGTGAGCCGTGAAACGTCCCAAACAGATAGGCGAGACGCGTACTGGCCGGTAGAGTGCGTTTCTCGGCACCGGTAGAGTGCTGCACTGTTGCGGCACCACCGGTGCCCGACCCACCGATGTTCACGTCCTGAACGGGGGCGTTTCACCACAGGAGAAGCTATTCATGAGTTCCGACGCCAGCTCGTTGCGTAAGTTCCGATTCGCGGCAGGCGGAGAGGGCAACGCGGACGAGGGCGGCGCGCGTCGGTTCGTCACGCCACCGACAAGATCCGCCTCGGCACCGCGGTGCTCGCCAACGGCTTCCGGCACCCGGCGATTCTCGCCAAGGACGCCGCCACCATCGACGTCCTGTCGGGTGGCCGCCTCGAGCTGGGCATCGGCGCCGGCTGGATGAAGGAAGAGTTCGACAAGGGCGGCATCGAGTACGAACGCCCGGGCGTCCGGATCGCCAAGCTCGAGGAGTCCCTGCAGATCCTCGACGTGCTGCTGCGCGGCCAGGAGTGCAACTTCGACGGCAAGTACTACCAGATCAAGGGGCTCACGGGCAGCCCGCGGCCGCGGCAGGGTCCGCGTCCCCCCATCGCCGTCGGCGGCGGCGGCCCGAAGATGCTGGCGCTCGCCGCCAAGTACGCCGACATCATCTCTGTGGCGACGCCCACCAGCAAGGAAGGCAAGCTCCTGCTGTCGGGGGTCACGCTCGAGAAGACGATGGAACGAGTCGACCGGATCCGGGAAGCTGCCGGCGACCGGTTCGACGACATCGAACTGAACTGGACCATCACCACCATCGTCATCACCGACGACCGGGAGCAGACCGCCGAGATGGCGCTCGCCGCCCTCGACCAGGGCTTCCCGCCGAACATCGAGGTCGACACCAAGCTGTCCGTCGAAGACATCCTGAGCTCGCCGTATCTCGCGATCGGAAGCTTCGAGGAGATCGCGGATCAGATCCGTATGGTGCGAGAAAAGACGACAATGTCTTACGTCGGTGTGTTCCCCACACAGATGGATGCGTTCGCGCCGATCATCTCGCAACTGAAGGGCGAGTAGACGCAGCGTACCGAGGGCGGCGA
>SEEV01000509.1 GCA_004211695.1 Rhodococcus sp. (in: high G+C Gram-positive bacteria)
ACCTTCGTCGCCAGCAGACTGGCCGAGTTCATGCGGCCGCGATACATCGAGGTGGTCGACGCGCTGCCCAAGACGCCGACCGAGAAGATCCGCAAGGCCGATCTCCGTGAGCGTGGACGCGGAGCCAACACCTGGGCACGACCGGAACGCGTCCGGTCGGCTCCCACCCGGACGTGATGGCGCCCCGTCCTGATTGAGCTCGTCCCGTCCTGCGTCATCGGGACCACACCGCCTCGGTCAATACGCACACCCTCCGTAACTCATCTGCACCAACACGATTCGAGGAAACCTTCGTGAATACAGCCGTCATAGTCGACGTCGTACGTACTCCTTCCGCGAAAGGGAAGCAGGGTGGAGCACTCTCGGCCGTACACCCGGCTACTCTGCTCGCCGATCTTCTGAAGACCCTCGTCGAGAGACACGACCTCGATCCGGCACTTGTCGACGACGTCATCACGGGCTGCGTCACACAGTCCGGAGAACAGGCCCTCAACATCGGCCGAACCGCCGTGCTGGCTGCAGGATTCCCGCTCTCCGTTCCGGGGACGACGATTGATCGTCAGTGTGGATCCAGTCAGCAGGCGGCTGCATTCGCCGCACAGGGAGTGATCGCGGGAGCCTATGACGTCGTGATCGCGTGCGGGACCGAATCGATGAGTCGCGCACCCATGTTCTCCAACACCGCCGGCAAGGATCCGTCGGTCGGACCGCTCTCGTCCCGGTACCTCGAGGGACTCGTGCCGCAGGGTATCGGGGCCGAACTTATCGCCGCACGGTGGAAATTCGACCGCGCGCAGTTGGACGCCTACGCGGCTCGCTCGCATCGCCTGGCGGCTACGGTCGCGGCAGACCAACAGACGGATCAGATCATCGGTGTCGAGACCACCGACGCCACAGGGGCACCGGTCGTGGTCAACCGCGATGAGACTGTTCGACCCGGGACAACTCCCGAGTCCCTGTCGGCTTTGAAGCCGGTGTTCGAGACTGCCGAGCTGTCTGCCCGCTTTCCCGAGATCACCTGGTCGATCACGGCGGGCAACTCGTCACCGCTCACGGACGGTGCCTCGGCCGCACTCATCCTGAGCGAGGACAAGGCGGCCGCACTCGGTCTCACTCCCCGTGCCCGGTTCCACAGTTCTGCCGTCGTGGGAAGCGATCCCTTCCTGATGCTGACCGGTCCCATTCCGGCCACCGAGAAGGTTCTCGACCGCACTGGACTGAAACTGAGCGACATCGACACCTACGAGGTAAACGAGGCGTTCGCATCAGTTCCGCTGTTGTGGCAGAGCCACTTCGACACCGATCCGGACCGACTCAACCCTGCCGGCGGAGCGATCGCTCTCGGACATCCGCTCGGCGCCTCCGGTGGACGCCTCCTGGGATCGATGCTGGCCTACCTCGAAGCCACCGGTGGCCGCTACGGACTACAGACAATGTGCGAGGGCGGCGGCATGGCGAATGCGACGATCATCGAACGGCTTTGATTCACAACAATAGACAGGAGATTCCATCATGAGATTGGACGGAACGGTTGTACTCGTCACAGGCGGAGCCTCAGGCCTGGGACTTGCCACCACAGAGGGATTGATCGAAGCCGGCGCACATGTCGGCGTCCTGGACCTCCCCTCGTCCCCCGGCCCCGAGGTCCAAGAACGACACAAGGGGGCACTGACGTTCGTGCCCGGCGATGTCACCTCCACCGACGACGTCACTCGCGCGCTGGACGTATTGTCGGAACGGGGAAACCTGCGGGTTGTGGTCAATTGTGCAGGGATCGGACCGCCCGGAAAGGTTCTGGGCAAAACCGGTCCGCTCCCCCTGGACGACTTCGAACGCATCGTCAGAATCAACTTGTCCGGCACATTTAATGTCATCAGGCTTGCCGCGGCAAGAATCTCGAAGACCGATAGCGTCGACGGCGAGCGCGGAGTCATCGTCAATACTTCTTCCGTCGCAGCTTTCGACGGTCAGATCGGCCAGCCCGCATACGCCGCGGCAAAAGGTGGGATCGTGTCCATGGCTCTACCGATCGCACGGGAGCTCGCACGGCATCAGATCCGTGTCGCGACAATAGCTCCCGGTACGTTCGACACGCCGTTGCTGAAGACCTTGGCGGAGGACATCAGACAGTCACTCGGCGCACAGGTTCCACACCCGTCTCGTCTCGGCGACCCCGCCGAGTTCGGCGCGCTGGTGCGCCACATCGTCGAGAATCCGATGCTGAACGGCGAGGTGATTCGACTGGATGGTGCCATTCGGATGGCAGCACGGTAAGGACGATATCGGGTACGGAGCGCAGGTCCAATGCGCTGGGAAGGCAACGATGAAGTTAAACGACGACCAATTGGTCGATCTCTGGGACAAGCAAGCACTGAACGACAACTTGATGCTCTACGTGCGAGGTGCAGACCGCCACGATCGCGAACTCATGCGATCCACGTATTGGCCGGACTCATTCGACGATCACGGGGGTTACGTCGGCGACGGCCAAGGGTGGGCAGATGCCGCCATGACCTGGCACGACAAGATCCACAGCTGCAATCACCACGTCAGCAATGTGCTGTGTGAAGTCGACGGCCCACGGGCCAAACGCGAAAGCATGTTCATCTGTGTGGTGCAGTTCAAGGATCCCGAAGTAACCATGTTTCAGGCGGGCCGCTACCGGGACCTGTGCGAGAAGCGAGACGGCGTCTGGAAGATTCTTCGGCGCACCTGCGTCTGGGACTGGATCGACGTCAGAGAGATCAACTCCGATTGGGATATCGTCAACGTTCCACGCGTATCCCACTGGGGAGCGTTCGCCCCCGATGATCCGATTTACAGAGATTGGTTCGACAGCCCCCCGACCGAATTCCCGCGTTAGGCTGATCGAGGCGCTAAATTGGGCCAAGAAGTTAGATACCCGGCGCCACTGGTTTGACGGCAATGATCTGATGGTGGCTGCGTAGCGGACGACAAATTCGTCCCACAACCGCAGTACCTTGCTTGTACGCCATCGAAGGTGCTCCGACCGACGTGGATGTGGTGAGACACCCCGTCACTCTCCCCGACCTCGAGCGGGCTGGCCTTCGGTTGTTCGAATTCGCCGTGGGACTTCCTCTTCTCAGGAGACGGATGCCGCGCGCAGTCACTGTGACCACGACTGGGCCGGCGATGAGACGGTTTTGGACGGAGACTTTCTGATACCTGCTGCAGTCGCGGTAAGGTACGACCTATGACGTCATCGTCGCGCACGGTCGGACGACCACGGGTACCTGATCTCGGTGATCGGGTGCTCGACGCCGCCAGAACGGTATACGGCGATCGCGGATGGAGCGGATTCACCGTCGACGAGGTCGCACGAAGGGCAGGTGTCGGCAAAGGTTCGCTCTACCTACGCTGGCCCAACAAGGCCGCACTACTTGTCGACGCTGTCCGCTCAGCCGCGCCCTCAGTCGGAAACATCAATCTCGGCAACCTCGAGCTGGACCTTCATGAGTTCGCCCGACAATGGATGGCGTTCGCCCAGAGCATCGAAGGCACGATGGTCAGCCGACTGATATTGGACAGGCAGTCCAACGAAGAGTTGGCTGCGGTCATCGGCGAGCTCGACTATCCGGATTACGTCCGGTCGACCCGAGCCCTCGTCCGACGTGCAGTGCAGCGAGGTGAGATCGACCCCGATATCAAGCCCACCCTCGTGGCCGATCTCATCGCCGGCGCCATCACCACCCACGTCCGGAGCACGCCACCGGGGCTCGCCGAGATCGCCCATACAGAGAGCTACCTGACGCAACTCGTAGCCACGGTGCTGCGCGGCGTGGGCTATCGAAGTCTTCCTACGCAAGACTCCCCTGGTGACCTCGACAGCTGACGGCATCGGTCTACTATCAGTGCCGTCCTGTCGCGGAGATCGTGCGCCGGGCCGTTGAAATTCCGTCCCGGAAACGCCGGCGACCGGCCGGTCCTTCATCATGATGAAATCCTGCGGTCGTGGTTCGCTCAGAATTAACGGGCGCCATCACGTCCGGGTGGGAGCCGACCGGACGCGTTCCGGTCGTGCCCAGGTGTTGGCTCCTCGTCCACGCTCACGGAGATCGGCCTTGCGGATCTTCTCGGTCGGCGTCTTGGGCAG
>SEEV01000510.1 GCA_004211695.1 Rhodococcus sp. (in: high G+C Gram-positive bacteria)
CCCGGCGTCCGCTGACGCGCACACTTCTAATGGTGAGAAGCAACCGGCGCCTTCCGTCTCCTCGCCTGTTGCTGTCGGATGGGGAGCCCTCACCGCGAGTGTCCGGCGCAGCGTTGACCGGGCTGCGAATCCTGGTGGGTCTGGAATGGCTGTACAACGTCGCGTGGAAGACACCGCCGGATTTCGGCCGAGACAGCGGCGGCGGGTTGTACGGATTCACCGGCGCGGCGGTCGAGCATCCGGTGTTTCCGCCGTTCAGCTGGCTGGTCGAGCACGTGGTGCTGCCGAATTTCCTGGTGTTCGCGTGGCTGACGCTGGTGGTGGAAACGGTGCTCGCGGTGCTGCTGCTGACCGGGACACTGGTCCGGATTGCCGCGCTGCTGGGGATCGGGCAGTCCCTAGCGATCTGTTTCTCGGTGGCGGAGGCACCGAACGAGTGGCCCTGGAGCTATTTCATGCTCATCGGAATCCATGTCGTTCTGCTGTGCACGTGGTCGACCCGATACTTCGCCGTCGACGAGGTACGGGCCCAGGCCCACCGGGGGAACGGTCCCCGCGCCGCGGCGGCGCTGCTGCGAACCTGGGGCATCCTCTTGGCGCTCCTCGGCGTCGCCGCGGTGATCGCCTCCTTCCAGACCGACCGGTGGGCCTCGCTCGGCGGTGTGGTGGGGTACGAAGACCTGGAGGTGGGACTGGGCACCTACAACCTTGCTGGCGCGCTGGCGGTACTCGTCGTGGCGGCCTGCGCGCTCGCCGGCGCAATTCTCGCCCGCCGCGAACTCGCCCTCGCCGCCGCCGTTCTGGCTTTCCTGGCCGCCGCCACCATCTACATCCAGTCCGGCCGCACGGACGTGTGGCTGGGCGGCACGAACACCACCGCCGCGGTGTTCCTGTGCGCCGCGCTCGTCGGTGCGGCGACGGGACGCCCCCTCGGTCGAACAGGTCCACCCGGCCGATCCGCCCCGAAACTCCTGCGCCGCCGCCGATACTGAAAATGCCGCGTCACGGTGGCCACTGCTCGCCGATCCGAGCTCACATCCCCGATGGAGGACCCGATGATTCCCCACGAAGCGGTTAGCCAGGTCACCGAGATCGCCCGCCGGAACGCCGAACGGGTGGACACCGAGGGGGTGTTTCCGGCCGAGGCGGTGGCCGCCCTCCGCGACAACGGACTGCTGGGATTGGTGCTACCGGAGGACGTCGGCGGCTCGGGCCGCGGGCCGGTGGAATTCACCGAGGTCCTCACCGCGCTGGCCTCGGCATGCGGATCGACCGCCATGATCTATCTGATGCATGCCGCCGCCGCGGTCACCCTCGCGCAGGCGCCACCACCGGGATTGCCCGACCTCCTCACCGGCATGGCGAAGGGGGAGGTGCTGGGAACCCTGGCGTTCAGCGAGAAGGGCTCCCGCTCCCACTTCTGGGCGCCGGTCTCGTCCGCCTCCGCGGACGGTGACACCGTCTCCATGCAGGCCGACAAGAGTTGGGTCACCTCCGCCGGCTTCGCCGATGTCTATGTGGTCTCGGCGGGTTCGGCATCCGGGACCGCGGGGGAAGTCGACCTGTATGCGATGGCTAAGGATGCCCCGGGCCTGACGGTGGCCGGCCCGTGGATCGGGATGGGGCTGCGGGGCAACGCATCGGCACCGATGAGCATCGACGCATCGATCCCGGTTGCCCAGCGCCTCGGCGACCAGGGCGCCGGTTTCGGCCTGATGATGAATACGGTGCTGCCCTGGTTCAACCTCGGCAACGCCGCTGTCTCGCTCGGCCTTTCCTCCGCGGCCAACACCGCCGCACTCTCGCATGTCGGCAGCGCTCGACTCGAGCACCAGGGCGAGGCACTCTCGGCGCTACCGACCATCCGCGCCCAGATCGCGAGGATGGGCATCAGCCTCGCCGCCCAGCAAGCCTTCCTCGCGCACGCGGCGCGCAGCGTCAGCGAACCCGATGAGACGACGATGCTCAATGTCCTCGCCGTCAAGGCCTCGGCCAACGACGCCGCCCTGGCGATCACCGACACGGCGATGCGGGTCTGCGGCGGTGCCGCATTCTCCAAACACCTTCCGATCGAACGGGCCTTCCGCGACGCCCGGGCCGGGTCCGTGATGGCCCCCACCGCCGACGTGCTCTACGACTTCTACGGCAAGGCCGTCGCCGGCCTGCCGCTCTTCTAGAGAGGGAGCGCAATGACCAGACCACTGATCGTCGGGGCCGTCGCCTACACCCCCAACGTGGTTCCCATCTGGGAGGGCATCCGCGACTACTTCCGCGGCACCAACGCCGAGATGGATTTCGTGCTGTACTCCAATTACGGCCGCCAAGTAGAAGAACTGATCGCCGGCCACGTCGACATCGCCTGGAACACCAACCTCGCCTACGTGCGCACCGTCCTGCAAACCGACGGCCACGCCGTACCGCTGGCGCAACGCGACACCGACACCACTTTCAGCACCGTGTTCGTGGCCCCACCCGGCAGTTCCATCACCGGTCCGGGCGGGTTTGCCGGTACACGCCTCGCCCTGGGATCGGCAGACTCCGCGCATGCCGCGATCCTGCCGCTGCACTACCTCGCCCAGGCGGGAATCCCACCTACCGCGCTGTCCCTCACCCGATTCGACAGCGACATCGGCAAACACGGCGATACCGGACGCAGCGAACTCGACGCGGTGGCGGCGGTACTGGCTGGGGAAGCGGACGTCGCCGCGATCGGAATCGGCACCTGGAACGCGATGGGCAAGGACGATCTGATGCCCGGCGCCCTCGAGGCGGTCTGGCAGACACCCGAGTACTGCCACTGCATGTTCACCGCCATGGACACCCTGCCCGCCGAGCGCTACACACCCTGGGTCGACACCCTCCTCGACATGGATTGGGAGATCCCCGAACATCGCAAGATCCTCGAACTCGAGGGGCTGCAGCGCTGGGTGCGGCCGCACCTGGACGGGTACAAGAGCCTGTTCGCGGCGGTCGAGGAACAGGGTGTCGATCCGCGATGGTGATCCTGGACCTGATGCGGCTGATGACGGGACTCCCCGATGGGGGTACCGGTGAGGTCGCGATCGGGTCCGCCGAGGATCTCGTCCTGGCTCGAAGATGGTGCGCCCACAGCGGAAACACCATCATCCGGGAGAACGTCGACGCCGCCGACACCGGGACACTGCTCGTGCGCCGTGGCCACGCCCCCGACCCGCGGGACGCGCTCGGTCCCGACCGGATGCCGGGCGCGCGGCTGTGGCTGTACACCAACTTTCACTGCAACCTCGCCTGCGACTACTGCTGCGTCTCCTCGTCCCCGCACGCGCCCCGCCGCGAACTCGGCGTGGAACGGATCGCACGGTTGGTCACCGAAGCGGCCGAGTGGGGGGTCGGCGAGATCTACCTGACCGGGGGCGAACCGTTTCTGCTCCCCGACATCGACACGATCGTGCGCACTTGCATGGACGTGCTGCCGACGACGGTGCTGACCAACGCGATGGTGTTCAAGGGACGAGGGCTGCGGGCACTGGAATCGCTGCCCCGCGAGGGTCTGGCCCTGCAGATCAGTCTCGACTCCGCCACACCCGGCCTGCACGATTCGCACCGCGGCGCCGGAAGTTGGGCCAGAGCGGTCGCCGGCATCCGGCTGGCCCGGCAGCTGGGTTTCCGGGTGCGGATCGCGGCCACTATCGCCTCGCCGGGGCCGGGAACGATCATCGCGCTGCACGACTTCTGCGACCAACTCGGCATCGAACGCGGCGATCAGCTGATCCGACCGATCGCCCGTCAGGGCGCCGCGGTCAAAGGTCTGGTCATGACGCCCGAGTCGCTGGTCCCCGAGGTCACGGTCTCCGCGGACGGCGTTTACTGGCACCCCGTTGCCGCGACCGACGACCGCGCGCTCGTCACCCCTCAGGTCGAGCCGCTCCGGCCCGCACTCGACGAGATCTACGAACGGTTCACCCGGCAATGGGCGGTCGCCGCCACCGCCGCCGCACTGTTCCCCTGCGCCTAAGGGCGTGCAGAGAATCAAGTCGTAACATTCAGCGTTTTCGGACGATATTGTGGTATGGGCGATTTCGTTGTGACTGTGGAGGATCTGGCGGCGAAGTTCGCGGTGGTGTTGCCGCA
>SEEV01000511.1 GCA_004211695.1 Rhodococcus sp. (in: high G+C Gram-positive bacteria)
GTGGCGTCCGCGAACTCGGGGTCGGTCATGATCGTGGCCGGGTTGGAGTTGACGAGGCTGACCCGCAGGCCCTCCTCGCGCAGCACCCGGCAGGCCTGGGTTCCGGAGTAGTCGAACTCGCAGGCCTGGCCGATGACGATCGGCCCGGAGCCGATCACCAGGATGTGGGAGAGATCTGAACGGCGTGGCATTACTTCTTGACTCCCTCGAGCAGGCTGGTGAAGCGGTCGAACAGGTAGGCGGCGTCGTGCGGGCCCGCCGCGGCCTCGGGGTGGTACTGCACCGAGAAGGCGGATCCGTCGAGCAGGCGGACCCCTTCCACGGCACCGTCGTTGGCGCACGTGTGGCTGATCACAGCCTTGCCGAACGGGGTGTCGAACTCCTGCCCGGCCTCGCCCTCGAGCGCGAAGCCGTGGTTCTGCGCGGTGATCGCGATGCGGCCCGTCTCGTGTTCGATGACCGGGATGTTGATGCCCCGGTGACCGAACTTCATCTTGTAGGTGCCCAGTCCGAGAGCGCGTCCGAGGATCTGGTTGCCGAAGCAGATGCCGAACAGGGGCAGGCCCTGGCCGATGACTTCCTTCGTGAGGTGCACGGCGCCGTCGGCGGTCGCCGGGTCGCCGGGACCGTTGGAGAGGAAGACGCCGTCGGCCTTCAGGTCGAGGATCTGCTCGAGCGTGGCGTTCGAGGGGAGGACGTGCACCCGGATGCCGCGCTCGGCGAACATGCGCGGGGTGTTGGTCTTGATGCCGAGGTCGATCGCGGCGACCGTGAACCGTGCGTCTCCGCCGGTGGGTTCCACGACGTAACCGCTGGTGGTGCTGACCTCGCCGGCGAGGTCGGCGCCGAGCATCGACGGCTGGCTCTTCACGCGGTCGAGCAGCACGTCGGTGTCGGCGAGCGCGTCACCGGAGAACACCCCGGCGCGCATGGATCCGCGGGTGCGCAGGTGGCGGACCAGGGCCCGGGTGTCGATGCCGGCGATCCCGACCACGCCCTGCTTCACGAGTTCGTCCTGCAGGGAGCCGGTGGCCCGCCAGCTGGAGGTGCGGCGCGCGGGGTCGCGGACGACGTATCCGGCCACCCAGATCTTGGCCTCGGCGCTGCTTCCGGTGGGTCCGACGGACTCGTCGTCCTCGTCGTTCCAGCCCGTGTTGCCGATCTGCGGCGCGGTGGCCACCACGATCTGGCGGTGGTAGCTGGGGTCGGTGAGCGTCTCCTGGTAGCCGGTCATGCCGGTGCTGAAGACGGCCTCACCGAGCGTCTGCCCGACGGCACCGAACGTGGTGCCCCGGAATACCCGTCCGTCCTCGAGGACCAGTACTGCCGAGTCGGTGTCGTAGCCGCTCATGCGTTCTCTCCGTTCTGCTCGACCTCACCAGAGCTCGCCGCATTCGCTGAATCTTCACTGTCTTCGTTGCCGGCCGGCTCCCCCGCGCCCACCCAGGCGGGGTACACGGGCTTGTCGTCGCTGCGGAAACCGGTGTCGATCTCGGTGCCGGTCGGCAGTTCCCACCGGATCACGAGGACACCGTCCTTGCTCATGACCTTGCCCGCGAGACCGCGCTCGGTGCGCACCGCACGGATCGCGTCCTGCGGAATCCAGATCGCCGACGCCCCGTCGCGTTCGAGCAGGATGCCGGACGCGTAGCGGGAGATCTCGCCCGTCGCGCGGAAACCGAGGTCGCCGACCGCGATTCGGTCCTGCCAGCTCGGGGCGAGGGTGCTGCCGACGTACAGTCCGGTGGCCGGGGCGATCGTCTGCTCACCGAGGTGCGCGGGGACCGCGGGAAGTTGCCCGACCCGGTCGGCCTGACGGCGGGCGCGACCGCGCCAGCCGATGTACATGAGGAAGATGGCCAGCGCCCAGAACGCGACGAGGCCGACTATCCACAGGATTCTCTCCACCGTCATCCCCTGCCGTTCCGCGCCGGGACGCGGGCCTGGCCGTCGCTCGCGGTGATCCGCCCGCGCAGGATCGTCGTGGTCACCCGCGCCGGGAGGGTCATCGCCTCGTACGGCGTGTTGTGGGCGACGCTGGCGAGGTCGGGACCGTGGACCGTCCATTCGGCGTCCGGGTCGATCAGCACGAGGTTGGCGGGTTCGCCGACCTCGAGCGGGCGACCCTGATCGTCGAGTCCGACGATCTCCGCGGGACGCTCACTCATCACGCGGGCCACACCGCGCCAGTCGAGCAGGCCGGTGCGGACCATCGTCTGCGCGACGATCGACAGCGCGGTCTCGAGGCCGAGCATTCCGGGTCGGGCCGCCGCGAACTCGCAGCACTTGTCCTGCTCGGCGTGCGGCGCGTGATCGGTCGCGACGCAGTCGATGATTCCCTCGGCCAGTCCGGCGCGGAGCGCGGCGACATCGCTCGCCTCCCGCAGCGGCGGATTCACCTTGTTGACGGCGTCGTACGTCTCGAGCCGCGAGTCGTCGAGCAGCAGGTGGTGCGGGGTGACTTCGGCGGTGATCGAAATACCTTGTCCGCGAGCCCACTTCATCAGCTCGACGGTGCCGGCGGTGGAGGCGTGGCAGATGTGCACACGCGCCCCGGCGTCCCGGGCGAGCAGCGCGTCGCGGGCGACGATCGACTCCTCGGCGGCGCGCGGCCAGCCCGCGAGCCCGAGCCGGGCGGCGGTGGGACCCTCGTGCGCGACGGCGCCGACGGTCAGCCGCGGCTCCTCCGCGTGCTGCGCGATGAGCACCCCGAGCGAACTCGAGTACTCGAGGGCGCGGCGCATGATGAGCGGGTCGTAGACGCAGTGGCCGTCGTCCGAGAACATCCGGACCCGGCCGGTCCCCGACGCCATCGTGGCCATCTCCGCGAGTTGCTTGCCCTCGAGTCCGACGGTGACGGCACCGACGGGGTGCACGTCGACGAGGCCGACCTCCTGCCCGCGCCGCCACACGTGATCGGTGACGACCACGGAGTCGGCGACGGGGCTGGTGTTCGCCATCGCGAACACCGCGGTGTACCCGCCGAGCGCGGCCGCCGCCGAACCGGAATCGATGGTCTCGGTGTCTTCGCGGCCGGGTTCCCGCAGGTGGGTGTGGAGGTCGACGAAACCGGGGAGCAGGATCTGCCCCGCCGCGTCGATCACCTCGGCGTCCGGCCCGCTGTCCTTCCCGGCGTCCGCGCCGATCGCGACGATGACGCCGTCACCGAGCAGCACGTCGGTGGGCTCGCCCTCGCCGTACAGCAGCACGTTCTTGATGAGCACTGTCTCTCCTGTCACTGCACTGTCACTCATCCCGCAACTTCCTCCGCTCCGACCAGCAGCCGGAACAGGACGGCCATCCGCATGTGCACTCCGTTGGTGACCTGTTGCAGCACGGCGGTTCTCGTCGAATCGGCCACCGCCGAGGCGATTTCCATGCCGCGCAGCATCGGGCCGGGGTGCAGCACCACCGCGTGGTCGGGAAGCAACGCGAGCCGCTTCTCCGACAGGCCGTAATTGATCGAGTACTCCCGCTGGGACGGGAAGAATCCGCCGTTCATCCGTTCCGCCTGCACGCGCAGCATGAGGACGGCGTCGAGTCCGGGAAGTTCCGCGTCCAGCGAGTGCGCCACCGAGACCGGCCAGGACGACACCCCCACCGGGAGCAGCGTGGGGGGCGCGACGAGAACGACCTCGGCGCCGAGCATCGACAGCAGCAGGGCATTCGAGCGCGCCACCCGGCTGTGCAGGATGTCGCCGACGATGGCGATCCGCTTGCCCTCGATGTCGCCGAGACGCTGACGCAGCGTGAGCGCGTCGAGCAGCGCCTGGGTGGGGTGCTCATGGGTGCCGTCGCCGGCGTTGATGACGGCCGGTCCGCCGTCATCCTGATGGGCGGTCCAACTGGCGATCTGGTGGGCGGCACCCGACGCGGGGTGGCGCACGATCAGCGCGTCGGCGCCGGCGGCGCGCAGCGTCATCGCGGTGTCGCGGAGCGATTCACCCTTGGACACCGACGAACTCGAGGCGCTGACGTTGATCACGTCCGCGCTCATCCACTTCCCGGCGACCTCGAACGACACGCGGGTCCGGGTCGAGTTCTCGAAGAACACGGTCATGACCGTCCGGCCGCGCAGCGTCGGGAGCTTCCGCACCTCACGTCCGAG
>SEEV01000512.1 GCA_004211695.1 Rhodococcus sp. (in: high G+C Gram-positive bacteria)
ATCGGCGGCAAGATCTTCGAGGGCACCGACCGCGAAACCGTCATCCAGGAAACGGTGATGACCCGCACCGGGGTGGACCGAATCCTGAAGTACGCCTTCGACCTCGCCCAGTCCCGGCCGAAGAAGCACCTCACCTCGGCGACGAAGAGCAACGGCATCTCGATCACGATGCCGTACTGGGATCAGCGCGTCGAAGCGATGGCCGAAAACTACGCGGACGTCGCGGTGGACAAGTACCACATCGACATCCTCACCGCGAACTTCGTCCTGCACCCGGACTGGTTCGACGTCGTCGTCGCCAGCAACCTCTTCGGCGACATCCTCTCCGACCTCGGCCCGGCCTGCACCGGCACCATCGGCGTGGCCCCCAGCGGAAACATCAACCCCGAGCGCAAATTCCCGAGCCTGTTCGAACCGGTCCACGGATCGGCCCCCGACATCGCGGGCAAGGGCATCGCCAACCCGATCGGGCAGATCTGGAGCGCAAGCATGATGCTCGACCACCTCGGCGAGACCGAGGCCGCCACCGCCGTCATGACCGCAGTCGAAGACGTCCTCGCCGCCGGCGGCGACACCCTCACCCCCGACATCGGTGGCACCGCCACCACCCGAACCCTCGGCGACGCGATCCGCCGACAGCTCGAAGCCAACACCGCCCGGGTCACCCCCTAGACCGGCTGAAATCCGTGTTCGAGGCCTGGGTCTTGCCCGGGTAGGTCCGGTTGCCCGGGCGGGTATGGATTCTCATTGGATGGTTATTCACGATCCGGTCTAAAGCGCCTAATCCCTTGTATAACTGAGGCTTGCAGTTTCGCCCATGGGTTGGTGTCGCGGTCTGACGTAGGCCGGTGGAGGTCCGGCGTCGGCTTGAGCGTTGCGCGATCGATGCTTTGTCGCAGCCAGGTGGCTGACGATGACCGGTCAACGTCGCCGCCGGGTCACGGGCATACCAAGCACTGCGGTGCCGGACTGGGTACGACCCGCGCGTTCGGCGGCGGCCTTCTTCTCGGCGAGCAATCGCAGGGTGAGGTCGATGCCCTCTATCTCGCCGGTCCAACCCTCGTGCTCGGCGCGGCGGCGCCGGTCGTGCAGATCCCTTTCCAACTCGACCAGCCGCGGCAACATCTTGGGGTCGACGTGCAGTACCGGGCACCGGACGCAGGCATGCTCATGCTGTTCCCCGGAAATTTGCCGTGTTGCCGGTGATGGCGTTGCGTGGCTGTGCAAGTCATGGCGGTGCCGGATGCGGTGAGTAGTGGGGTGTTGGCCGTTAATAGGTCGGGCGTTGCTGGCCGGGGTGGATGGCTGCGATGTGCGCTTCGCGCGCCCGGGTGGTGTGCCGTCGAAGGTTGTCATTCTCGATCGTGAGGGCGTGCAGTGCGCGGGCGAAGACCTCGTTCGCAGTGCGGTAGTTGTCGCGCTCTTCGCGGAGTTGGTCGATGCGCGACCTCAGCTGCGCAATTTCGCTGTGCAGCTTGGATTCGCGGGCCGTGACGCCGTCGCGGGCTCGACGTTCGGCGTAGAACCGCTCCTTGAGGTCGGTGTGCTTGTGGGTCAGCTTGTTCCGCTTCAGCCCTGCCTCCTCGGCGAGGCTGATGATGTCCAGGTTGCCGGACGAACCGATCTCGGATCTGAGGTTGTCGATGTGGGTGTCGGTGCGAGCGATGTTGGCGCAGGCGGGGTCGCAGCGGTCGATGGCCGGCGGCAGGACCCGGCTGGTGGCTCGTGGAGTCCTCTCGGGATGGCAGAGGGCCTTGGCGGGGTCGTGGTTGCAGGTGAGGAAGGCGTTCGGGTTGTCGTAAATGTGGAACTCGGGCTCCTCGAGTAGGGCTTCGGCCTGCCGAGGTGTGAGGAACTTCCCTTGGAATCGGGTTCGGGCGTCGCGCGCGGCCTGGATCATGCGTTCGGCTGCGGGGCCGGAGACGCCCTGTCCGTCCTTCAGGTCCTCGGCGACGGTTTCGAGGTAGTCGGCCATGGCTCAGGCCGTTGCTGGCGACGTAGTCGTTGACCCAGGCGATGAACGATGCGATGCGGGCGTTGGCAGCCAGTGTCGTCATCGCATCGCCGGTGCGCTGGCGGCGGCCGCAGGTGCCGGTGATCCACGGTGGGTTCGTGGGAAACAGCAAGGGCCCGTCGACGATGCGTTCGAGAACCCGGACGGCTTCGGCGACCGGAGGGACCACGGTCCAGGGAAGTTCGCGGGGGACGCCGCCGCGGGCGGGTGTGCCGTCGGGGGTGCGGGCTCCCTTGAAGAACAGGCCGTGGAGCTGGTAATGGATGCTGCCGGTGCCGTCGTCGATCGGGTCGGGACAGCAGCCGACCTGGAGTTCGAGGGCTTCGCCTGGGCGGACACCGCTGAGGTAGAGGATCACGATCATCGCGGCTGTCGCCAGGCGGGTCATGAGAAGCGGGGCGTCGTGAAAGTCGATGTGCGACTTCCATTGTTGTCCGTGGATCATGCCGTTCACCGGCGAAGACAGTGGTGCGTCGAGGCCAACGGGGACGTTGTTCTCGCGGTATTTGGTGGCCTCATATTTGACGTGACGGTCGCTGGTGTCGAACATTCCGGCGAGGTATTGGGCGGGGACACCGCGCCGTCCGCGGGCGATCCCGCCGGGCAGTTCACCATGCTCGGCGATCCACTTGTCCAGGAATGCGCGCAGCGCCGCGGTGGCGCCGGGGTTGGGGTGTTCCCGAACGCGGGCGAGGAGTCGCTGGTGCTCGCGCCAGGCGGCGATGATGTCGTCGGCGAAGTCGAGGAAACGCAAGGACCAGATCAGCAGCGGTGACATCACCGCCGGATGGATGGCCGCGGTGGTGTTCTCGTTCGGTGTCGTGTCGGTGGCGAGGTAGTGCTTGAGACCTTCGTTTTCCCAGGCGGGCATAGGGATTCGGTCGGTGGCCGGCAGGTGTGGGGCGAAACCCCACAATAGTGTGACCGCGTTGAGGTCGTCCTGCGCGATGGCGATGGAGCAGCCGCGTCGGCCGATGTGGGCGGCGTAGTCGGCGAGCAGGTCGTGGTCCACCTCGTGAAGGCTGGTGACACTGTGGTCGGTGAGCCAGGTGGCGAAGCGCCGCCAGCCGAGGAACACCTGCGCCATCGTGCCCGGCGCCGGCCATTCGACGCGGGCGGTAGCGGCTCGATGCAGCAGAGCGGCGGGGGTGGGCAGGTTCACCAGGGCCCAGCCTGCTCGGCGGAACGATTCGCGCAGTGTCTCGGGAAAGGCGGCCCAGTTCACCGTCTTGCTGCTCTCGGCGCGGCGGTGGCTCAGCACGGTGTAGTTCCAGCGCCGGTCGCCGAACCGCGACACCCGGTCCGGGTCGGCGCCCCCGGGGAGCCGGCCGGCGGTGGCGAACGGGTCTTCGGGCCGAACGTGCCAGGTCTCGTCGGCCTGGCCGACGCCGGCGTGTGATGTCGTCACGTATCGAGCCTCCGATGCAGAAGTCGGTCGATCAGCGTTCGGTCGGTGTCGCTGATCGCGCGCAGCGCGACCGCCTGCTCCGCGGTGGTGGTGTGTTCGGCGAGCAGCAGGTGCAGGCGGTGGAAGTGTCCGCGCCAGTCCTGATCCCACACGGCCTGGTCGACGGTTCCCCGTAGCTCGTTCAGCCCGCGGTGCAGATAGACCAGGCGCGGCAGGTGCCGCCGGGTGACTATGGCGTTCTCGCAGCGCAGGCACCACAGAAACGAGGCGGTGCAGGGCTGGCCGGGTTCGTCGGTGAACGGGCTGTCGAAGAAGTCCGCGCACGCGGTGGTCGCGGTGTCCATATCGCCGCGCTGAATGGCTCTGGCCAGGTCGGGATCATCGGACAGTTCGATCAGCTCATTGGCGTGGTCGCCGAGCATGATGCGCATCTTCACCACAGTGTGTGCGTGGTCGAGTGCGTCGGTGAGGCCCTGGGCGATCGTCTGCTGGGCCTCGGCCCGGGACGCCGGATCGCGCAGCATGTAGACCGAATCGTGGGTTTCCTCGGTGTTCTGCGCAGGCTGTTTGCGGATGAGCACCTGAACGGTGCGGCGGATCCGGCGCAGGCTGACCCGCAGCGGTGTCCCCTCCGGGGTGGACAGTCCGGCGTCGATGGACCATCGGGCGACGACACTGGGGCCGGGAATGCCGAGGCAGAACGGGTCGTCGGGGGTGCCGGTGCGGCGACTGACCAGCAGCTGGTCGGTTGGGCGTCCGAGCAATTCGAGGGTCTGGCGGGCGAGTTCGGTCGCCTCGATCGCGTGGCGCATGAGTCGTCCGGGACTGTCGGGGCCGGTGTCGACGAGGTTGTTGCTGGTGTAGCGCAGCCTGACCGGCCGGCGCCGCTTGTGGATCTCCACCAGCTGGATGTCGAACTCGTCGTCGCCGACGGCCGGGTCATGGCCGGGAACATGCATCCGGTGCAGCACGCTGCGGTTCCAGCTCTCGCTGGCCACCAGCAGCACCGCGAGCGCGAACGCCTCCGGACCAGTCAAAAACAACCTGGCCCAGGTCTTGTCAGCGCCGCGGCCGCCCAGCACGCGGGCATGCCGATGCAACACGTCCGCACGACCTCCGTAGCGGGGGACGTCCCCGGTGCGCAGAATCGCGTCCAGCGCCTCGCCAATCACCCAATCCGTGCTGCCCGAGGCGTATTCACCGGCATACCAGCAGCGAAGGTGCTCGCGGTTGCCGCGAATCCGGACCAACGCGGTATTGAAGGTGGCCGCCGCCTGGGACCGGATCTGTTCGAACCGGTCGTAGGAGTAGGCGACCTCCGTCGGGTGCGGGCCCTGCGCGATCCGCCGGTCGATCGCGGTCAGCGTGTCGGCCGGAAGTCCCTGAACCAGCGGAAGGACCGTCCGCAGCATGGCCAGCCGGTTGCGGGCAGTGTGGTTGTTCGGCAACGACAATCGCCACGCAGCCCAGATTGCCGGGCTGATCTCGGCCGTCGAGGAGGGCGCGTCGTCGCGAGTGACGAAAGTGCCCTCCACTTCACTGCTTTCGCCGAACACCGTCACGATCAGGCCGGTCGGGTCCAGCGACGAGGGCCGGGTGAAGCCTGCGCCAGGCAGCGCGGCCCGGCGCTGATGACGGCGTGAGGTCACTGTTCGTCCTCGCCGACGTCCATCACCCGTCGGCTCGATGCGGCGACTCGGGCCAGGACCGCGTCCAGGTCCTCGCTGCCGTCCAGCATCGTGGCCAAGCGAATCCCGTTCAACGGTTCTAATGGTGACGTCGGATATTCGAACTGTCCGAATGCCTCATGCTCTCGGTGATCGTCGGCTGATCTCGGCGGCGTAGTTGGTCCAGTCTCCGGCGGAGAGTCGCTGCCATGCGACTGCGACGTCGGTGTGGATGCCGAGGGTGCGGGCCAGGATCGCTGCGGGGATCTCGGTGGCGAGCTGGAACAGGGCGGTGCTGCGGTCGGCGCCTGGCCGGATGCCGAGCTTGTTCAGTCGTTCGACGAGTTGGCCGGTGCTGATGGGCCGCCCGGGCTGCCCGCCTGGGAACAGCCAGAGCGATGGTGTCAGTGCACCGATTGTGGCGTGCCCCTTGCGTTTTTCGGCGACGGTCCGTGCCAGTTCGTCGACGGGGTGGGGAAGATTGATCGGTGAGGAGCCCAGGTGCAGCCTGACGGCGCCGTTGCTGGTCTCGAGGTCGACGATGGTCATCCGCGAGATTGCTGCCAGGGTTTGGGCGTAGAGAAGCACGAGCAGGCCCGCGAGCCGGTCTTCGGCCTTGATCGTGTCGTCGTGTAGCAGCCGGCGGGCGATGTCCCATCGGTGTTGGTCATCGAGCGGCCGGGTGGGCCCCATCCAGCGGCGTGCGGGGACGCGGGCGCTGATCAGCTTGTTCTTGTGGGCCCAGCGTATGAAGTGCCCGGCGGAGCCGCGGTTGGCTGCGGTGTCGTCGGGTGAGCCATTGGTCGAGGTCTGCTTGTTGACAGGTGTCGAGGGTGAGTTGGTGATCGGTCAGCCAGTCGAGGAAGGCGACGGCTCCGTAGGTGCGCTGCCGGACGGAGTTGAACTGTTGGATCGTGGTGACGGCGCCGTTGTTGCGTTGCCGCAATCGGCGGACGAGTTGCCAGGTTGTGTAGCGGTGCAGCACGCTGCGCTGCTCGGGATCCGTCTGGGCGGCCACGACGCGGCCGAGCAACTTCTCGGCGCGGATCATGTGCTCGTCACGTTCGGGCAGGGCGCCGACACCGACGAGGACCTGCCGCAGGTGAGCGAGAGCCTGGCTGTCGGGCAGTTCGTCGAGCGCTTCGTGGGTCAACGCCCGCCGACCGGCGGCGAGGTCGGCCAGGACGGGTGCGACGGACTTCTTCCTCAGCCATCGCATCGCGGTGATCGGGTGCTCGGCGGTCGCGATGTTGTTCCGCAGCGCTTGCAGCCCGGGATGCAGAGACGCCGAGGACGGGCCCAGGATCTCGTTGAGGCCCTGGTTGATCAGGCAGCGGGGGCATTGCCCGGGATGCGGGTGGGCGGGGTCACTGCAGGTGGGGCAGTCATGCCAGACGGCAGGGGTGGTGCAGTCCGCGCAGCGTGGCTGGTCCAGGGTGCCTGAGACGATGGACGCGGTCCGGCCGCAGGAACAACACCGTGCCGTGCGCCCCTGACAAACAGGACACCACGGTCGGCCGGTGATTCGGGAGGTGCCGCAGGGTTTTTCTTCGCCGCAGATCGAACAGACAGAGTTCGGCAGGGGCGGACAGGTTCCGCAGATCGGGCCCTCCGGCGTGCGGAGACTGACCGAGCGGCGGCGCCCGCAGTTGAGGCAGACTTCGAGATTGTCGGGGTCGGTGACCAGGCAGTTCGGGCAGAGCGGCCGGCCCTGTTCGTCCCGGGTCGCGGGCTCGCGGTTCGCGCCGCAGCGGACACATTCCTCGACACGGCTGTGGGCGATGCAGGTGCGGCAGACGCGTTGTCCGTCGAGGGGTTTGTCGATCCGGACGACTCGGTGGCAGCGGGGGCATGCCGGTCGGACGATCCCGGCGACGCCCGCGGCATGTAGGGCTTCGATCAACGGAAGAATCGCCCGGACGGGCGCGAGGTGCCCAGCGCCGGTGAGCAGTTCGGGTTGAGCTTCCAGTGCCCAGCCGATCCTGCGCTGATGGGACGGTCGGGAGGCGAGCTTGCCGACCGCGACGGCGATGAGGTCCGGGTCGACGTCCGGGTCCAACCGTGCGATCACACTGTGTATGACGCCGATCGGATCGCGGTCGTCGCGGTCGGGGCATCGGGCGCAGCGGGGCTGCCCGGTGCGGTCCCGGGTCGCGGCATGGCGCTGTTGGCCGCAGGCCGCGCAGGTCAGGGGCCGGATGCCGCAGGACCCGCAGTACCAGTCCTGACCGCGCCGCTGCAGGGTCCGCATCGGTTTGCCGCAGCCGGCGCAGACCGGCGGGGAAACCTCCGCGCCCGCCTCCCGCAGAGCGATCAGCAGATCCCCGATCGCCCGGGGCGCCGGGGAACGACCGTCGGTCAAGGTCACCGAGCGCTCGGCGAGAAAGGCCGCCAGCCGCCGCGACTTCGCCCGCCCGCCAGCGACTCCGGCGACAACGGCCCGGACCTGGTCCGCTGTCAGCCGACCATCGACCGCCAGCACCAGGTCCGTGACGAACCCGACGGGGTCCGAGATCACGCGACCGTGGTCAACTGCCGTCACGGCAGCTCGACGCCGCGGATCCGCGCCCGCCGGGGGCGTAGGTCCCCGATACCGGCCTCGGCGCCGACAGCCCTCTTGCCGCGCGTGGTGGCCTCGGCGGCAACGGCCGGTTCGATCAGGTCGTCCATGGTGCAGTCGAGGATGTCCAGCAGCGCCATCAGGATTTTCAGGCTCATCCGTTCGGGCCGTTCGACCACGAGCCGATAGACCTGGCTCGAGGACAAGGTGATGCCGCGTTTGTCCAGCGGCTCGATCAGGTCGGTGGTCTGGAACATGCCGCGGTCGGCCATGACCTTGCGCAGGTGCCAGTGGTAATCGAGTTTGGCGGGCATCATCGGTCCTTCTCTGACGGGGCCAGTACGGGCGCCAGCGCCTTCTGCAGCATGGTGTTCATGTAGTCGGTGCTGAGGTGGGTATAGATGGCCGTCGAACTGTCGCTTTCATGCCCGACCTGCGATTGGATAAATCGACGGTCGGCGCCATCCTCGGTGAGGTGGGTGACGTAGGAGTGCCGGGCGCTGTGCACGACCAGCGCCTTCGGGAGCTTGAGCGCATCCCGGTAGGCGACGAACCGGGCGTTGATCTCCGCGGGCTTGATCCGCCCGCCCCGCTCGGTGACCCAGAGCGCCGGATGATCCGGGCAGCCGAACCGGGGCCGGACGTTCTCGACGTAGTCGACCACGGCTTCCACCGCCCAATCCATCACCGACAGCACATTCCGCCGCCGCGGCGGCTGGCCCCGTTTCGCCTTCCCGTAGCGAACGTTGAGTGTGCCGTAACGGCCGAACTGCGGCGCCGCCGGGTTGCGACCGAAGTCCACCAGATCCAGCTTCGCCGCCTCGGAGCGGCGGAGGCCCCACCCGTATATAACCTTAAAAATCGTCGCATCACGGTAAGCAGCAAGGGCCCCTTTGCGTTTCGCGCGCACCGCGCGCTCGACCTGATCGTCGGCATAGTCCAGGAACCGCTGCATCTCCTCCCGGGTGAATGGGCGCGCCTCCGGCCGGCCCTCGTAGTCGTTGAGATGAGCGATCGTGTTCCACTCGTGGCAGATCGCCACCGGATGGGTGCCGAACGCTTCCTCGCACGCGACAGCCCACCCGTATCGGCCGTCGACCAGATACTCGCTGAACAACCGCA
>SEEV01000111.1 GCA_004211695.1 Rhodococcus sp. (in: high G+C Gram-positive bacteria)
GTGGCAGCCTGCGGAGATGGTGTGAGACCGCCCCGCACATAAAGTGTGGGGAGGCAACTGTCGGTGAAACAGGAACCTCGGGACGCGAGTCCCGAGGGGAATCTCGGTCGTTCACGGCCTAGAGGACGT
Source organism: Rhodococcus sp. (in: high G+C Gram-positive bacteria) (assembly GCA_004211695.1). GTDB lineage: Bacteria > Actinomycetota > Actinomycetes > Mycobacteriales > Mycobacteriaceae > Rhodococcus_F. The sequence goes on from SEEV01000111.1 coordinate 130, forward strand.
CAACAGGGCATCAACGTGCGCGAGTAGGTGATCGTTCTCGCTTCTACTTCCAACGGAGATCCGGATTTCCTGGGATCCGACCTGCCTCACCAGTACGCCATGATTCGCTAGGTGCATAACTTTCGTCGCGGCGTCGTGTTGTCGGGGGAGGAACAGGAAGTTCGCCTGGCTGGGAATCGCCTCGATGCCGGCAGTAGACAACGCTCGGAAAAGGCGGGACCTCTCGGAGACCGTTGCGGTGATGCGGGATTCGAGTTCTGAGGTGATGTCGTGTTCGAGGCACGCGAGGGCGGCTGCCTGGGCCGGCGACGAGACGGCAAAAGGAATCCGAACCGCCTCGAGGAGACGGCAGACCTCCGGTGAGGACAGTGCATAGCCGATGCGCAGTCCGGCCAGACCCGCCGACTTCGACAGCGACTTCAGTACGACGACGTTGTCGAATCGGCTGAGTAGTCGGATTCCACTAGCCGAGTTCGGATCGGTCACGAACTCGCGGTAGCACTCGTCGAGGACGATCAGTAGGTCTTCGGGTGCCGCCTCCACGAACGCCTCGAGCGCGGTGTGGTCGACGGTCGTGCCGGTCGGGTTGTTGGGCAGACAGAGAAACACTACTCGAGTGCGGTCGTTGATTGCGACGAGGATGCGATCGAGGTCGGGTCGGTAGTCAGGTGTGAGCGCGACCCGAATGGGAGTCGCTCCAGTCAGCAGCGCCGCGTGTTCGTAGCTCGAGAAGGATGGCCACGGGTATATGACGTCGGTCCCGGGACCGGTGCATGCGGTTGCGATGTTTCGAATGAGACTGCTCGAGCCGCTGTCGAGGACTACCTGATCGGTCGAGAGGCGCCATCGCTGTGCCAGAGCCTCGGTCAGGTTCCTACTCTCGAAGTCCGGGTATCGATTGGCTTTGGCGATGCTCGCGCGGATCGCCGCTGTCACCCTGTCGAGCGGCGGAAAGGGCGATTCGTTCGATGCGAGCATCGCCACCGGACCAGCGACGGGCCCGGAGCGACCAGGCACATAGCGGTCGATGTCGAGGATGCCGGGGCGATGCCGAATCATGCGAGGTCGGTCTCGGTGGCACGCTGAACCCAGGAAGCGAACTTTTCCGAGTCGACGCGATCGGCCACATAGCGGCGAACCACACGCTCGACGTAGCCAACCACGTCGGTCGCAGGCAGTTTGTGGCCGCGCAATTTACGTCCGAAACCGGTGTCCATCCCGAGGCTGCCGCCGAGATGGACCTGGAACCCTTCGACCTGGTTCGACTGGGAATCGGTCACGATCATGCCTTTCAGCCCGATGTCGGCTACCTGAATGCGGGCACACGAGTTGGGGCACCCGTTGAGGTGCAACGTGATCGGATGCTCGAGCTGCTCCTGAATGTCGGCCAGGCGTTCCTCGACTTCCGCGATGACGGCGGCGGCCCGGGCTTTGGTCTCCACGATCCCGAACTTGCAGAACTCGATGCCCGTGCATGCCATGGTGCTCCGTCGCCAGGGTGATGGGTTCGTCGGGAATCCGAGAATCTCGAGGCTGGATTGGAGTGAACCGATCTGCTCGTCGGGGACGTCGAGGATGACCAGTTTCTGCATCGGGGTGATGCGAACCCGCCGGGATCCGGATGTCTCTGCCACTTTTGCCAAGTCGATCAGCATGGTGCCGCCGACCCGGCCGACAATGGGCGCGATTCCCACGGCGTTGAGACCGTTCTTCTGACGCTGAATACCGACGTGATCGCGAGGTTCGTCGAGTGGCTCGGGCGCCGGGCCGTCGATCATCGGGTGTCCGAGGTACTCGGTCTCCAGTACGTGACGGAACTTCTCGACACCCCAGTCCGCGACGAGGAACTTCAGGCGCGCCTTCGCCCGCAGTCGCCGATACCCGTAGTCACGGAAGAGGGAGACGATGCCGATCCACACGTCGGGCACGTCGTCGAGCGATACCCACGCGCCCAATCGCTCGCCGATGCGAGGATTGGTCGAGAGTCCACCCCCGACCCAGACATCGAGTCCCGGACCGTGTTCCGGGTGTTCGACACCGATGAAGGCCACATCGTTGATTTCGTGAACGACGTCCTGAAGGCCGGAGATAGCGGTCTTGAACTTGCGTGGCAGGTTGGAGTATTCGGGGTTCGCGATCAATCGGCGGGTGATCTCGTGCAGGGCCGGCGTGGCGTCGAGGACCTCGTCGACGGCGATGCCGGCCATCGGCGAGCCGAGGACCACCCGCGGGGTGTCACCTGCGGATTCCGCGGTCGTGAGGCCCACATTCTCGAGCCTCCGCCAGATTTCGGGGAGGTCCTCGACCCTGATCCAGTGGAGCTGAATGTTCTGGCGGTCGGTGAGGTCTGCGGTGTCGCGGGCGAACAATCGGGAGACTTCCCCGACGACGCGCAGTTGTTCGGTGGTCAGTGCCCCTCCATCGATGCGGATGCGGAGCATGAAGTGCTCGTCCTCGAGCTCTTCCGGCGGCAACGTGGCGGTTCGGCCGCCGTCGATGCCGGGTGCGCGTTGGGTGTAGAGCCCCCACCAGCGGAACCGGCTTCGCCGATCGGTGGGGTCGATGCCGTCGACACCGGTATGGCAGTACACCTCTTCGATCCGCTTGCGCACGTTGAGACCGTCATCATCCTGTTTGACCTGCTCGTTCACATTGAGCGGCTCGCGCTCGCCCTGGGCCCATTGCCCTTCCGCACGCGGGGTCTTCGGCCGGGCAGGACGGCTCTTCGGTGTTGTCATCAGTGCTCCTCGGAAACTTTGTGCTCCAAACTGTAGCGTAGGCGAATAGATCGTGCATTAATTATATGCGCACACCCCGGTTGCCTATGATCTGAAGGATGAACGATGAGTAGAAGCAATTTTCTGGTCGACGCCGACTGGGTCGTCGAACACGGGCACGACCCCGCCGTCGTCCTCGTCGAGGTGGACGAGGACACCACGCAGTACGAGATTAACCACATCGAGGGTGCCGTCCGCATCGACTGGAGGCGCGATCTTCAAGATCCGGTACGTCGCGACTTCATCGACCAGCAATCGTTCGGGAAACTCCTGTCTGAGAGAGGGATTGCCAACGGCGACACCGTGATCCTGTACGGCGGAAACAACAACTGGTTCGCGGCCTACGCGTACTGGTACTTCAAGCTCTACGGCCACCGCGACGTCCGGCTGCTCGACGGTGGACGTAAGAAGTGGGAGCTCGACGCTCGGCCCTTGTCGAACGAGAAGGTCACCCGACCGGCCACCGACTACGTGGCGTCCGAGCCCGTGTCGGGAATCCGGGCGCACCGCGACGAGGTGATCGAGCAGATCGGGAAGAAGAGCATCGTCGACGTCCGGTCTCCCGACGAATTCTCCGGCAGGATCCTCGCCCCGGCGCAGTTCCCACAGGAACAACCCCAGGTTCCGGGGCACGTCCCGACTGCCGTCAACGTGCCGTGGTCCAAGGCTGCCGCTGACGACGGCACCTTCCTCGGCGAAAGCGAACTCCGCGCCCTGTTCGCCGATGCGGGCCTCGACGACACGAAGGACATCATCGTCTATTGCCGGATCGGTGAACGGTCGGCGCACAGTTGGTTCGTGCTCCACGAACTGCTCGGCTATCCCGAGGTTCAGAACTACGACGGCTCCTGGGTGGAGTACGGCTCGTTGGTCGGCGTTCCGGTCGAGAGGTAGCCCGCCTTGACCAGCTCCCGCTTCACCGAACTCAATCAACGCGTGCGGTTCATGATGTTCACCGTGTTCCAGGTGGTGCCCGGTGCGCTTCCGGACGTGCGCGACGAGGTCGTGGAGGAGGCACACACCTACTTCGACGCCATTGCCGATTCCGGTATCGCGGTCCGTGGAATCTACGACGTCGCAGGACTGCGCGGAGATGCCGACTTCATGATCTGGACGCATGCCGACACCGTCGAAGGATTACAGGCCGCTTATTCGGGCTTTCGACGCTGCCGACTCGGTCAGGCGTGCACGACGGTGTGGAGTGCAGCCGCACTCCATCGGCCGGCCGAATTCAACCGCAGCCACATCGCTGCATACGTGGCAGACGAGGAGCCCGGACAGTTCGTGTGCGTGTACCCCTTCAATCGGTCGCTCGAGTGGTACTTGCTGCCGGACGCCGAACGGCGACGGCAGCTCGCAGAACACGGCCGAGCGGCGCGCGCCTACCCGGACGTGCGGGCCAACACCGTGAGTTCCTTCGGGTTGAGCGACTACGAATGGATCCTCGCCTTCGAGGCTCCGGAGCCGAGCCGGATAGTCGACATGATGCGAGAGCTCCGCGCTACCGACGCACGCCGCCACGTTCGGCTGGAGACGCCGTTCTTCTCCGGTCCGCGTACCGACCTCCACGCCCTCGTTGCGCGACTACCTTGACGACCGCCGACTACCAGCAGAATGATTCGTGCAATATTAGTTATTGCACGAATCATTCTGGTAAGCTGGTCGCATGACCGCAGATATCCAGCAGGGGAAAGCCGGCGACGATCTACTCGCTCTCGACCGGCAGGTGTGTTTCGCGCTCGCGATCGCCAACCGGGCGGTGCTCGCCGTCTACCGCCCCTTGCTCGAGCCGATGGGGCTGACGCATCCGCAGTATCTGGTGATGCTCGCTCTCTGGGGAAAGGCTCCGATGGCGGTCAAGGAGATCGGGACAGCACTGCAACTCGATTCGCCAACCCTCTCGCCGCTCCTCAAGCGTCTCGAGGCGTCCGGACTGATCACGCGCACCCGCTGCCGGGCCGACGAGCGGCAATTGGATGTCGAGCTCACGGAAGCCGGTGTCGCGCTGCGCGCGGAGGCCGAGAAGATTCCGCCCGCGGTGATCGAGAGGCTCGGTGTCAGCCTGGCCGAACTCGAAGAACTTCACGACGTTCTCACCCGCGTCAATCAGGCTGCGCTCAGAGCGGGCGCGCTGGATCAATGAGAGCAATCATGTCGAATTCGACTTCAGCACAACGTGAACAGGCAGCTTTCATGTCGCGAAACACGCAACGAACCCGGCCCGGACCCATACAGTGGCTGGGCTACGCGGTAGGCCGCAAACTTCCCGACTCCATGCAGGACTGGGTCCGCAACGACCTGGTCGGTGACTGGGCGGTTCCCCGACACCTCGTTCGCAGCATGGTTCCGTTCGTTCCGGTCTTCGCCGTGTTCTTCCTGTTCCCGGGACCGGTCGGGCTGCGAGCCTCCATGGTCCTGCTCGGCGTGCTTCTCGCCGTGTTCTACGCAGTGTCGTACATGGCGCAGAACCGATCTCGACGCCTCGAGAGGCACGGATTGCCGCCCGATCTGGAGAACCCGAAGAAGGCGTCCCGCCACAATGCCGAAAAGGCCGCGTACGAGAAGCTCCACGGACCCGCCGCCGCAGGGGCCATCAATCGGCGGAATGGTAACGAGCTCCCCTGATACGGCAGCAACAGTGTGTGACTGGCGAGACTGGTGGCATCTGAACGAAAGAACGGGTGGACCTTGGCCGAACGCGGCCGCCGAGACCGGCGGAGTCGAGGCGTCCGAGCAGGTTCTCGGTGAGGAGAATTTACCGGTGAAAGCAGTCATGTATGCCGAGTTCGGACCGCCGGAAGTCCTCGGCATTCATGAGGTCGACCGACCCATACCGCGGCCGGGCGAGGTGCTTGTGCGAGTGCGCGCGACGACGGTGACCAGGGCCGAGACCCTCATGCGCAGGGGGCGCCCCCGCTGGGGTCGCCTCATCCTCGGCGTCAGCAGACCGCGCAGGAATCGGCGGACTCTGGGCCTCGAATTTGCCGGAGTGATCGAAGCGACCGGCGCGGACGTGCGCCGGTTCGCGCCGGGCGACCAGGTTTTCGGATTCGCCGGATTCCATCTCGGTGCGTGCGCGGAATACGTCTGCTTGCCGGAGTCCGCGTCGCTCGAGCAGAAGCCCGCCGGCATCAGCTTCGAGGAGGCGGCCGCCGCCGTCGACGGCCCGTCGACTGCGCTGTACTTCCTTCGCGACAGAGCACACGTCCGTAGCGGCCAGCACGTGTTGGTGAACGGCGCCTCCGGCAGCATCGGAACCTACGCGGTGCAACTGGCCAAACACTTCGGCGCCGAAGTCACCGCGGTGTGCAGCGCTCGTAACACCGAGTTGGTCACCGAACTGGGCGCCGACCACGTCATCGACTACCAGAAGGAAGACTTCAGCTCCCGCCGCGACACCTATGATGTCATCTTCGATACCGTCACCGCTGCGTCGTTTGCGCGATGCCGGCGGGCGCTCACGCCGCACGGCTGTTACGTCCCCACAACCGGTCTGATCAACTGGCCGCTCGGTGCGTGGACCGCGCTGCGCGGCGGAAGAACCGTTCGGCCGGGGATGTCCGTCGAGAAGAGGAGCGCACTTGCCTTCGTGAAGGAACTGATCGAGTCCGACGGGCTTCGCATCGTCGTCGACCGCAACTTCCCGATGGATCGGGTAGTCGATGCACACCGATACGTGGACCAGGGCCACAAGGTCGGCAACGTGACGGTCACCATCAGCCGGGACTGCCCCCACCCTGGTTGACACACGGGGTGTGCAGTTTCAGGCTTGCACGGCCATCACGGGCTTAGGTTGGGGGCGTACACGCACGCGACGTCGCCGCTGCGCAGGGTGTCGGACCTGATCACCCAGCGGGTGATCTTCGCCCACCTCGATTCCGGGCCTGCGCCGTACACGACAGAGCAACTCGGCAACCTCGCCGCTGATATCAACCGGCGGATCGCCGCGGACCGGGACGAGAAGGCAGCGCACTTCAAGGCCCGCGATCGGAGGGTGACCGCGCAGGTCGTCGCCGCCGGCGAACTCGAGGGTCTCGACTCGAAGCGGTGGGCGAAGGTGCTGGCGGCCGCGGCGGCACGTGACCCGATCGGTGAGGTGGTCAGCGAGTTGCACCGCCGAGTGCAGGCCGACGAGGTGACGGTGACCACGATCGTCACGTTGCTCGAAGCCGGGGAGGGTTGGGCGTCGATCCGCCATGAGGTCTTCGACTGGGCGTCGCAGTCGCATCCGGAGTTCGGGCCGAGTGTGGTGTCGATGTGGCTTCAAGTTCATCCCGACCTGCCCCGACCCGAGATCGACGGCGATCACCGCGGGCCCTCGCACACACCGGTGTTCGCGGCCCGGTTCCGGGTCGGACAGGTCTGCGGGCCCTGGGCCACCGCGGGCAGTAAGAAGCGAGCCGAGCAGGACGCCGCGTGGGGCCTCACCAACGCGGTCGCGGCAGGGGAGAGCCACCCGGAGGCGGACTCCCCGCTGCGGGACGAGCCGCAACCGGTGCCCCCGAACACCACCCACGCGGGGGTACGGGCGCGGCCGGCATCCGCGCGCGGCGGAGCCCAGGATGTGGATTCGGGACGGGAGTCGAGAAGGCGGGAGCGCGCGCACAAGAACCCGATCGCGTGGGTGATCAGCCACGCCGAACACCACGGACATCCCTCCCCGCAGTGGGAGGTGAGGATGGAGGGCGCCGCCCACGCACCGGTGTTCACGTGCGAAGTCCGGACTCTTCACTTTCATCTAGATGTGCGAGGTGCCGCCCGCGGCCAGGGAAGGTTGGGGGTGTGCCCTTTGATGCCTTGGCAGCGAGCGGCGAACGGCCCTCTGGCCAGCGAAGGGGGCGCTGGGCGTTGGCGTGGTTGCCACCGGGGCCGTCGAGCCCGCTGTGCCGCGATTGTCGTGGGTACCCGCCGACTATCGATTTACTCCGCTCTTCGCAATGGAGAATCCGACCGCACTTCGATCCGCGGGTAATCCGCCCCGCATGCCAGCTCACGACATGCGCGTCCGGGAGTACCTGTGACCCCCCCAGGCCAGGGCACCAACCGTTCGGCGGTGTGAATTCGTTTGGTGGGCGCGGAAGCGCCATGCTTATGCTCCGGGGGGTGCCGAGGAAGGGTGCAGTCCATGCGGGACGAGAGCGAGAAGAAGTCGGCGTCACCTGATGTGTTGAGCGTGGGCACCCGGGTGTTGGTGCGTAGGCAGGCTGAGGCGGCGACCGGCGTGATCGTCGAGGACTACGCCGAACTGACCGACACTGCTGAACGCGGCCACGAATGGGCACCTGTGCATCGGTGGGCGGTCGCCCTTGACGACGGGCGTCTGGTCTTCGCCGACACCGAGGACCTCACGGTCGATATAGGCACAGGTGAATCCGGATAGGGGGCGGCACCGGTGACCTGGTGACCGGGAACCTTCGCGTCGGCGAGTCAGCGGCTTCGCCACGATCATGGTGAACGTGCGATCGGGCATCGTTCCGACGTCGTCACTCACCCCCTATCAGCCAACCTCGAGATCTGCTTTCACCGACCCAGCCACGAATACGAGTGGGAGCTCCGTGGGTCGACTGAGGCTTACAGCTGGATGGCTATGGCTCGTGGTGCCACAGTGGATGGTTCACGACCACGAGAATATGGACAGAGGTGGGGCGCCGGCATGTGCTGAGTGTGGCCCGACGGGAACGAGTGCGACACGGCGGCAACCCCGTCGACCGGAAATGCTGACCGATCCTGCGCCAGACGAGGAGAATGCACAGGATGAGCAGCCCCGACGACTGGAACGCGAGCATCATCGCTGAATTCCGGGCAAACCAGGGCCGAGTTGGCGGCCCATTCGAGGGTGCACCGATGGTGCTGGTTCACCACCGAGGCCGTAAGACTGGGCGCGATCGAGTGAGCCCGATGATGTATTTGCCCGATGAGCAAGATCCGGACAAGATGTACATCTTCGCCTCCAAAGCGGGCGCCCCGACCAATCCCGACTGGTACTACAACCTCGTCACCGCCGGCGAGGCAGAGATCGAACGTGGCACCGAGCAATACCCGGTGACAGTTGACGAGGTGGCCGGTCCCGAACGGGATCGCATCTTCGCCGAGCAGGGGCGTCGGTATCCCGGCTTTGCTGAATACGCGGAGAAGACTGCCGGCATCCGGACGATCCCTGTGCTGGTGCTGCGCCGTAGGTGAGATCGACAGGGTTCGGCGGGGGAGCATCCGGGCCGTGTTGATCGGTCGGGTGCATCGTTCCCGCTGGTTGGACACAAAGAAGCCAACCAGCGGGTCGCGGTGGCGTCGCTGACTATTTTGCGACGTCCTGGTCGGGTTCGAGGCTGTGCTTGTGCCTGCTGAGCGCGAAAGAGGTGTGCTCGTGCGCGGACCGCGAATGGTTGATCACTTCACCGAACATCGGCGGGATAGGGGACACACCTCTGCGATCGTCGTGACGTGAACGTTGCGTTCCTCGATCCCGTGGATCCTGCTGAATCCGAGTGTGACCTCGCACAGCTGTGACCTGAGCTCGCCGCCTCCGCTCCGGCAGGTACCGGATCTCGGCGGTGGATCGTGCGTTGGGATTGAGTGCTGTCGAACGGGGCACCGTGGTTCGGGTGTGCCGCGGGTCGATCGTGCGCGAGCAGTGGTGTCGCTCGGCTGGTCGGTGTCGGAGGTCGTCGACCTGGTCCGATCTGTCCCTCCAGGCGATCTAGGACCGCAATTGAGAGACGACCTGGGCTCCGGCCAAATGGTCGCCATGGCCATGCCGAATGATGCCTCGCCACTATCGCGTCGGGCGCATGCCGTAGTGACGGTTCTGTGTCGCAGTGTGGCGCGAGTCGCGCGGATGTTGCGGCAGGCCTCGGCGTGAGGATCGTGAGGGCACGAGTTCCCTGGCGTCGGTGTCGGATAGGTGGATGACGAGGCTGTCGCGGATCTCGGAGAGTCTTTCTGGCGCGTAAATTTTGGCCGTTCCAGGGCGAATCTCACCGTGGTTGAGGGTGGCGTCCGGGCGACCGCTGATCGTGCAACTTCCCTCGTCGCAGAACGTGATCCAGTCGCAGTACTGCCAGATTCCCGGTGCTGCAACTCGCACGTGTAGTACTAAACCGAATTCAGTTTGACAGATCCAACCGGTGGAGTTACTTTCAGTCGCGTGACTGCGCATCGGAGATGGTCGGCGAATACCGCGGTAGTGGGCTTAGGCGTAACGGCCATGGGAAAGATCTACGGGCGAACCACCGCAGATTTCGCCGCTGAGGCGATCGGCCTAGCCCTCGAGGACGCAGGACTGAAGAAAACCGACATCGACGGGCTGCTACTCAACGGCAACGGAAACCTGGATATGGACCCGCGCCTGCAGTTCTCGCTGGGGTTCGAGGATCTGTCGATCATGAACTCGATGAGGGCATTCGGCTCGACAGTCGGCTCGATGGTCCAGTACGCCAGCCTTGCTCTGGACGCGGGTTTGGTCAACTATGTGGTCCTGGTATACGGCGATACCCCACTGAAGCCCGCTGTCGGCGCGGGTGCCGCGTACGCGGCTCGCGGGGTCTGGGACGGGATGAACGTTCTCAAGGCGGTGTATGGCGAGTTCGGTGGCAATGTCCCCTACGCCCTGGCCGCGCGTCGACATATGGAGCTCTTCGGCACCACGAGCGAGCAGCTCGGCACGATCGCAGTGGCCCAGCGTGAGTGGGCACAGATGAACCCACACGCGCAGATGCAGAAGCCGATGACGCTCGAGGACCACCAGGCCTCACGCATGGTGGCCGACCCGTTCCACCTGTTCGACTGCTGCCTGGTTTCCAACGGTGCCGTTGCCGTCGTGATGACGACGGCCGAGCGCGCGAAGGACTTGCGGCAGCCGCCGATTCACCTGAAGGCCGCGACGCAAGCCGCGCCGGGGGACAACCAGATGTCCGGACGCGACCCGGGGATCGTCACGGGCGCGAAGCAGGCCGGCGGGCAGGCCTTCGCGCTTGCGGGTATCACGCGCGACGAGGTCGACATCCTCGAGCTCTACGACTGCTACACCTACACGGTGCTGGTGACGCTGGAGGACTACGGCTTCTGCGAAAAAGGTGAGGGCGGTGCGTTCGTCGCGGACGGCAAGCTCGGCCCCGGTGGCTCGCTGCCCACCAACACCGGTGGCGGGCAGCTGTCGGGCTACTACATGTGGGGCTTCACCCCGCTGTCGGAGGCCATCATGCAGGCCCGGGGACAGGCCGGCGAGCGACAGGTGGCTAAGAACGACATCGTCGTGGCCAGTGGCAACGGTGGCGTCCTCAATTTCCACTCGACAACGATCTGGAGCAAGCATGCCGACTGACACCCCAGAGCTCACCTACGACGACGCCAGCGCGCCGTTTTTCGAGGGCGCGGCCCGTGGCGAGCTCATGCTGCAGTTCTGCGAGTCGTGCGATGGGTACATGTGGCCGGTGAAGTACCGCTGCCTCCATTGCTTCGCGCCCAGCGTCGTATGGCGTGCAGCGAGCGGTTGGGCGACGTTGTACAGCCTGTCCGTCGTACACCAGGCCCGCCCGGGATTCCCCAGTCCATACGTCCTCGCAACGGTCGAAACGAAGGAGCGTGTCCGGTTCAACGCCTCGCTCGTCGGCGAGGACGCCGCGAGCACACCGATCGGATCGGAGCTGGTCGCCGTGTTCGACCGTACCGCAAAGCCATTCACCGTTCCCAGATTCCGGAGAGCCTCATGAGCTATCAATTCATCACCTACGAGAAGCGGGACCGTGTCGCGGTCGTGACCCTCAACCGGCCGGAGTCGATGAACGCCCTGCACCTCGAGGCGCACCTCGAGCTCGCGGAGGCGTGGGAAGAATTCCGCGACGACCCTGATGTGTGGGTCGCGATCCTGACCGGAGCAGGTGACCGCGCCTTCTGCGCGGGGAACGACCTCAAGGTGACGGCCGAGCGTACAGCGCAGGGTGGCGACGTCCAAGGCGAGGCCCGCCCCCCGTTCGGGCGCATTACCCGTGACTTCGACTGCCCGAAGCCCATCATCGCGGCGGTCAATGGTGTCGCCGCCGGCGGCGGTCTCGAGCTCATCCTGGCCTGTGACATCGTCGTGGCGTCGGAGCACGCCCGCATGGGACTTCCCGAGCCGAAGGTCGGACTCTTCGCCGGTGCCGGGGGCGCTCACCGGCTCGCACGTCAGATCCCCTTCAAGTTCGCTATGGGGATGCTCCTCACCGGAGACCTGATCGATGCGCCCGAGGCCCATCGGATCGGGTTGATCAACGAGGTGGTTCCTCACGACGAGCTGATGGCGAGGGCGCAGGCGTGGGCCGACCGGATCGTCAGGTGCTCGCCGTTGTCCGTGCAGCTCACCAAGGAGGCGGTCTTCGACGCCCAGTTCGTGAACATCGACGAAGCCTTCCGGAAGGACAACGGCCGACGCGACCGGTTGCTGGCCTCGCACGACTTCGTCGAGGGGCCAAGGGCGTTCACTGAGAAGAGGCAACCCGAATGGACAGGATGCTGATCGACATGACCGGGACCCATTCCCTCAGCGCGCTGCTCGCGCCCCGCAACGTCGTCATCGTCGGGGCGTCGGAGCGCTCCGCCTGGTCCGCAGGGTCGTTCTCCAACTTCGCTCGGCTCGGGTTCGAGGGTCGGGTGCATCTCGTCAACCGGAAGGGTGGCACCGTCCACGGACAGACGGCACACAAGTCGTGCGCCGAGATCGGCGAGCAGGTCGACCTGGCACTGCTGCTGGTGGCCGCCGAGGCCGTCCCGAACGCGCTGCTCGACATCGCCGCTGCCGGGATCCGTTTCGCTGTGGTGCTCGCTGCCGGCTTCGACGAGATCGGTGCCAACGGCCGTGCCATGCAGCACCAGATCACCGCGCTCGCACTGGAGCTCGGGGTAATCTGTGTTGGACCGAACTGCCTGGGGTTCATCAACCTCGTCGACAAGGTGCCCGCGTGGTCCGGCCGGATGGCCGAGCTCACCACAGGCGGAATGGCTGTCGTGTCGCAGAGCGGCGCGACCGCGCACACTATCTCGGCCTTTGCAGCGCAGCAGAACATCGGCGTCAGCCACGTCGTCTCAACCGGCAACGAGTCGATGGTCGACACGACCACGATGGCCACCATCCTCATCGAAGACGAGCGGGTCCGCTCCGTGGCGATGTTCATCGAATCGATCCGCGACGCCCGGGCTTTCCGGAGCCTTGCGCGTCGGGCGGCCGAGCTCGGCAAGCCGATCGTGGCGCTCAAGATCGGCTCGAGCGAGCTCGCCGCCGAGATCGCCCAGAGCCACACCGGTGCACTCGTCGGTGACGACCGTCTCGTTGATGCGGCGCTTCGGCAGTTCGGGGTCATCCGGGTCAGGTCTTTGGAGCAGCTGGTGATGACGGCCGGGCTGCTGTCACGTACCGGGCCGCTGGGCACGGGCGACCTGGGCGTCGTCTCGATGTCCGGCGGCGCCTGCGACCTTGTTGCCGACCGGGCCGATGCATCCGGTGTCAGGCTTCCCGTCCTCGCGGACGCGACGAGGGCGCGGCTCGCCGCGTTACTGCCGGAGTTCTGCACACTGCGCAACCCGCTCGACTCGACGGGTGCGGCGTCGGCGAAGCCGGAGCTCTTTCGCGACTCGATCTTCGCGCTCGCCGATGATCCGTCGGTGGCGATCGTCGCTGCGATCCACGTTCATCCCACGGAGGAACGTGGCGAGGCGATCAAGGAGCGACTGCGGATCGACGCACCGGCACTCGCCGGTTCGGCCACACCGGTGATCCTGCTCGACCAGACGATCGCGACGATAGACCCCGGGACGGTGCGCAATCTCGAGGAGCTTGGCATCCCGCTCGCCATGACGGGTCTCGACCACGCCGTCGAGGCGGCGGGCCATGCGATCTGGTGGTCGCAGTGGCTTCGCCAGGACCACCTGCCGACTGCGAGCGCGCCGGACCTGTCCGACCTCGCCGGGACCGGTGGTGTGTGGAGCGAGGCTGAGTCGCTGTCGCTCTTGGTCGAGCACGGTGTCCCCGCGGTTCCGTACGCCCATGTCAGGGACGAGGAGGCCGCCGTCGAGGCGGCGGGTCGGCTCGGTTTGCCCCTCGTGGTCAAGCTCGTGTCGCCCGATATCGTCCATAAAAGCGATGTCGGTGGAGTCCTCCTCGGCCTGGATTCGCCCGAGGCGGTCCGGCGGGCGTACCGCCAGGTGCAGGCGGCGGTGCAGGCAGTGCCGGGCGCGCAGTCCGACGGTGCCCTGATCTCATCGATGCGATCTGGCGGCGTGGAGATGATCGTCGGGGTCGTGCGCGACCAGCAGTGGGGGCTCACTCTCGCGGTCGGCCTCGGGGGTGTCCTCGTGCACGTCATCGACGACAGTGCGCTGCGGACGCTTCCCGTAAGCGAGACCGACGTGCGGCAGATGTTGTCCGAGCTGCGCGGCAAGGCTCTGCTCGACGGTGTCCGCGGCTCCAAGCCCGTCGACCAGGATGCGCTGGTGACTGCGATACTTCACGTCGCGAGGCTGGCCGAGCGGCTCGGCGACTCGCTCGAATCCATCGAGATCAATCCGCTCCGTGTGGAGGGCTCGACCGTCGAAGCGCTCGACGCATCGATCGTCTGGCGCCCCATCGGCAATGCTCGCGACCGAGCGGGAGTCGGTGAAGCGGGAAACGGAGCGGCAGCGCGCCCGTGAGTTCGTCCACCGGGACGAGTCGCCCTGTGCGGGTGGATATCTGACTACGAGTCGGAGAAGGTGGGCCCGCGCAACAACTTCCTCGCCACGGCGAAGAGCCTCACCCTCCGGGGATTTCGCTGCAGCGCACACTTCGTCCTCCTGGACGAGATGCAGCAGCGGCTCGCGGCCTGGTTGCGCGAGGGCAAGCCGGCCCATCTCGAGACCGTCTCCGACGGGCCGGTAAACGCGCCGACCGCCACGAACGACATGCTGGCCGGCCGGACGACCGGCAAGACTCTGGTAGGGCTGGAGGACCGAGAGGCGCGACAATCAGTTGCGATTGGTCGAACCGGGTGAGACGACGGTGCCGCCGACGATCAGCATGGTGGCGCCGTCGGCTGCGCAGCACCGTCAGTCGTCCCCGTCGCCGGGTCATGGGATGCCGGCAGCGACGGTGTCAGAGGCGTGAGGTGTTCCGACAAGACGGTTTTGCCAACCGAAGTGAGCGCAACTGCAGCTGCACTACGCGTCGAGCAGGCACGGCCCATTAGAAACTGGGTTCACTTCACGCGATCATGCGATTGACATCACACCCCGACCTATTTAGAGTCAAACTGATTTCAGTTCACGTTTCTACGAGCGCAATGTCGTCCGTTCACACGATGGAAGCCGACCGCTCTTGCAAAGACGGGCGGACAACAGGCGGCCTTGGTCAAACGCATGTAGGCACGTCCCGATCATGTTGCTGCACTGGTCAGGTCACTCGCGGCGTAGGAATTCCCTTTGTGTGAGACTCTTCGCTCCGTCCCGAATACACGGGTTCGCGCTCCGTGAACCAATACGAAAGGACTTGCATGTCATGAGAAGTGTGCCGATAAAGCTGATGGCGGTCGCGGTCGTCGCTGCTTTCGCCTCCGCCGCTTGCGGGTCCGGTGGCTCCGCCGCCAACCAACCAGTGTCCGGCGGTTGGGACGAGGTCGTTGCAGCTGCCAAGAGCGAAGGCAGTGTGCTGCTGTACTCGAGCCAGAAGCCCGCCAATCTCGACGCTCTCAAAGTGGCGTTCGAGCAAGAGTATCCCGAGATTTCCCTCGAGTACGTCCGGGGAACCGACGCCGACATCAACCCGAAGGTTGAGGTCGAGAATCAGACGAAGCGCGGCACGGCTGACGTCCACATGCTGACCGACGCCGCCTGGATCGAGAATTCCGCCGCGTCGGGCACCTACTCGACCGACCTCGTCGGCCCGGCATTCGATGCGCCGGAGTACGAACCGCAGAAGAGTGTCATTTCCGGCAAGTTCTTCCTGACGAGTGCGGCGGTGTTCTCTCTCGGATGGAACACCGCCGCACTTCCGAGTGGTCTGCAGAAGCCGACAGATATGCTCGATCCTGCGTTGAAGGGCAAGATCGGTATCGTCAACCCGTCAGGTATCGCCTCGTACGTCGATCTCTACCGATTCTTCGAAAAGAATTTCGGCGACGATTATCTTCAGAAACTCGCAGAGCTGAAACCGCGGATCTACCCGAGTGCGCTGGGGGTCGCTCAGGCCTTGACCTCGGGGGAGATCGTCGCAACCCCTATGGTGCAACCCCTGGTGCGGGAAAAGGAATCGGGTGCACCGGTGGACTGGGCACTGCCGACCCCTCGGTGGGGAACTCCATGGTTCACTCACGTCCTCTCGGCGGCGCCGCACCCGAATGCGGCACAGGTGCTGGCGAATTTCATGGTGACACCCGCAGGCCAGAAGGCGTTGTCACTCGGCTACGCAAGCGCGCTTCCCGATATCGAAGGAAGCGTCGCCCGCGCCCAGGACATCGAACTGCCCAACGCCGTTGATCTCACGCCCGAAGCGCTCACGCAATACCAATCGGACTGGGAGAAGCGATTCATCCAGTAGGCGGGCCCACCAAGCGGTCTCCATCCTTACGCGCCCACCCACACGTGACAAAGCCACGGTCGCCCGCACGCTGCCGCCCCGCGCCCAGACATGCACTGGTCGCCTCCGGCCGGCTACCTTGGAGCCGGTCATCGGCACCAGCGTCTTCCGACCAGGTCATGTGGATCCGCGAATGTGTGGGCGGTCGAAGTGCGCCGCGACATCGGTGGCCAGTTGTCGGCACCCGCGCCGCATTCGACGTCGCGACCCTGACCGTCACCCCGGCCAAGTGCATCTTTGAGTTCGAGAAGTAGTACGCTCCAATGATATTCGAGTGGTTCGGGATGCTCTGGACGCCACAGCGACGGGGGACGGTGACAATTACGACGCGCGTGCGCAAGCGAGCCGGTTCGCGTCGCTGCCGCCAAGCACTGACTACGGAAGCCGGGCAGTTCAGCGAGGTGAGACCGCAGAGGCTGATCAGGGAGGAGGTCTTCAGTGTTGTGTGCACCAGGACCCGGAGATCAAGGCGCGCATCCTGGGATCGCAAGAAACAGGTGTAGACGGTGAGTCGGGTGGACGCGATTGTGCGAGGGATCGGATCGGGTCAGCTCCGAAACGTAGTCGCGTCGGTGGCCGGCACCGAAGATGACCGCGAACTGCACGGCGGCGAGAACCTCCGTGGAGGTATGCTGTCTTCTCATCGGTCTACCGTGAGCAGGCCGCGTACCCTGCGTATCGCCGTTTCGCAAGGGAGCACATCTTCCTGAGCGAACCGATGCGAAATTGCTCGCTTTGAGGCTCTACTGACTCATTCGTGGGTGGTTTCTGCTGGGTAATTGTGGTGGGTGGCCGCCGAGTCCGAGCATGGCAAGGGCGATGAGGGCATCGGGAGTGCGGAAGCCGAACGCGACCC
>SEEV01000112.1 GCA_004211695.1 Rhodococcus sp. (in: high G+C Gram-positive bacteria)
GGCGCACGTCGGGTACAACGCGGCGGCGCTGTGCCGGTTGATGGACTGGGCGGCGTCCGGGGTGGAGACCCCGATGTACGCGTCGGCGGAGCAGCGGGGCCGGGAGATCGCCGAGGGCGCCACGCTCAACGGGGCGGCGTTGCGGAACCTGTTCACCCACACCGTCGCCCGGCTCGACGAGAAGTGGCGGAACCTGCCGGATTCGGCGTGGTCGGCGCAGGTGCGGACCGCGCAGGGCCGGTTGGTGCCGGCGTCGGAGACGGCGTGGATGCGGACCCGGGAGGTGTGGATCCATGCGGTCGATCTCGGTAACGGTGGCCGGTTCGGTGACTTCCCCGACGTCGTCCTCGATTCGCTGCTCACCGACATCGTCGGGATGTGGCAGAAGAAGGACCTGGGCGCCGGTTTGGTGCTCGAGGTCGACGGCTACGCACCCACTGCGGTGCAACCGGATTCGCCGGTCTGCGAGAAGATCGGCGGATCCCTCGCGTCCCTCGTTCGGTGGGCCGCGGGGCGCGGCGCGGTCGGGGTGAGTGCGGGCGGGGAGATTCCGGAGCCCCCGCGCTGGCTATGAGTTGGTACGACTTGTGAGTCAGTACGACGCCCGGCCGCCGCTGGCGTCGTAGACGGCCCCGGTGGAGAAACTGAGCGCCGTCGACGACAGCCACGCGACGAGTTCGGCGATCTCCTCCGGCCGCCCCATCCGGCCATCGGGGTGAGACTCTGCGAGCGGGCGAGGATCGCGGGGTCGGTGCCGGCGTTCATCGGGCTCTCCACCGCGGCCGGGGCCACCACATTGGCCAGGACGCCGGTGGTCGCGACCTCCTTGCCGAGCGATTTCGTCAGGGCGATGACGGCAGCTTTGGATGCCGAGTACGCACTATGGCCGGGGTTGCCGTCCTTCGCCGCGATGCTCGCCAGGTTCACGACCCGTCCCCAGCCTGCCTCGACCATGCCCGGCACGAAGGCGCGGCACAGGAGGAACGTCCCGTCGACGTTGATCCGGAACGTGCGCCGCCACTCCTCGAGGCCGACGTCGACGAGTGGCGCCGACGGTCCCACGACACCGGCGCTGTTGACGAGGATGTCGACCCGGCCCAGCCGGGTGCGGAGACTGTCGACGGCGTCGGGGTCGGTGACGTCCAGGCGCTCGTCGGCACCCGCCGCGATGTCGGCGGTGACGACTCGGACGCCGTCGTCGGACAGTCGCTTCGCGCAGGCCGCGCCGATTCCACTCGCGCCGCCGGTGACGAGGGCTGTCGCGCCGTCGGGGTAGATGAGCATTCTGAAGTCTCCTCGCGCGCTGAGTGCGCAGTAGTCTTACTCTATGTGCGAAATCGGCATGATGATTTCCACACTGTGTATGAATCTGGATATATGACGTGAGCGACAAACGTCAAGTCTTCGAGGAGGATTCGTGGAGATCCGCTGGATCCAGGCGTTCGTCGCCGTCGCCGAGGAACTGCATTTCGGCCGGGCCGCGGCTCGGCTCCAGATGGCCCAGTCGCCACTGAGTCAGACCGTGCGCAAACTCGAGAAAGATCTCGGGGTGCCGCTGTTCGAGCGCAGCACCCGCAGCGTCGCCCTCACCGCGGGGGGTCACGCGTTCCTGCCGCACGCCTACCGCATCCTCGAGAGTGTCGACACCGCCCGGCAGGCCACCCGTGCTTCCGCCGGCGGCGTCTACGGCCGCATCAGGATCGGTTTCACCGGAGTGCTGAATCACCTGTCGCTACCCCCGCTCACCAGGGCGCTGCGGCAGCGTTACCCCGACATCGAACTCACCCTCGTCGGCCGCATCATGACCCGTGACGCGGTGACCCAATTGGACAGCGGCGCGCTCGATCTCGCCTTCGTCGGGCTACCGGTCGAGACGGCGTCGGTGTCGACGCGGCTGATCCGCCGCGAGGCGTTCGGCGCCGTGCTGCCGTCCGACCACCGGTTGGCCGGCGCGAAGCAGATCGACCTGCGCGACCTCGCCGAAGACGGCTTCGTCACCACCCCGCTGTCCGCCGGTTCCGCGCTGCAGGAGGTCGCGATGCGGGCGTGCGTCGACGCCGGCTTCCGGCCGCGGGTGGTCCAGGAGATCACCGATCCGTACATGATCCTGATGCTCGTGGCGACGGGTGTCGGCGTGGCGCTCATGACCTCGGGGATCGCCGCGATCACACCCCCGGGGACGGTGTTCGTGCCGCTCACCGGTGAGCCGATCTACATGAACCACGGGCTCGCCTGGTCGCCCCGTCGGGTGTCCGACGCGCTCGCCGTGGCCCTGCAGGTGTCGGAGGAAATCCTGCCCACCCCCGAGTAAGATGTTTTCGGTCTTTATCTGAGACTTTTTTGGTGTTGGACGCGACATAGTCGACCGTGACACGCTCGTCACGGTCCGGATCTTCGTGTGAGGTGAGTCACCCCCGAAGAAAGCCTCGCGGCGTCCCGGATCCCTGGGACGAAAGGAACACCATGGCAAGCACGTCTACTCGCGACACCGGGGGACATCCGAACGAGAACGCCCGCCGGGCCGCCGTCTCGGGATTCCTCGGTAGCACGCTGGAGTATTACGACTTCTTCATCTACGGATCGGCGGCGGCGCTCGTCTTTCCCCGGATCTTCTTCCCCGGCGGCGGAGCCACGGCGACGTTGCTGTCGATCGGCACGCTGGGTGTCGCCTACATCGCCCGTCCGCTCGGCGCAGTGCTGTGGGGGCATCTCGGCGATCGTTACGGCCGCAAGAACTCGCTCCTCGCCTGCCTGCTGCTCATGGGTATCGCGACCGTCGTCGTCGGATGTCTGCCGACCTACGAGCAGATCGGCGTTGCCGCGCCCATCATCCTCGTGCTCCTGCGACTGTTGCAGGGACTGTCGGCCGGGGGAGAATCGCCCGGATCGTCCGCTCTGACGCTCGAGCACGCCCCGGACCGCCGCCGTTCGTTCTTCACCTCGTTCACCATGAGCGGCATCATGTTCGGCATCGTCATCTCGAGCCTGGTGTTCATCCCCGTGGCGGCCCTGCCGGACGATGCGCTCTACTCGTGGGGTTGGCGGGTGCCGTTCCTGCTCAGCATCGTCGTGACGGGTGTTGCAGTCTGGCTGCGCCGCAAGCTCGACGAGCCGGAGGTCTTCGAAGAGCTGAAGGAGCAGGACGACACGGCCGGAATCCCCGTCGTCGAGATGTTCCGTTCCCACTGGCGCACCGTGATCCGGATCAGCCTGAGCGCGACCTTCGCGATGATCAACACCATCGTCAACGTCTTCGCCCTCGCGTACGCCGTGCAGGTCGCCGGATTCGAACGGTCCACCATGCTGTGGGCCATCGCCACCGCCAACTTCGTCGCGGTGCTCACCCAGCCGCTGTTCGGCATGCTCGCCGACCGGATCGGCCGCAAGCCGGTGTTCGTGACGGGTGCCGTCGGGTCCGCGGGCATGGTGTTCGTGTTCTTCCACGCCATCGGAACCGGAAGCGCCCCCATGGTGTTCGCGGCCGGCATCGTCCTGATCGGCCTGTTCTACGCGATGCCCAACGGCGTGTACCCGGCGTACTTCCCCGAGCAGTTCCCCGCGAAGGTCCGATACACGGGCATGGCCGTGAGTCTCATGCTGGGACTTCTGGTCGCCGGCTTCACCCCGGCCATCGCGCAGTGGCTGTCGGCGGGAGACACCGCGAACTGGACCCCGGTCGCGTGGATGTGCCTGGGCTTCGCCTTGCTGTCGTCGGCTGCCGCACTCACCGGTCCGGAGACGTACCGCACGCCCACCGATCAGCTCGGCGAGCCCCGCACCGCGACGGTCGCCGCCCGGCCCGAGGCGCTCGTCCGCAACGACGCCTGACCGGACCGAACTACGCAGGAGAATCTTCATGGGCCCCGAATCCAGCCGTCACCGCATCGGACTCGTCGGGGCAGGGATCGCCACGTCCCTGTCGCCGGCGCTGCACGCACACGAAGCGGACGCTCTCGGCCTCACCGGCTACCGCTACGAACTGATCGACCTCGACGCGTCGGGGGTTCCAGCCGAGAGCGCCGGTACGGTCCTGCGCGACGCCGTTGCCGTCGGGTACACCGGCCTCAACGTCACGCACCCGTGCAAGCAGATCGTCGTGGACGCCCTCGACGAATTGTCGGCCGACGCGCGCCTCCTCGGCGCCGTCAACACTGTCGTCGTCCGCGACGGCCGGCTGATCGGCCACAACACCGATCGCAGCGGATTCCTCGCCGCCCTGCGACGCGGACTGCCCGACGCGACGCTGGGCCGGGTCGTCCTGGCCGGTGCCGGTGGGGCCGGTTCGGCGGTTGCCTACGCGCTCGCCGCGGCCGGCGTGCGGGACCTGCGGGTCGCCGACGCCGACCCCGCCCGCGCCGCCGACGTGTGCTCCCGGGTCGCCGCGGCGTTCGCGTCGACCCGGGCCACACCGATCCCGATCGCCGCGATCCCGGAGAATCTGCGGTTCTGTGACGGCGTCGTCAACGCCTCACCCGTCGGCATGGTCGGTCACCCGGGAACCCCGTTCGACACCGGCGCGCTGCACCCCGGCCTGTGGGTCGCGGACATCGTGTACCGCCCGCTGCACACCGAACTGCTTTCGGCCGCAACAGCCCTCGGCTGTTCCGTGCTCGACGGCGGACAGATGCTCGTCGCGCAGGCCGCCGACACGTTCGCCCTCGTCACCGGGGTCCGGCCCGATCCCGAACGCATGCGACGCCACCTCGGTGAACTGCTCGCCGAGCAGGGTGTCCCGACCCTTCTCGAGGAGTCTCGATGACCGCACCACTGCCGTTCGCCGCACCACTCGACCTCGGCGGCGTGCGACTGCGCAACCGCTTCGTGTCGGCGCCGATGGAACGCAACTACTGCGACGTCGACGGCACGATGACCGACGACTACATCGCGTACCTCGAGCGACGCGCCGCGGGCGGGGCCGCTCTCGTGTTCACCGAGGCCAGTTACGTCCGTGCCGACGGCAAGGGCCGCATCCGGCAGATGGGCGTCGATGTCGACGAACGCATCCCCGGCATCGCGAAGATGGCCGCCGCGATCCATGCGCACGGTGCGTTCGTGGGCGTCGAACTCAACCACGGCGGCCGCACCGCGCAGGGCGCCGTGAGCGGCTTCGTTCCCGTCGCACCGACACCCATCCCGTGCGCGGTGGTCGGCGGCGAGATGCCCGAACGACTCGAGAGCGACGACATCGAGCACATCATCGACTGCTTCGGTGAGGCGGCGTTGCGCTGCCAGGAGGCCGGGGTCGACGTGCTGTCCCTGCACGGCGGGCACGGCTACCTCATCCACCAGTTCCTCTCACCCGCCTACAACCACCGCGACGACGAGTGGGCCGACCCGACACTGTTCGTCAACCGCATCATCGGCACCGTCCGCACGATGGCCCCGGGTATCGCTCTGGGACTAAGGTTCTCGGCATTCGAAGGGATCGACGGCGGTCTCGACGCCGAGACCACCCGGGCGCGCATCGACGCGATCGACACCGGCCGACTCGACTTCCTCGACGTCTCGGCCGGCAACTACGAGTCCGGGCAGTGGATCATCCAGCCGGGCGAGTGGCCGCGCGGCCTCCTGGCCCCCTACGCCGAGGAGTACACACGGGACTTCGACCTCCCGGTGGGTGTCGCCGGCCGGATCAACTCCCCGGAGGCGGCGGCGCGGATCATCGAATCCGGGCAGGCCGACTTCGTGAGCCTGGCCCGCACGCTGCACGCCGACCCCGACTTCCCGAACCGCGCACTGGACGGCGGCCGGTACCGCCCGTGCATCGCGTGCAATTACTGCATCGACAGCCTTGCCGCCGGGCCCGTTCCGTGTTCGGTGAACCCGTGGGTGGGCCGCGAACTCGCGCAGCCGTCGACGCCGGCGGACGTGTCCGTGCGAGTCGCGGTCGTCGGCGGCGGCCCCTCGGGGATGGCGGCCGCCCGCGACCTCGCACTGGCCGGCCACCGCGTCGATCTCTACGACGAACGCGACCGCCTCGGTGGCGATTTCGCGCTGGCGTCCCGTTTGCACGAGTACCCCGAGTACGCGCAGATCGTCGACTGGTATCTCGCCGAACTCGCCGACCTCGACGTCACCTGCCACACCGGCACCCGGGTCGACGCCACTTCACTGGCCGCCTCGGACTTCGACGCCATCGTGCTCGCGACCGGCGGGCGCGGACCCGAGGTCGACCTGCCCGGGGCCGAACGGCGCCGGATCCGGGACATCCGCGACTTCCTCGCCTCCGGTGAGCCTGCGCCCGAGGCGATCACGATCTTCGGCGCCGACCGGGAGGCTGCGGCCGTCGCCGACGACCTACTGCAGCGCGGCACGACGGTGGTCATGATCGGCCCGCAGGAGACGATCGCCCACGACGTCGGCAGGCGCGGCAAGATCGTGCTGCTCCCTCGACTCGAGGCCAGCGAGAACCTCACCACCCACCTGTCGTCGATCGTGACGCGGGTCGAGGAGGATCGGGTGGTGATCTCGACCGGCGGCGTGGAACGCACGGTCGACGCACCCGGCGAGTTGCTGATCTCGCACGGCATCGAGCCACGTTCCGACCTGCTCGCCGAACTCCGCTCGCTGGCACCGCGACTCGGCGTCCACACGGTCGGCGACGCCAGCGGCGACGGTGGCTCCATCCACGCCGCGATCGTCACCGCCGTCGACGTCGCCGCGAAGATCACGGCCGCCGCCGCTGCCCGCGAGGCGGTGAGCGCATGATGGTGATTCCGCCCCTCGGTCTCGGCACCTGGCCGTTGACCGGCGCGGACGCCACCCGGGCCGTCCTCGCCGGCGTCGAGGCCGGTTACCGCCTGATCGACACCGCCGCGATCTACGAGAACGAGGACGCCGTCGGCGTCGCGATCGGGGAATGCGGAGTGCCGCGGGACGACCTGTTCGTCACCACGAAACTCCGGGGGAGCGATCACGTCTCGGGGGACATCCGCGGCGCACTCGAACGCAGCCTGGAGCGCCTGGGTCTCGAACGGCTCGACCTGTTCCTCATCCACTGGCCGCTCCCGCGTCTCGACCGGTATGTGGCGGCGTTCGCAGCGATGCTCGCCTGCCGGGACGCCGGGCTCGTCCGGTACGTCGGTGTCTCCAACTTCCTGGAGAAGCATCTGCGCCGCGTCGTCGACGAGACCGGAGAGGCACCGGCCGTCAACCAGATTCAGATGGACCCGACCCTCGCCCGGCTGCCCGTCCGGCGCGTCAACGACGAATTGGGGGTGTTCACCCAGTCGTGGAGCCCGCTGGGACGCGGCGAGGTCCTGGGCGCCCCGGTCGTCGTCGACACCGCACGGCGCCTCGACTGCACACCCGCGCAGGTGGTCCTGGCGTGGCATCGCGCGCAGGGCGTGGTGCCGGTGGTCCGGTCCGCGAATCCGGCCCGCCAGGCCGAGAATCTGGCCGCCCTCGACGTGCGGCTCACCGCCGACGACGTGGCCGCCCTGAACCGTCTCGACCGCGGCGAGACCGCCGCCCGGGACGTCGAAACCGAGGAGAATTTCTGATGGCACTACGAATCGGCATCGTCGGCTGCGGCAAGATCGCCGGCAATCACGCCCAGGCACTGCAGCAGGTGCCGGGCGTCGAGGTGGTCGGGTGCTGCGACCCCGACCTGGAGCGGGCCCGGGAGTTCGCGGCGGCGCACGGCATCGCGCAGGCCGTCGGCTCGGTCGCGGAACTGCTCGCACTCGGTCTCGACGCGTGCACCGTCTGCACCCCGCATCCCGTCCACGAGGAGGTGGTCGTCGCGGCGGCCGAGGCCGGCGTCCACGTGCTGTGCGAGAAGCCGATCGCCGTCGACGTCGCCGCGGCCGACCGGATGATCGAGGCCGCCGACCGCGCCGGCGTCACGTTCGGAGTGCTGTTCCAGCGCCGGTTCTGGCCCGCCGCCCGGCGGATCAAGACCGCGATCGACGACGGCCGTCTCGGGGTCCCGGTGCTCGGCGAGGCCTCGGTGATCCTGCACCGCCCGTCGACGTACTACTCCGCCGACGCGTGGCGCGGGCGGTGGGACACCGACGGCGGCGGCGTCCTCATGACGCAGGCCGTGCACCAGATCGACATGCTGCAGTGGTTCATGGGCGAGGCGGTCTCGGTGAGCGGCTTCCTCCGCACCCACACGCACGGCAAGCACATCGAGACCGAGGACAGTGCCTCGGCCGTCGTCTCGTTCGCGTCGGGCGGCACCGCCACCGTCACCGCGACCACCGGTGCCAACCACAATCTCGGCAACCGGGTCACCGTGATCGGGCAGACCGGTGCGATCGCCAGCGTCCTCGAGTTCCCGGAAGCCGGGAGGGGGTCAACGAGATCTGGACCGTCCCCGGTGAACTGGAATTCCGCGCCCCGTTCACGCCCGAAGTCCACGCCAACCTCGATGTCGGTGACGTCAACGCCGGACTCGCCGATTTCCACACCCTCCAGGTGCAGGACTTCGCCGACGCCGTCCTCACCGGCCGAGAGCCCGCCGTCACCGGACGCGACGCCCGCGCCTCGCTCGCGATCGTCGCCGCCGTCTACGAGTCGTCCCGCACCGGCCGGGTCGTGAACCTCGCGCCCGTCCCGACCCTCGCCACCACCAAGGAGAACTGATGACCCCCGACACCACCACCTATGACGTCGTCGTCATCGGCTCCGGCGCGGGCGGTCTCTCCGCCGCGATCGCGGCGGCGCACGGCGGCGCGTCCGTCCTCGTCGCCGAGAAGGCGGAGACGTGCGGCGGCGCCACGGCGTGGTCCGGTGGCTGGATGTGGACGCCGCGGAACCTGTTCGCGCACGCGGACGGCGTGAACGAGGACCGATCGCTGCCGCGCACCTACCTCGAGCACCGGCTCGGCGACAACTTCGACGCCGCCAAGGTGGACGCCCTCCTCGACGGCGCCCCCGAGATGGTGGAGTTCTTCGAGAAGCAGACGGCCCTGCAGTTCGTGCCCGGCGCGAAGATCGCCGACATCCACGGCGACACCCCCGGCGCCGGTACCGGTCACCGCTCCGTCGGTCCGAAGCCGGTGAGCCTGCGGAAGCTCGGACCCGACGTCGCGGCTCTCCTGCGTCGCCAGCTCTACGAGACGTCGTTCCTCGGGATGGGCATCATGGCCGGTCCCGACCTGCAGGCGTTCCTGCACTCGACGCGCTCGGCGAAGGCGTTCGTGCACTGTGCCCGGCGGGTCTCCACGCACCTGCTCGACCTCGCCACCACGCGGCGCGGCCAGCACCTCGTCAACGGCACCGCGCTGGTCGGCCGGCTGCTGCGGTCGGCGCTGGACGCGGGTGTCGAGATCCGGGTCGGCACGGCGGCCACCGCGCTGACCACCGAATCCGACGGTCGCGTCACGGGTGTCCGGCTGGCGGGTCCCGATGGCGCGTACACCGTGCACGCTCGCCGCGGAGTCGTCCTCGCAACGGGCGGCTTCTCCCACGACCTGGACCGGCGCCGCGAACTCTTCCCCCGCACACCCACGGGGCGCGAGCACTGGACACTCACCCCGTCGACGACCACCGGCGACGGCATCACGCTCGGCGAATCCGCCGGCGGCCGGCTGGACCGCTCGCTCGCGTCACCCGTGGCATACTGCCCGGTGTCGATCATCCGGTACCGCAACGGCAAGGAAGGCGTGTTCCCGCACATCCTCGACCGCGGAAAGCCCGGCGCCATCGGCGTTCTCGCCGACGGGCGCCGCTTCGTCAACGAGGGACTCGGGTACCACGACTACACCCTCGCGATGGTCGAGCAGGTGCCCGACGGCGAGGAGGTCTGCTCCTGGCTGATCGCCGACCAGCGGTACCTGCGGTACTTCCCGCTGGGGATGGCCAAGCCGCTCCCGATCCCCACGTGGCCGTACCTGAAGTCGGGGTACCTGACCCGCGGCCGCACGGTCCGCGAACTCGCCGAGAAGATCGGCGTCGACCCGGACGGCCTGGAGAAGACGGTCGCGGCGTTCAACGAGGGCGCCCGCGACGGCGTCGACCCCGAGTTCGATCGTGGCACAACCCCGTTCACCGCCGGCTCCGGCGACCCCGACAACCCGTGGCCGAACCCGGCGCTCGCCCCGCTCGAACAGGGGCCGTTCTACGCGGTGAAGGTCGTGCCCGGCAGCTTCGGCACGTTCGCCGGACTGGTGACCGACGCGACGTCTCGGGTGCTGAACGACGAAAACCAGCCCATCGACGGTCTGTTCGCCGTCGGAGTCGACCAGTCCAGCGTGATGGGCGGCCACTACCCGTCCGGTGGCATCAATCTCGGACCGGCCATGACCTTCGGCTACCTCACCGGTCGCCGGCTCGCCTCGACGACAGGAGTTTCCCGATGACCGCCCGACTCGGCCTCGCCGCACTCACCGTCCTGGACACGGCTCCGCTCGAGCAGGTGGACCTCGCCGAGAAGCACGGGTTCGACACCATTGGCATCCGATTGCTGCCTGCGGCACCGGGCACCACCGCGTATCCGCTGCACGAGAACGACGCCGCGCTCGACGCGCTCGTGCGGCGACTCGACGATTCGCCGATCGAGGTGTTCGACCTCGAAATCATCCGGCTCGGTGCCGATTTCGACCCGAAGGCATATGTCCCACTGCTGGAGGCCGGTGCGCGCCTCGGCGCGAAAGCGGTTCTGGTCGGCGGCGACGACCGCGACCGGGCCCGGCTCACCGACTCCTACGCCCGGCTCGCGGAACTGTGCGCGACGTACGGCATCGTCGCGAGCCTCGAGTTCATGCCGTGGACCGCCGTGCCCGACGCGGCCGCGGCCGTCGAGATCGTGTCGCAGGCCGACGGTCCCGCTCGGAGTGTCCTCGTCGACGCGCTGCACACGGCCCGCTCGACGACCACCCGGGGCGATCTGGCGGCGATCCCGCGCGAGTGGCTGCACTACGCGCAGATGTGCGACGGCTCCACCCCGGCGCCCACCGACGACGCCGAGTTGATCCGCCACGCGCGCGAGGAGCGGCTGGTGCCGGGGACCGGGGGTATCGATCTCGCCGGCATCTGGTCCACGTTGCCCGCGGATCTGCCGGTGAGCATCGAACTGCCCAACGAACCACTCCGGCGGGCTGTCGGCACGGACGCGTGGCTCGCGGGACTCGTCGCCGCGACGCGGGACGTTCTCGCGCAGGTTCCGGCGGCGCGCTGAATCGTCAGCCGAAGATCTCCCGGTTCGCGATCAGGCGGGACACACCGGGTTTCCCGGGAACGCCGGAACGCCGCTTCGGCAGCCGACGGCGGTGACCGCTGTCAACCGCTCGACCGGTTCCCGAATCTCGAGCGCCGGCAGCAGTCCGTCGGTCAGGAGCGCGTTCTTGGTTGCGGGCGTCGTGGCACGCGGATCGAGCGTGCCGCGCTCCCGCGCGAATGCGACGAGTTCGTCGTACACCATCGACAGCGCCGCCTCGGTCGTCCTGTCTTCCGGTGCGAGCCCGGCGAAATCCACACCCGTCTCGTACTCGTGGCGGACCGCGTGCGGACCCTGGTCGCAGGTGGGCACGTTCAGATCGATCCGAAAGTCCTGTCTTTCGGGGCTGGGCGGCGTGACCGTTCCGGCATCGGTGCAGACGTGGTGCGAGATGCGATCACCCAGAGCGTGAATGTAGATGCCCGTCCTCGCGTTCCAGGAATCGCTGCCGATCCAGGAGTCGAACTGAGACGACCGGACCGTGTCGGAGATGACCTGCTCCCCGGTGTCGTTGGTGAAGGGGATGGCGACCGGGGTCTCCACGCTGTACGTGCCGTTGATCTGCACGGGCTGCCGCCCTCCGTAACACGTTGCGCCCGTGGCGTAGTCGCCCTCGGTGGAGGGGTTCGTGAAACCTCCCGTGCACAACGGAGCGCCGCTTCCCGGCCCGGCCATGGCCCAGCGGCGCAGGTGCGTGAGCATGACCTCGTGTTGCGGATCGTCGATGTCGGGCTGCAGCCCGTTGGGCAGGGGGTCCGACGGGTTGCGCACCGTGGGCAGGAAGTGGAAGAGAAACCCGCCGGTGGCGAAGTGCGTGCGCACCAGACCGCTGATGTCCTTGGTGGTCAGTGCGTCGGCGTCGGGGACGAGACGGCCGTTGATGTCTCGCGGCGCGAACGTGCCGAGGTCGGTCGCTTCGTCGTACGCCGCGATCCAATACGCGTCCCGCTCCGAGAATCCGACGGTGCGGGCGATGATGTACGTCGAATCCGCGTGCACGAGACTCCGTCCGCCGAGCGGTCGGCGCAACGTGAACCCGTATCGTGCGAACGCCTCGACGCCGCAGATCGGCCCGTTGGGGTCGTTCAGCGGGCATTCGGTGGGCAGGGGAGCGCAGTTGTGCGGTGGCGCTCCGTCTTCGGTGTAACAGATGTCCTCGGCGAAACCATGGACCAGCGGCGGTGAGACGACCAGGGCGGCGGCGGTGAGCGTCAGCGTCACGATGGCCGAACCCATTCTTCGAGTGAATCTACTCATCGACGTGCGCCTTTCGCAGCGAACTGCGTCAACATTAACACCGGAGCAAGGCTCGGGACTTCGGTTCTCTCGGGGCGCGTCCGCGCTACCGTTCTTCCATGCCCCGCTCCGACAACGTCCCCGCGTACACCATGCGCCAACTGGCGGCGTTCGTCGCCGTCGCGGAGACGGGCACGATCAGCGGCGCGGCCGAGCGGATGCACCTGTCGCAGTCGGCGTTGTCCGCGGCGGTGACAGACCTCGAGAAGGCACTGAAGGCACAATTGTGTGTGCGTCGACGCGCCCGTGGCGTGCAACTGACACCCACGGGTGAGGCGGTGCTGTCGCGGGCGCGGGCCCTGCTGCAGCAGGCGGGGGAGTTGCAGGCCGACGCGTCGGGGGAGGGCGGCGTCGTCGCGGGACCGATCGCCGTCGGCTGCTATCCGGCGCTCGCTCCGACGATCCTGCCGTCGATGCTGTACGCGTTCACCACCGAGTACCCGCGAGCGTCGGTCGAGTTCCGGGAAGACACCCAGAACCGGTTGCGGACGGAACTCGAGGGCGGCGAACTGGACGTCGCCATCGTCTACGACCTCGACCTGTCCCCGGACTGGCAGACGGTGCCGTTGATGACCCGCGAGCCGATGGTGGTGCTCGGGGCGGAGCATCCGCTGGCGGGAGTCGACGGGCCGGTGCGTCTCGCCGATCTGGCCGAGCACCCGATGGTGCTGCTGGATGCGCCGCCGAGCACCAACCACGCGATGGACGTCTGCCGGGAGGCCGGTTTCGCGCCGCGGGTGGCGTACCGGACGGCGAACTTCGAGACGGCCCGGGCGTTCGTCGGGCGCGGTCTCGGATGGACCCTGCTGCTCCAGCGCCCCCGGGTGGACGTCACCTACGAGGGTCTGCCCGTCGTGGTGAAACCGATCGCCGACCCGAAGCCGGCATCGGTGGCGGTGGTCGTCGCCTGGCATCAGGAGGCGACTTTGAGCAGAGTCGCGCGGTCCTTCATCCGGTTCGTCTCAGCCTGACCTGCGCATTCGCCCCATTCCACGGATTTTCTGCAATTCATGGGGGGATAGTCCCGCTTTTCAAAGCGTGTGAGCCGGGTCATTGTTTTCTGCGTAGCGCGAGAAGTGTGCGCAGCAGAACCCGGGAAGGCAGACGATGACGGCAATCACCGAGGCGACACCGACGGTGTCCCCCAAAGAAGCGCGCAGGGCAGTCCTGTCGAGCTTCGTCGGCACCGCGATCGAGTGGTACGACTTCTTCATCTACGGCACCGCCGCGGCCCTGGTGATCGGACCACAATTCTTCCCCGGCGCCTCCACGTTCGCCGGAACCCTGGCCGCGTTCGCCACCTTCGCGGTCGGCTTCATCGCCCGCCCCATCGGCGGCGTCGTCATGGGCCACTTCGGTGACCGCATCGGACGCAAGTCGATGCTGGTGCTGTCGTTGACGATGATGGGTGCCGCGACCGTCGGCATCGGACTGCTCCCGAACTTCGAGGCCATCGGGGTGGCCGCACCCATCCTGCTGGTGGCGTTGCGGTTCGTCCAGGGAATCGGCGTCGGCGGCGAGTGGGGTGGCGCCGTTCTCATGGCCACCGAGCACGCCCCCGAAGGCAAGCGCGGACTCTACGGCGCCGCCCCGCAGATGGGTGTCCCGGCCGGAGTGATCATGGCGAACGTCGTGTTCCTCGGCGTCACCCAGTTGCTGTCCGACGACGCGTTCCAGACCTGGGGCTGGCGCGTGCCGTTCCTCATGAGCGCCGTGCTCGTCGGCGTCGCGATGTGGATTCGCCTCGGCGTCTTCGAATCCCCGGCCTTCGCCGAGGTCAAGGAGACCGACACGATCGTGAAGATGCCGATCGTCGAGGTACTCACGAAGAACTGGCGGACCGTGCTGCTCGCCGCGGGCACGTTCATCGCGACCAACGGCATCGCCTACGTCTTCATGGTCTACGTGCTCACGTACGGCACGACGGAACTCGGCTTCAGCCGCGCCACGATGCTCACCTTGCTGATCGTCGCGTGCCCGGTATGGATGGCGGGAATGGCGGTCTCGGCCTGGAAGTCGGACGTGCTGGGCCGGCGCCGCGTGTACACGTGGAGTTCGATCGCGCTGGTGATCGTCGCGGCGGTGTTCTTCCCGTTGATCGACACGGCGTCGCTCCCGGTCATGCTGCTCGCGATGGTCGTGATGGCCGCGGTGCTCGGCACCACCGCCGGACCGCAATCCGCGCTGTTCGCGGAGCTCTTCCCCGCCCACATCCGTTACAGCGGAGCGTCTCTCGGCTACCAGATCGGTGCCATCCTCGGCGGCGGGCTGGCACCGTTCATGGCGACGTGGCTGTTCGGGGCCTTCGGGAGTTCCGCGGCGATCAGCGCCTACTTCGTGGTGATCGCCGTGATCAGCCTCGTCGCGATCCTGCTACTGCCGGAAACGAACAAGATCGAACAGAAAGCCGAGGCCGCCTGATGTCCACCTACTTCCAGCCGCAGAAGTACCCGGCGACGGATTTCGCGTCGACCACCGCTACCGACGAGGCCCTGCCCGTCGTCGTCGTGGGCGCCGGACCGGTCGGGATGGGGGTCGCGCTCGGTCTCGCGGAGCGCGGCATCCCGGTGACCGTGCTCGAGGCCGCCGACCAGGTGTCGTTCGGCAGCCGCGCCATCTGTATCTCCCGGCACAGCCTGGAGGTCGCGGCCCGACTCGGCTTCGGACCGAAACTCGACGAGATCGTGCTCCCCTGGGTGGGCGGTCGTAGCTTCTACCGCGACGAGCAGGTGCTGCACTTCGAGATGGCGCACGGCGAGCACGACGTCCGCGGTCCCATGGTCAACGTGTCGCAGTCCGAGATCGAGCAGATCATGACCGACACGCTGCTCGAGCACCCGCTGATCACGTTCCACTGGTCGTCGAGCGTCGCCGGGGTCCTGCGGTCGGATGACGACGTGACACTCGACATCGACACCGCCTTCGGTACTCGCCGGCTCCGTGCGCGATGGGTGGTCGCGGCCGACGGTGGCCGCAGCCGCATGCGTGAACTCGCGGGAATCCGGTTGCAGGGAAACAGCTATCAGGGCAACTACGTCATCGCCGACATCCACTGGGAATCGACGCTGCCCGCCGAGCGGATGGTGTGGTTCGACCCGCCGAGCAACCCCGGCTCGACGATCATCATGCACCAGCAGCCCCGCGACATCTGGCGCATCGACTACCAGCTCGACAGCTCCGACGACGCCGAACTGGAGACGCAGGAAGACCGCATCCGCGACCGGATCACCCGGCACCTGGACTGGCTCGAGAACGACGTGCCGTGGACCCTCGAGTGGCACGGCTTCTACCGCGCACACGCACTCGCATTGGACGATTTCGCGCACGGTCGCATCCTGTTCGCCGGCGACGCAGCACACCTGGTGCCGATCTTCGGTGTCCGCGGGCTGAACTCCGGAATGGAGGACGCCGAGACCCTCGCCTGGACCCTGGCCGCCGTCGTCAACGGCGCCGCGGACGAGGCCCTGCTGCAGGCGTATTCGGCCGAGCGTCGCGGCGCCTGGCAGCAGAACGTCGACAACGCGGGCAAGTCGACACTCATCATGTCGCCCGGCAGCCACGGCTACCGCACCACCCGCGACGCGGTGCTGGCACTGGCCACCACCCGCCCGGAGTTCGGTCACCTGATCAATCCGCGGCAGTCCAGTGCAACGCACGCGCACCTGTCCCCGCTGACGTGGCCGGTGGCCGAGGGCACGACCGGGGTGCTGCCCGGTGATCCGCTGGAGGACCGGCGCGTGCGCGTCGCCACCGCCGAGGGGTCGGTGGAGTCTTCGCTGAACCGCGTCCGTGGAACGGGTTTCGCGGTGCTCGGTGTCGGAGTCGATGCCGCCGTCGCCGACGTCGTCGCCGCCCACGCCGCCGCGCTGTCGACGGCGCTGTCCCCCGAGTCGGTGCGGGCGGTCGTCGTCCCCGCTCCGGGTGCGGTGGTGGACGCGGCGGCCGACCTGACGGTCCTCGACGACCCCGACGGTGCGGTCGCGGCGGCTCTCGGCGCGTCCCCGGGCGAGTGCTTCGTCATCCGGCCGGACGGGCTCGTCCTGTGCCGGGTCCGCGACCTGTCGCTGCTCGGTGAGGTGCACGCGCACCTGAAGTCGGCGACCGCCCCCGCAGTGGGCGTCGTCCCCGCACACACGGAGACGGCCGCGAGCCCGGACGAGTTGCTGCGCGAAAACGTGTGGATGGGACTGTCGGAGGCGCTCGACCAGGCGGGCGAATCGGACCGCGAAGGATTCCTGACCCGGCTGGCGCTGCTGCTCGGATCGCGGTCGGGGCAGCGGGAGTTCGAGGAAGCGCTCGCCGCCGCCGCCCACGTGAGTGACAATGTGTGTTCCGGCACGCCGCGGCACTCACATGCGGGGGCTTAGCCTGGGTGCATGGCGCCCCCACAGTTCCTGAATTCGCCCAAGTCGTTCGTCGTCGACGCGCTCCGCGGGGCCGTCGCCACCACCGACGATCTCGAGTGGCATCCGGAACCGGGTTATCTCACGCGGCGGGAACCGTTGCCGTCCGGGCAGGTCGCGTTGCTGTCGGGCGGCGGGTCCGGGCACGAACCGCTGCACGCCGGGTTCGTCGGCCGGGGCATGCTCACCGGAGCCTGCCCCGGCCTGATCTTCACCTCGCCCAACGCGCTGCAGGTGCGGGCCGCCACCGAGGCCGTGGATGCGGGCGGCGGCGTCGTGCACATCGTGAAGAACTACACCGGCGACGTCCTCAACTTCCGCATCGCCGGCGAACTGGCGGCGGAGGACGGCATCACGGTCGAGCACGTGCTCGTCGACGA